>JADGGZ010000089.1 GCA_019689675.1 Rhodospirillales bacterium | reverse complement strand
TCCATCTCGAAGAGGCGCTGGTACTGCTTCACGAGCGCGTTCTTCGGCTTGGTCAGGATCTCGATGAGCGCCTTCTCGTCGAGGTCCTCGAGGGTCGCGATCACCGGCAGGCGCCCGACGAACTCCGGGATGAGGCCGAACTTGAGGAGATCCTCGGGCTCGAGGTCCTTCAGGATCTCGCCCGTCTTGCGCTCGTCGGGGCCGCGCACCTCGGCGCCGAAGCCGATCGACGTGCCCTGGCGGCGCATCGCGATGATCTTCTCCAGCCCCGCGAAGGCGCCGCCGCAGATGAAGAGGATGTTGGTCGTGTCGACCTGAAGGAACTCCTGCTGCGGGTGCTTGCGGCCGCCCTGCGGCGGCACGCTCGCGACCGTCCCCTCCATGATCTTGAGGAGCGCCTGCTGCACGCCCTCGCCCGACACGTCGCGCGTGATCGAGGGGTTGTCCGACTTGCGGCTGATCTTGTCGACCTCGTCGATGTAGACGATGCCGCGCTGCGCCCGCTCGACGTTGTAGTCGGCCGCCTGCAGCAGCTTCAGGATGATGTTCTCGACGTCCTCGCCGACATAGCCCGCCTCGGTCAGCGTCGTCGCGTCCGCCATCGTGAACGGAACGTCGATGATCCGCGCCAGCGTCTGCGCCAGAAGCGTCTTGCCCGACCCCGTCGGACCCACGAGGAGAATGTTCGACTTCGCGAGCTCGACGTCGTTGTTCTTCGCGCCGTGCGCAAGGCGCTTGTAGTGGTTGTGGACCGCGACCGAGAGGACCTTCTTCGCGTGATCCTGGCCGATGACGTAGTCGTCGAGGACCTTGCAGATGTCCTTCGGGCCCGGCACGCCGTCGCGCGACTTGACGAGCGTCGTCTTGTGCTCCTCACGGATGATGTCCATGCAGAGCTCGACGCACTCGTCGCAGATGAAGACGGTCGGACCCGCAATGAGCTTGCGGACCTCATGCTGGCTCTTGCCGCAGAAAGAGCAGTAGAGGGTGTTCTTCGAATCGCCGCCGCTGGACTTGGACATCGCACTCCCTCAGCCGGCCGCCGGGGCGCGCAGCGGACGCGCCACCCCACTGGGCAAAAGCGATTAAACGCTATGCCCCGACAGCCATCAACATTTCATTAAATGCCACCGAACCCGATCGGATCAGGTCCGCGCCTTGGCCTCCTCCTCGCGCGGCGGACGGGCGACAACGACCTCGTCGATGAGCCCGAACTCCTTCGCCTCGGTGGGCGAGAGGAACTTGTCGCGCTCGACGGCGGCCGAGATCACCTCGAGGGGCTGGCCGGTATGCTTAACGTAGATCTCGTTGAGCCGGGCCCTCAGCGCGAGGATCTCGCGCGCCTGGATCTCGATGTCGGTCGCCTGGCCCTGGGCGCCGCCGGAGGGCTGATGGATCATGATGCGCGAGTTCGGCAGCGAGAAGCGCTTGCCCTTCGCTCCGGCGCAGAGCAGCAGCGATCCCATCGAGGCGGCCTGGCCGATGCAGACGGTCGAGACCGGCGAGCGGATGTACTGCATCGTGTCGTAGATCGCGAGACCCGAGGTCACGACGCCGCCCGGCGAATTGATGTAGAAGGCGATGTCCTTGTTCGGATTCTCCGATTCGAGGAAGAGCAGCTGGGCACAGAGCAGGCTCGACACGTAGTCGTTGACCGCCCCGACAAGGAACACGATGCGCTCCTTGAGGAGGCGCGAGTAGATATCGAATGCCCGTTCGCCCCGATTGGTCTGCTCGATGACCATCGGAACGAGCGTGTTGGCGTAGACCTCGAAGGGGTCGCGCATTCAGAACTCCCGAGTTGGCCCTCTCCCGTAACCGCGGGAGAGCCGGGCGGCCGTCCGCCCGGCTCGAATGTGCCCCCGCCTCTCGCCCGCCGCAAGCGGGGGCCGGCGGAATTTAGGCCGCCTTCTCCTCGTCGGGCTCCGGCTTCAAGAGCTCCTCGGGGGAAACCGGCTTGTCGGTCACCTTGGCCATCTCGACGATGAAGTCGATTACCTTGTCCTCGTAGATCGGCGCGCGGAGATTGGCGAGCGCGTCGGGATTCTTCCGATAGAACTCGACCACCTGGCGCTCCTGACCCGGGAAGCGCCGTGCCTCCTGCACGATCGCGCGGTTCACCTCCTCGTTGGTGACCTGGATGTTGTTCTGCCGGCCGATCTCCGAGAGGAGGAGGCCGAGCCGCACCCGCCGCTCTGCGATCTTGCGGTACTCGGCCTTGAGCTCGTCCTCGCTCTTTCCGGCATCCTCGGAAGCCGACTCCGGGTTGCGCTTCCGCTCCTCCTCGAGCTGCTTCCAGATCGTCTCGAACTCGAGGTCCACCATGCCGGTCGGGACCGGGAAGTCGTGCCGCGCCGCGAGAGCGTCCAGGACCCGCCGCTTCAGCTTCTGTCGCGCGAGCTGAGCGAAATCGCGCTCGAGTTGTTCGCGGACGGTCTTCTTCAACTCGTCGAGCGAGTCGAAGCCGATGCGCTGCGCCAGATCCTCGTCGACGCCCCCGGGCTCGAACGCGCGCACCTCCTTCACCTCGACCTCGAACTCGGCCTCCTTTCCGGCAAGCTCCTCGTTGCCGTACTCCTTCGGGAAGGAAACCTTCACGACCCGCTTCTCGCCCGCCTTCGCCCCGACGAGCTGGTCCTCGAAGCCGGCGATGAACTGATTGGAGCCGAGCCGAAGCGTATGGTTCTCGCCCTTGCCGCCCGGGAACTCGACCCCGCCGATCCGGCCGACGAAATCGATCACGACCGCGTCGCCCGATTCGGCGGGGCGGTCGACGGGAGTCGTCTTACGGTTGTTCTCGGCGATCCGCTCGAGCTGACGGTCGACCTCCGAGTCGGCGATCTCGGGCTTGAGGCGCTCGAGCTCGATCTCGGAGAGCGGGGTCGGCGTGATGTCGGGCAGGAGCTCGACGTTCATCTTGTATTCGAGGTCGGCTCCCTCCTCGAACGACACGATCTCGATCCTCGGCTGCAGGGCCGGACGGAGACCGCGCTCGCGCATCGCCTGGGCCGAGCTGTCGCCGACCGCCTGTTCCAAAACCTCGCCCATGACATGCGCGCCGTAGCGCTTCTTCAGCATCGACATGGGCACCTTGCCGGGCCGGAACCCGGGGAGGCGCACGTTGCGGCCCAGCTCGGAGAGACGTGCGTCGACCTTCTGGGCGATGTCGGCGGCGGCGATGACGACCTTGTATTCGCGCTTCAGGCCGTCAGCGGAGGTTTCGGTAATCTGCATCGGGGTTGGAAACCTGTCGGAAGTCGATGATTGCCGGAGCCCTGGTGCGGGCGGGGGGACTTGAACCCCCACGGCCGAGGCCGCTGGAACCTAAATCCAGTGCGTCTGCCAATTCCGCCACGCCCGCCCGGAAAAGAAAACCCGCCCGCGCCGGCTCCGGCGAAGGCGGGTACATAGCAACAGGCGCGGCGGGGGCGCAACCCCGCCGGCCGAATTCGCGTGCAGTCGAGGCGATGCGCTAGGGAGCCTGCTTAGGCGATGCGCTCTTGATAGGACTCGACGAAGCGGTCGAGGGAGAGAATGCGGCGGGCGGTCTCGAGACGCTCCGACCGGCGCTCGAAGCTGACTTCAAATCGGACATGAGGGATGCCCGAAGGATCGGCCTTGAGATCGAGGACGCGGACCTTTTCGGTCAACGCAGGGCCGATCTCGCGCCGATAGGAGTAGCCGGGCTGAACGTCCGTTTTTACGGCGCGGCGCAGGATGTTTGTCAGGCGCATCATTCCTCTCCTTCGTTCCGCCCATCTTCCGCCCGCTTTTTTGAGGATCCGTTAATGAGCGGAACAATCATGTACGAATTGAATTAGAATGCGGGCAATCGCCGCGCGCTCCGGGGCCGTCCCGGTCATGCGGATCAGCGGCAGGCGCGCGAAGTCGGCTCGGAATCCGTTTCCTGCGAAGAAGCCCGATCGCGGGCCCTGCATCGGGACGTCCTCGTGCGGATCGCGGCGTCGGTCGTGCTCCATTCAATGAACACGGCGCGGAGCAAACCGAAAGCGGACCTCGGGCCGACCGAGCGAAGGCTCGGTCCCGCCCTCTCCGATGAGGGCGGGCGGCCCTACGCCTTCGCGGCTAGATTGCGAAGCGTCAGCGACGCCGTGACCCGGTTTTCGCCGGTGTACGCCTCGTGATTGGCCTCGATGTCCGAGAGCTTATAGAGGTAATTGACCATCATCCCGGCCGACTGCTCGAGCCCCTTCGGCGAAGTGTCGCCGAGCCAGTTGAGGCGCTCGATCCGGGCGCCGTTCGAAAGATGGAAATGCGCGACGGGATCGAGCGCGCGGCCGCCGCGCCCCTTTTCGAGGACGAGGTAACGCGCGCAGAGCCGGGTGAGCGGCTCGCGCGCCTCCTTCGCGAGATTTTCGTCGAGATGCCACGAGGGGGTCTCGAGAATCTGGCGCAGGCGCGGCTCGGCTCCCTCCGCCAAGCGGCCGTCGAGCCATTTGCGGAAGCCGGGGATGGGCGACAGCGTGGCGAAGGTGCGCAGCTTCGGAAGCTCGTTCGTGAGCTGATCGACGACGCGCTTGATGAGGAAGTCGCCGAGCGAGATCCCGGCAAGGCCCCGCTGGCAGTTCGAGATCGAGTAGAAGATCGCGGTATCGGCACTTCCGGGGTCCATCAGGGGCGCGTGCTCGTCCAGCAGCTTCTGGACGTTGCTCGCCATCCCCGAGACGAGCGCGACCTCGACGAAGATCAGTGGCTCGTGCGGCATCCGCGGATGGAAGAAGGCGAAGCAGCGCCGGTCGGCCTCGAGGCGGTTCTTGAGGTCGGTCCAGCTGCGGATCGCATGCACCGCCTCGTAAGCGATCAGCTTCTCGAGCAAGGCGGCGGGGGACTCCCAGGTGATCCGCTGCAGCTCGAGGAAGCCCACATCGAACCAGCTCGCGAGGAGGTTCTTCAAATCCTGCTCGAGACCGGCGAGAGCGACGTCGCGCTTGCCGAGCGCCAGCAACTCGCCGCGAAGGTCGACCAGGAACTTGACCCCCTCGGGAAGCGCGTTGAATTGCGTGAGAAGGCGCGTCCGCGGCGGCTGCAGCGCCTCTCGGAGCGCCTGCTCCGCCTGCCGCCGCTCGCCTTCGCTCTCGCCCTCCGCCCGCATCAGCCGCGCGCAGGCCGCGTCGACCGCGCCCCGGTCGAGGTCGAACTCCTCGGCGAGAAGGCGCAGGAAACGCTCCCGGCCGGTCGGCGAGAGAGCGAGATAGGTGCGCCCGAGCTCGGCCGCGCGGGCGCGCGCGGAGACTTGGCCGCCCTTTCCTTCCAGGCATGCCCGCATCTGCGCCCGAAGACGCTCCGCGTCGTTGTCCGGCAGGTCCGGGCGAGGCCCGGCGCCGATATAGACGCGCGCGCTTTCCGCGATGTCGCGCCAAGCGGCCTTCAAGTTCCCCAACGTGCGATCGAACACGCTGTCGAAGAAGCCGGTGCCGCCGTTTGTCGTGCGCTCGCTCACTCTAACCATCCTAAGGGTCGGATCGATTCCGCCCGTTGATCCTTTTACGTCAATCCATCTCTTGCCGCTCGCATCCGAAATCGGCAAGAGCGGCGAGCAGATCCTCGGGGACGAGGCGCCGCCCGACCCGGGCAGCGGCGGCCCCATGACGCCAAACCGCCGCGCAGGCGGCGTCGAAAGCCGTCATCCCCTGCGCCATCAATCCGGCGATCATGCCGGCCAGCACGTCGCCGGTGCCGCCGGTCGCGAGCGTCGGCGGGGCGTTCTCGTTGATCGCCGCGACGCCCGACGGGTCCGCGATGATCGTGTCGGCGCCCTTCAGAACGACGACGCACCCGGTGCGGGCCGCCGCCGCGCGCACCGAGGCGAGCTTGTCCTCTCCGAGGGGGAAGAGGCGACGGAACTCACCCTCGTGCGGTGTCAGCACGCACTCGCCGCGCGGACTCAACGCCTCGACCCGGTTCTCGAACACGGTCAGCCCGTCCGCATCCAGCACCAGTTTCCGGCCCGAAGCGAGCGCGGCCGTCGCCGCAGCCATCGTGGTCTCGTCCCGCCCCGCGCCGGGACCGACGACGATCGCGTTCCGCCGGGCATCGGCAAGAAGGGATGCGAACGGCGCGGCGCTCACGATCACGCTCTCGAGCGCGCTCGCATAGACCGGGAAAACCGGCTCCGGCGCCGCGAGCGTCACGAGCCCGGCGCCGACCCGCTGCGCCGCACGGGCGGCAAGGCGGGCCGCCCCCGTCATCGCAGCGCCGCCCAGCACGAGGACATGGCCACGCTTGTACTTGTGCGTCGCCGGCTCGAGCCGCGGCAGACGGTCGCGCCAGAGCGAGGGCACATTCGCCCAGCACCGCGCCCCGAGACCGTCGAGGACAGATTCCGGAATTCCGATATCCGCCACCACCGTCTCGCCGCAGAGAACGCGGCCGGGAAGAAGGAGGTGGCCGGGCTTGCGGCGGAAGAAGGTGACGGTGAGAGCCGCCTCGGGGGCGGCGCCCCGAACGGCGCCGGTGCTGCCGTCGACTCCGCTCGGCACGTCGATCGCGACGACGGTGCGCCCGCGCATCGCCTCGACGGTCGCGCGCGCCGCTCCGTCGAGGGCGCGCGAGAGTCCCGCGCCGAAGATGGCATCGACGACGATCCCGGCACCGTCGAGGAGATCGGGCCCGAGCGGCTCGACCGCGCCGGTCCACCGCGCAGCCTGCGCGGCGGCGTCCCCCTTGAGCGCCGCCGTCGAGCCGAGAAGGCCGACGCGGACCGTCCAGCCGGCAGCGGCAAGATGGCGCGCCACGACGAACCCGTCTCCGCCGTTGTTGCCGGGCCCGCAGGCAACCGCGACGGGAGCGGGGCGGAAGCGCCGACGCAACGCGTCCGAAACCGCACGGCCGGCATTTTCCATAAGCTCGATGGACGGGATGCCCGACGCCGCGGCGCGGCGATCCGCCTCCGCCATTTCTGCGGCCGAGAGAAGGAGGTGCCGGTCAGCGTTGGTCACGTGGTGATCTTACGGGCGCTCGCGTGTTTCGTCCTGTGCTTCGGCACGCCGGTTGCGGCGGGGCGGCCGGTCGATCTCGCCCTCGTCCTCGCGGTCGACGTTTCGCGCAGCATCGACGACGAGGAGTATCGGATGCAGAGAGACGGATACGCCACCGCCTTCGGGTCTCGCGCAGTGATCGAGGCGATCGAGAGCGGTATGGTCGGTGCGGTCGCGGTGACTTACGTCGAATGGTCGGGTAGCGGCCGTCAGCGCCAGCTCGTGCCCTGGACGATCGTCTCGAGCCCCGATACGGCCCTCGCCTTCGCCGACGCCATCCGGCGGGCGCCGCGGACGTTCGCAGATTTCACGGCAATCGGCAGCGCGATCGATTTCTCCGCCCAGCTCCTCGAAGACGGCGAATTCGCAGCGCCGCGCCGGACGATCGACATCTCGGGGGACGGCGTCAGCAACGCGGGACCGGACGCCGACGACGCGCGCGACCGAGCCGTCGCGCGCGGAATCACGATCAACGGCCTCGCCATCCGCAACGAGCACTGGCGTCTCGACGAGTGGTACCGCCAGCACGTCGTCGGCGGATTCGGCTCGTTCGTCTCCCGGGCGGACGACTTCGACGATTTCAGGATCGCCATCGTGGCGAAGCTCGTACGCGAGATCGCCGACGGAGCGCCCTCTCCCCGAGGCATGCAGAAGCGGCTCGCACGGCCCCGGCAGCCTTGACGAAGGCGGGCGGAGAAGCTACGTCACGCGCCGCGACGGCGGGTGTAGCTCAGCTGGTTAGAGCGCCAGATTGTGATTCTGGATGTCGCCGGTTCGAATCCGGTCACTCGCCCCAATTCCCCTCGACTAAAGTATGCCGGAAAGGTTCGACGCCGCCCCCTGGACGGGGCCGGTCGCCAGAGCCTGCTCGGTTCGCGTAGCCTTGCTCAAGTCTTCGAGGAAGAGCCGGGCGTCATGCGTGTTCTCCGACCAAACCCTGTCGTTGAACTCCCACCGCCTAGACGCGCCGCTCAGCTTCTCGGTCTTGCTGTAGCCCCAGACCGGCTGCCAAACGCCGGCGCCGACATAGACGAAGTAGAGATAGTCGTAGTCCTGCTCTTCTCGGGAGTAATAGGTCTCGCGCTTTACGTGAAAGCTGCTGACCTGGAACTCGTACGAATTATCGTCACGGAGCTTGTTGAAGCGGCCGTTCGGCCACTTCACCAAATCGAGGCGGATATGATGCTGGCCGTACGATCCGTACGAGATCAGCACGAAGCCTTTGCCGTTGTACTCGAACCGCCCGCCGGCACGACGCGCCACCTCCTTCAGCTCGGTCTCGCTCACAACGAAGCTGACCATTCTCGCCCTCCGCGGCAGTTCCTCCAGAATCAAGAGCGCAACACGGGCACGACTGCAAGCCAGACGGGTGTGCGTTCGTCACAGTAGAAGTTCATCTCGAACCTCAAAACTTCAGCGTTTGTGCCTGAATTCAGTGCCTTTTTTGACTCTCTTCGTCCTGCGAATCGGCTCCATCCTCAGCCTTGCCGAAAAAGAGGGTTTCGCAATGCCGACTCTGCGAATTGGAACGCGCACTTTCCATGCCGAAGCGCACCGCGTCACGGCCGAGGCCGAGCGGATGTTCAAAATGAGCCCGGAACGACGGCGTCACCGGGTCGAAGCCGCGAAGACGAAGCTCGTCAAGGCCGTCGGCTCGGAGAACGGCGACAACGCGGCGGCAGCGCGCGAAGCGGCGGCGACGCTCCTCAGCCAAGGAATTGTCGCGATCTGACGCGATCGAGTCCGGAGAGTCCGATGGCGTATTATCCGAGCTCGGAAGGACCCACTCCCGCCTTCGAAACGCCGTGGCGCGAATACAGGCGAGGGCGGGCCGCCCGACGCCGGCGCCGATGGGCAGCGATAACGGCCGGGATCGTCGTGATCCTGGCGGGCACGTTCTTCTTCTGGCCGCGTCCCGAGAGCCGGAAGGCGCCGGGCGAGACCGCTGCGCTCGAGAGTTTCGATACGCCCGGACTCGGCAAGACGGTGATCGTCGCAGCGACCAAGCGGTCCGGAGCCCCTGAAGGGACTTCTCCTGCATCGCCGCCCGAGCGCGATGCGATCGCGACGCTGGTCGCGCCTCCCGAGCCGTCCGAACCGCCGCCGCTGCCGACCGAGGCCGTTCCCGCGCAGCCGCCGCCGGCCGTCGCCTCGTCTCCTGCCGAGACGACCGGATCGACGTCGCCGCCCGCCGAGGCGGTGGTTTCCGACGAATCGTGGAGGCCGATCCCGGTCCCCAAGCCCATGCCGACGCCGGAAGCGTCGGAGAACCAGGCGAAATCAGCGAGCACGGCCGCCCCCTCCCGGAAGGGAGCGCCACATGTCCAACTGGCGTCGTTCCGCAGTGAAGCCCGGGCCCAGAGCGCGCTCGAGAAGCTGCGCAACGAGCAGAGCGATATCCTCGGCACCCTCGACGCACATGTCCGCCGCGCCGAGCTTCCGGACGGCCGCGTCGTCTTCCGCGTCCAGGCCGGCCCGCTCGCCGACGCCGGAGAAGCCAAGCGCCTCTGCGCCGAGCTGCACCGGCGCAAGCTCGATTGCCGCCTCCTTCCCTGAGGCCGACGGAACCGGAAGCGCCGCGCGGCGGTTCGTTCCCCGCCATGGGAATGAACGACGTCCGCTATCTCGCCTGCCCGGAGTGCGGCACCTGGACGACGCGCACGGCGGAGTGGCTCGCCGAGCACAGCGCCGTCCCCTGCTACCAGTGCGGCACCTTGATCGAAGTCCGCTCAGAGCGGCAGGCGGAACTCGACCCCGCGCTGGGCGCAGGCGGCACGCAGCGTATTCGCTAAAAGGCAGGCGATCGTCATCGGACCGACGCCGCCCGGGACCGGGGTGATCGCGCCGGCGACCGCGCGCGCCTCTGCGAAGGCGACGTCGCCGACGAGCTTCGTCTTGCCTTCCCGCTCGACGCGATTGATTCCGACGTCGATCACGGTCGCGCCCGGCTTCACCCAATCGCCGCGCACCATCTCGGGCCGCCCGACCGCCGCCACGAGTATGTCCGCCCGGCGGCAGACCTCTTCGAGGTCGCGCGTGTGCGAGTGCGCGACGGTCACCGTGCAGTCCTCGCGCAGCAGCAGCACCGCCATGGGCTTGCCGACGATGTTCGAGCGTCCCACCACGACGGCTTCGAGCCCGGCGAGATTTCCGATGCTGGCGCGGAGCAGCCGAATGATGCCCAGCGGCGTGCAGGGAACGAGACCGGGCCGGCCGGCGAGGAGCCGGCCCGCGTTCATGTCGTGGAAGCCGTCCACGTCCTTGGCCGGGTCGATCGCGGCGATGACGACGCCGGCGTCGATCTGGCGCGGCAGCGGCATCTGGACGAGGATTCCGTGAATGTCGGGGTCGGCGTTGAGCCGGCGCACCGCGGCCACGACCTCCTCCTCGCTCGCCTCGGCCGGCAGGCGCACATCACGAGAGGCCATTCCCGCCTCGTTCGCGAAGCGGACCTTGTTCCTGACGTAGACCTGACTCGCGGGATCCTCGCCGACGAGGACCACCGCGAGGCCGGGCTTCAGCCCATGCTCGGCACGAAGGCGGGCGACCTCGGCGGCAAGCTCGGCGCGGAGCGCTTTGGCGTGCGCCGCCCCGTCGATGATCTTGGCCTCAGCCATGGCGCAGGTATACCATATACCAAACTCCTTGGAGGAAATGTCCCCTATGACAGCGCAAGACCAGCACCGCGCCCCCAAGACCGACATCGAAATCGCCCAGGCCGCGAAAATGCGGCCGATCGTCGATGTCGGTCGGGACAAGCTGGGAATTCCGGCCGAGCACCTTGTGAACTACGGTCCCTACAAAGCCAAGGTATCGCTCGAATACGTCGAGAGCCTCAAGGACAGGCCGGACGGCAAGCTCATCCTGGTCTCGGCGATAACGCCGACGCCGGCGGGCGAAGGCAAGACGACGACGACGGTCGGCCTCGGCGATGCGCTGAACCACATCGGGAAGAAGGCCGCGATCTGCCTGCGCGAGCCCAGCCTCGGACCTTCCTTCGGGATGAAAGGCGGCGCCGCGGGCGGCGGCTATGCGCAGGTGGTTCCGATGGAGGACATCAACCTCCACTTCACCGGCGACTTCCACGCGATCGGCACGGCCAACAACCTCCTCGCCGCGCTCATCGACAACCACATCTACTGGGGCAACGAGCTCGGCATCGATCCGCGGCGCATCACCTGGCGGCGCTGCATGGACATGAACGACCGCGCGCTGCGTTCGATCGTGAACTCGCTCGGCGGCGTCGCCAACGGCTTCCCGCGCGAGGACGGCTTCGACATCACCGTCGCTTCCGAAGTGATGGCGATCTTCTGCCTCGCCACCGATCTCGAGGACCTGAAGCGCCGCCTCGGCAATATCATCGTCGCGCAGAGGCGCGACCGGAAGCCGGTGCGCGCCTCCGAGCTGAAGGCGCAGGGCCCCATGGCGGCGCTCCTCAAGGACGCGATCGCGCCGAACCTCGTGCAGACCCTCGAGAACAACCCCGCCTTCGTCCACGGCGGCCCGTTCGCCAACATCGCGCATGGCTGCAACTCGGTGCTGGCCACGAAAACGGCGCTGAAGCTCGCGGACTATGTCGTGACCGAGGCAGGGTTCGGCGCCGATCTCGGCGCCGAGAAGTTCATCGACATCAAATGCCGCAAGGCGGGTTTGAGGCCCGACTGCGTCGTCCTCGTCGCCACGATCCGCGCGCTCAAGATGCATGGCGGCGTCGCGAAAGAGGATCTCAAGACCGAGAACATCGCCGCGGTGGAGAAAGGCTTCGCCAACCTCGAGCGGCACGTCCGCAACGTGCGCGAGCATTTCGGCCTGCCCGTCATCGTCTCCATCAACCGCTTCAGCGCCGACACCGAAGGCGAGGTGAAGACCCTGCTCGGGCTGTGCGACCGGCTCGGCGTCGAGTGCATTCTCTCCGATCACTGGGCGCGGGGCGGCGCGGGGGCGGCCGAGGTCGCGAAGGCCGTCGTCCGCACGATCGAGAGCGCCAAGAACAAGTTCCGCTTCCTCTATCCCGACGAGATGCCGCTCTGGGACAAGGTGAAGACGATCGCGACCAAGACCTACGGCGCGTCCGACATCACCGCCGACCAGTCCGTGCGCAATCGCTTCAAGGAGCTGCAGTCCGAGGGCTTCGGGCATCTCCCGGTCTGCATCGCGAAGACCCAGTACAGCTTCTCGACCGACGCCGCGCTAAAGGGCGCGCCGTCCAATCACGTCGTGCCGATCAGGGAAGTCCGGCTCTCGGCCGGCGCCGAGTTCGTCGTCGTCATCTGCGGCGACATCATGACGATGCCCGGCCTGCCGAAGGTTCCCGCCGCCAACAGCATCTCGATCGACAGCAAGGGAAGGATCAGCGGGCTCTTCTAGGGGGCCGCCGAAAAGACGAAAGGGCCGGGCGAAGGCCCGGCCCTTTTTCGTGGTGCGGTCGAGAAGACTCGAACTTCCAAGGGGTTTCCCCCACTAGCACCTCAAGCTAGCGCGTCTACCAATTCCGCCACGACCGCATTCGAGGTTGCGCTCTGCGGGCTTGCCCGCAGAGCGGCGGATGATCTAGCAACTCCGTCATGGCGTTTCAAGCGCTCGAATGGCGGATAGACGACGCGCCGGTCGATTACGAGGACGCAACCGCCGCGATGGACGAAAGGGCCGCGGCGATCCGTGCCGGAACGGCGCCCGAGCTCGTCTGGCTTCTCGAGCATCCGCCGCTCTACACCGCCGGCACCAGCACGAAGCCAGGCGATCTTCTCGACGCGCGGTTTCCGGTCTTCCGCACCGGGCGGGGTGGCCAGCTCACCTATCACGGCCCCGGGCAAAGGGTCGGGTACGTCATGCTGGATCTGAAGCGGCGCGGCGCCGACATCCGCCGCTACGTCCGCGACCTCGAGGAATGGCTCATCCGTGCCCTCGCCCGCTTCAACGTCCGCGGCGAACGGCGCGAGGGAAGGGTCGGAATCTGGGTCGCCGGCCGCGACGGCGCCGAAGCGAAGATCGCGGCGATCGGGGTTCGGGTGCGGCGTTGGGTCACCCTTCACGGCGTGGCGCTCAATATCGATCCCGACCTCTCCCACTATTCGGGAATCGTTCCCTGCGGGATCCGCGACCGCGGCGTCACGTCGCTCGCCGCGCTCGGGATCACGGCGACCATGCCCGAGGTCGACGTCGCGCTACGCGCGGCCTTCGACGAGGTGTTCGGAAGCCCTATATTGTCTGAAGCCGACAGAACGGAAGGCAGCGATGAAATCCTTCGGCAAGTCCGCCCTTGACCGCCGGCAGGTAGTAGCGGGCGGAGTGGCGCTGGCGGCGGCAACGCTGGCCGCCCCTGCGATCGTCGGCGCCCGCACGACAATCGCCGAAGCGATGCCGCCCCTGCCCTACCCGGACGACGCGCTGGCGCCGGTCATATCGGCGACGACGATCGGCTTCCATTACGGCAAGCACCACAAGGCGTACTACGACAACATGGTGCGCCTCGTGGCCGGCACCGACTTCGCGAACCACTCGGTCGAGGAGATCGTCCGGACCACGCTCGTGAACCCCAACCGGACCGCGCTCTACAACAACGCCGCCCAGGTCTGGAACCACACCTTCTATTGGAACAGCATGCGCCCGAATGGCGGCGGCGAACCTTCGGGCGCCCTCGCCGAGCGCATCGCGAACGATTTCGGCGACTTCGGCACCTTCAGGCAGAAGTTCATCGAAGCGGCCGTAGGCCAGTTCGGCAGCGGTTGGGCATGGCTCGTCGAGGGGCGCGACAAGAAGCTGCAGATCGTCCGGACCGGCAACGCCGACACGCCGATGGCGCAAGGGTTGAAGTGCCTTCTCGCCTGCGACGTCTGGGAGCACGCGTACTATCTCGACTGGCAGAACCGACGCGCCGACTACGTCGCCGCCTGGCTCGACAAGCTGGCGAACTGGGAGTTCGCGAGCCGTAATCTCTCGCTCTGAGGCGCGGCCGGCGCGGCCAGCGTCGCCGTCAGCTCCCCTGTTGTAGAATTCCGCGCGATGCTTCGCCTCGCCCTGCTCCTGCTTCTCGTCGTCTCGATCCCGTCGTTTGCAGCGGACCGGGTCCTCCCCGACAGCCGCGAGCAGATCAAGCTCTCCTTCGCTCCCGTCGTGAAACGGACGGCTCCGGCCGTCGTAAACGTCTTCAGCCGCCGCATCGTGCGGCGGAGCGGCCCACCGCCGGGGCTTTTCAACGACCCGCTGTTCCGGAGGTTCTTCGGCGACGCGATTCCATTCGGGTTGCCGCAGGAGCGGGTGCAGAACTCGCTCGGCTCGGGCGTTCTGGTAGCCCGCGACGGGCTCATCGTCACGAACAATCACGTCATCGATGGCGCTGACGAGATCATCGTCGTGCTCGCCGACCGACGCGAGTTCGAGGCCCAGATCGTTCGCCGCGACGAGCGCACCGATCTCGCGGTGCTGAAGATCGACGTCGGGAACGAGGCACTGCCCTATCTCGAACTCGGCGATTCGGACAGCTTGGAGGTGGGCGATCTCGTACTCGCGATCGGCAATCCTTTCGGCGTCGGCCAGACCGTGACGAGCGGCATCGTCTCCGCCCTGGCGCGAACGCAAGTCGGGATCAGCGACTTCCGGTTCTTCATCCAGACCGATGCCGCGATCAATCCCGGCAACTCGGGCGGCGCGCTCGTCGACCTCGACGGCAAGCTGGTCGGAATCAACACCGCGATCTACTCGCGATCGGGCGGCTCGATCGGCATCGGCTTCGCGATCCCGGCCTCGATGGTGCGGGCGGTCGTCGCGGGTGCCGCCACGGGAGGACGCGTCGTCCGGCCCTGGCTCGGAGCCTC
>JADGGZ010000398.1 GCA_019689675.1 Rhodospirillales bacterium | reverse complement strand
GCGTCGCCCGCCTCGGTGCCGAGGCGGGCGAGCATGGCCTTGCGGCCGCCGCGCGCGCCCAGCACCTCGGCGAAGAGCTCGTAGGGCGGCACGAAGTCGACGCGGGACAGAAGCTCGGAGAGAGTCCGCGCCGCCTTCTCCCAATGCGGCCGTTCTGCCGCGCGCCGGCGCAGCTCGTCCCACAGCGAGCCCGAACGGCCGTGGCAGAGCGCGAGGAGATCGTCGTCGTCGAGCCCGAAGAGCGGCCCTTTCAAGACCACGGCAAGGCCGAGATCGTCCTCGAGGGTGAGGAGAAACTCGGCGAGCGCGACGAGATCCTCGACCGCGAGCTCGCGGGCGAGCCGCATCCGGTCGACGCCGGCGACCGGCACGCCCTCCTGGCGCAGCGCGCGCACGAGATCGGCGACGAGCGCATTGCGCCGCCGCACCAGAATCATGACGTCGCCGGCACGGATCGGACGGCCGCGCGCCGGCAGCACTTCGCGATCGTCGATCCAGCGCCTGATCGTGCGCGCGATCTCGCTCGCAAGGCGCGTCCGCGGCAGCGTCGGCATCGGACGCTCCAACGGCAGCGCCCAGCGCTCCTCCTCGTCGGGCTCGATGCGCGGAACCAGCGGCCAAAGCTCGACGCGCCCGCCCTCGCCTTCGCGGCTCGCGACATGAGGTACGTAGTCCGCCTCGGCGACGCCATCGGCGCCCGGGCCTCCGGGACCGAAGACCCGGTCGACCGCGGCGAGAACCGCGGCCGTCGAACGGAAGGAGATGTTGAGCGGCAGCTTCAGAAGCGGCGGAACGCGCTCGGCCTCGGCGCCCGCGCCGGCCTTCGCCTCCTCCGTGCGCTGGGCGAAGTGAACGTGCATCCGGGTGAACGCCTCCGGCGCCGCGCCCTGGAACCCGAAGATCGATTGCTTCTTGTCGCCTACGGCGAAGATCGTGCGCTTCTGCTCGCGCGCGCTCGCCCCGGCGAAGAACTCGTCGGCGAGCGCCTGCACGATCCGCCACTGCTCGAGATTCGTGTCCTGGGCCTCATCGACGAGAATGTGATCGATGCCGCCGTCGAGCTTGAAAAGGACCCAAGGCGCGATGCCGGGCCGCTCCAGGAGATAGAGAGCACGGTCGATGAGGTCGTCGAAGTCGAGCGCGGCCCGCAGCCGCTTCTCGCGCTCGTAGGCGTCGAGCACGGCGGCGCCGAGCCGGATCAAGGCAGCGCTCGCGTCGAAGAGCGCGCGGGCGCGGAGCGCGGCCGTCACCTCGAGAAGCCGCTCGGCCTCGCTCTGAAGCGCGGCCCGGGTTCCCGGACAGCGCTGCTCGGTCGGGTTGTTGCAGAGCCTCGCGCGAATCTCGCCGTCATAGGTGAGAAACGCATCGACGTAGTCGGCGAAGTCGTCGGCGCGCCGCTCGGGGTTGTCGAGCCAGTCGGCGATGCGCCGGCCGCGCCTTTGCTCAAGATCGGTGCCGGCGAGGAGCGCCGCGGCGGCGCGCCTCAGGGACGCGACGTCGAATGCGCTCTCGGCGCAAGCGGCGGAAAGAAGTTCCTCGGCGCTGGTCGCCGGATCGACGTCGAGCGCTGCGGCGAGGCGCGCCCGCGCGCCGGCAACCCCGCCCTCGGCGAGGAGGCGGCGCAGCTTGCCGCGCTCGGCGAGGACCTGCTGCAGCACCTCGGCGAAACCGTCCTCGTGGGTGTGGCGGGTCGCCTCCATGAGCGCCTGCGCGAGACTCTCGTCGCCGCCGTCCCGCGCCGCACGCAGGACCGTCTCCCGCGCTTCGGCGAGGAGGTCGGCCTCGCCGCGCTCGTCCAGAAGCTCGAAATGCGGCACCACGCCCGCTTCGAGCGGAAAGCGTGCGAGGAGCGACTGGCAGAAGGAGTGAATGGTCTGGATGGGAATGCCGCCCGGCGCATCGAGGACGCGGGCGAAGAGCCGACGCGCGCGTGCGACGAGCTCCGGCTCGACGGGCGCGCCCGTGAGATCGACGAGGCTTTTCTCGACCTCGCGATCCGGCTGCGTCGCCCAGCGCCGCAGCCGCTCGCCGAGGCGGATCGCCATCTCTGCCGCCGCGGCTTTCGTGAAGGTGAGGCAAAGGATGCGGCCGGGGGGTGTTCCTTCGAGGAGAAGATTGAGGACGCGGTCGGTGAGGACCTTGGTCTTGCCGGAGCCCGCCGAGGCGGCAACCCAGGCCGAGACCTCCGGGCTCGCGGCGCGCCGCTGCGCGCGCGTCGCCTC
>JADGGZ010000088.1 GCA_019689675.1 Rhodospirillales bacterium | reverse complement strand
ATCGAGGGCATCTACGAGGCCTGCAGGACCGAGGCGGTCGACACCGTCTGGCTGCTCGGCGCCGACGAGCTCGACATGAGCCGGCTCGGCAACGCCTTCGTCGTCTATCAGGGCCATCACGGCGATGCCGGCGCGCATCGTGCCGACGTGGTCCTGCCGGGGGCGGCTTACACCGAGAAGGACGGCGTCTATGTCAACACCGAGGGCCGGGTGCAGGTCGGCCGGCGCGCCGTGTTCCCGCCCGGGGAGGCGCGCGAGGACTGGCGCATCCTGCGCGCGTTTTCGGAAGTGGCGGGGCGACGGCTGCCGTACGACACGCTCGGCGCCCTGCGCGAGCGGCTCGCCGCGGTCAATCCCGTGTTCGCCGACATCGACGACTCCCTGACGCGCGCTTCCTGGGGCCGCTTCGGCGAGGAGGGGGCGCCCGACGCCGCCCCCTTCGTCTATCCGATCGCGGATTTCTACCTCACCGACCCGATAAGCCGCGCCTCGCCGACGATGCACGCGTGCAGCGAGAACTACTGGGCGCAGCGCGAGGAAGAGCGGAGGACCGGCACGCATGGCTGAGTTCTGGACCGGCTACGCGCTGCCGACGGTGATCACGGTGGCGCAGATTCTCGCAATCGTGGTGCCGCTGCTCCTCGCCGTCGCCTACTACACCTACGCCGAGCGCAAGGTTCTCGCCTGGGCGCAGCTCCGCAAGGGACCGAACGTGGTGGGGCCGTTCGGCCTCCTGCAGCCGATCGCCGACGCGGTGAAGCTCCTCATGAAGGAGACGGTGATCCCCTCGGGGGCCAACCGGATCGTCTTCGTCGCCGCGCCGATGCTCACCTTCGTCCTGGCGCTCATCGCCTGGGCGGTGATCCCGTTCGACGTCGGGCTCGTCCTCGCCGACATCAATGTCGGCATTCTCTACCTCTTCGCGATCAGCTCGCTCGGCGTCTACGGCGTCATCATGGCCGGCTGGGCGTCGAACTCGAAATACGCCTTTCTCGGCGCCCTGCGCTCGGCGGCGCAGATGGTCTCGTACGAGGTCTCGATCGGCTTCGTCATCGTCTGCGTGCTGCTTCTCGCCGGCTCCCTGAATCTCACGCAGATCGTGGTGGCGCAGGACCGCGGCTGGGGCTTCCTCGGCTGGAACTGGCTGCCGCTCCTGCCGATGTTCGTCGTCTTCCTGGTCTCGATGCTGGCGGAGACGAACCGGGCGCCGTTCGACCTTCCCGAGGGCGAGTCGGAGCTCGTCGCCGGGTTCTTCGTCGAGTACTCGTCGATGAGCTTCGCGCTCTTCTTCCTCGGCGAGTACGCGAACATGCTGCTGATGAGCGGCATGACGGCGGTTCTGTTCCTCGGCGGGTGGCTGCCGCCGGTGGACGTGGCGCCGTTCACCTGGATCCCGGGGCCCGTCTGGTTCGCCCTCAA
Source organism: Rhodospirillales bacterium (assembly GCA_019689675.1). Classification (GTDB taxonomy): domain Bacteria; phylum Pseudomonadota; class Alphaproteobacteria; order ATCC43930; family CGMCC-115725; genus JADGGZ01. The sequence goes on along the minus strand of JADGGZ010000088.1, from coordinate 13,452 downwards.
GATCGCGCTCGTCGCTTTCCTCTTCCTTTGGGTCCGCGCGACCTTCCCCCGCTACCGCTACGACCAGCTCATGCGGCTCGGCTGGAAGGTGTTCCTTCCGCTCTCGTTGTTCTGGCTCGTCTTGACCGCGGGGGTGCTCGTCGCTATGGGCTGGTTGCCGGAGTAAACATGGCTCTCCTCGATCGAACCGCCCGCAGCTGGCTGCTTTCCGAGCTCGTCGCCGGCATGGCGCTGACGCTCAAGACGATGTTCAAGCCGCCGGTGACGCTGAACTACCCCTACGAGAAGGGGCCGCTCAGCCCGCGCTTTCGCGGCGAGCACGCGCTGCGCCGCTACCCCAACGGCGAGGAGCGGTGCATCGCCTGCAAGCTGTGCGAGGCCGTCTGCCCGGCCCTCGCGATCACGATCGAGGCCGAGCCGCGCGAGGACGGCAGCCGCCGCACCACGCGCTACGACATCGACATGACGAAGTGCATCTACTGCGGCTTCTGCCAGGAAGCCTGCCCGGTCGACGCCATCGTCGAGGGGCCGAACTTCGAGTTCGCGGTCGAGACGCGGGAGGAGCTCTTCTACGACAAGGAGCGGCTCCTCGCGAACGGCGACCGATGGGAGCCGCAGCTCGCCAAGAACCTCGAGCTGGACGCGCCTTACCGATGATCGCGGACGAAGCGGCATTCTCCCTCCTCCGCGCGCGGGGGAGGGGCGGGGAGAGGACAGCCTGCTCCTCCGGCGTCGGCTCTTTCCGGGCCTCCTTCCGCCAGCGGAAAACAGCGCAATGATCGTCCAGGCGCTCGCCTTCTACGCCTTCTCCGCTGTCGCGATCGCGTCGGCGGTGATGGTCATCTCCTCACGAAACCCTGTCCACTCCGTCTTCTATCTGATCCTCGCCTTCTTCAACGCGGCAGGGCTCTTCGTGCTCCTCGGCGCTGAATTCCTGGCGATGATCCTCGTCGTCGTCTACGTCGGCGCGGTGGCGGTCCTCTTCCTCTTCGTGGTGATGATGCTCGACGTCAATTTCGTCGAGCTGCGTCAGGGCTTTCTCCAGTATCTGCCGATCGGCGCCACGGTCGGGGCGATTCTTCTGGTCGAGCTCGTGTTCATCTTCAGCGCCTGGGCGTTCGGGGGCGGCACGCTCGCAGCGCCCGCGCCGGACCCGACCGAGATCGCCAACACCCACGCGCTCGGCAACCTCCTCTACACGCGCTACGTCTTCGCCTTCCAGGCGGCCGGCCTCGTCCTTCTCGTCGCCATGATCGGAGCGATCGTCCTCACCCTGCGGCAGCGCGTCGGGGTCCGCCGGCAGAAGATCGCGCGGCAGGTCTCGCGCGCTCGGGCGGAAGCGGTCGAGGTCGTCAAGGTGCCGACGGGGCAGGGGGTCTGAGGCGATGACGATCGGGCTCGGCCACTATCTCAGCGTCGCGGCGATCCTCTTCACGCTCGGCGTTTTCGGCATCTTCCTCAACAGGAAGAACGTCATCATCATCCTGATGTCGATCGAGCTGATGCTGCTCGCCGTCAACATCAACTTCGTGGCGTTCTCCGCCTTCCTCGGCGATCTCGTCGGGCAGGTCTTCGCCATGTTCGTCCTCACCGTCGCTGCGGCGGAGGCGGCGATCGGCCTCGCCATCCTCGTCGTCTACTTCCGCAATCGCGGCTCGATCGCGGTGGAAGACATCAACCTGATGAAAGGCTGACGATACCTTGGCCGTCATAGTCGTCTTCGCGCCGCTGATCGCGGCCGCCATCGCCGGGTTCTTCGGGCGCCTCATCGGCGACCGCGGCGCACAGCTCGTCACCTGCGGCGCGATGATCCTCTCGGCCGTTCTCGCGGTCATCCTCTTCGTCGACGTGGCGATCCTCGGCAACGACCGGCCGACTCTCTCGCTCTTCACCTGGATCGACGCGGGCGATCTCGTGGTCGACTGGGCGCTGCGGCTCGACACGCTCTCCGTCGTGATGATGGCGACCGTGAGCGTCTGCTCGGCGGCGATCCACGTCTACTCGGTCGGCTACATGAGCCACGACCCGTCGATCCCGCGCTTCCAGTCGTACCTGTCGTTCTTCACCTTCTTCATGCTGATGCTGGTGACGTCCGACAACTTCGTTCAGCTCTTCTTCGGCTGGGAGGGCGTCGGGCTCTGCTCTTACCTGCTCATCGGCTTCTGGTACGACCGGCCCTCGGCGAACGCCGCTTCGATCAAGGCCTTCATCGTCAACCGGGTGGGCGACTTCGGCTTCGCGCTCGGCATCTTCGCCGTCTACATGATGTTCGGCAGCCTCCAGTTCGACGCCGTCTTCAACGAGGCGCCGAACGCCGCCAAAGAGACGCTCGAGTTTCTCGGCATCGAGTGGGACGCGCTGACGATCGCCTGCATCCTCCTCTTCATCGGCGCGATGGGCAAGTCGGCCCAGCTGCCGCTCCACACCTGGCTGCCCGACGCGATGGAGGGGCCGACCCCGGTCTCCGCCCTCATCCATGCGGCGACGATGGTGACCGCCGGGGTCTTCATGGTGTGCCGCCTCTCGCCGATCTTCGAGTACGCGCCCGACGCGCTCGCCGTCGTCGTCCTCGTCGGGGCCACGACCGCGCTCTTCGCCGCCACGGTCGGCGTCACGCAGACCGACATCAAGCGCGTCATCGCCTATTCGACCTGCTCCCAGCTCGGCTACATGTTCTTCGCCGCCGGGGTCTCGGCCTACGGCGCCGCGATGTTCCACCTGATGACGCACGCCTTCTTCAAGGCGCTGCTCTTCCTCGGCTCCGGCAGCGTCATCCACGCGATGTCGGGCGAGCAGGACATGCGCAAGATGGGCGGGCTCTGGAGGCTCATCCCGATCACCTACGGGCTCATGTGGATCGGCAGCCTCGCCCTTGCCGGCATCCCGATCTTCGCCGGCTACTACTCGAAGGACATGATCCTCGAGAGCGCGTGGGCGGCGCATAGCGGCGTCGGCCAGTATGCGTTCTGGCTCGGCATCTTCGCGGCGTTCCTCACCGCGTTCTATTCCTGGCGCCTGCTCTTCCTCACCTTCCACGGCGAGCCGCGCGCGGATCACGAGACGATGCACCACGTGCACGAATCACCGAAGGTGATGCTGATTCCGCTCTACGTGCTCGCCTTCGGTGCCGTCTTCGCCGGCATGGCGGGGTACCACTACTTCGTCGGCGAAGGGCGCGCCGAGTTCTGGCGGCAGTCGCTTCTGGTCCTGCCCGAGAACGACGCGATCGAGCACGCGCATCACGGGCTGCCGTTCTTCGTCCCGCTCCTGCCCTTCGTGGTGGCGATCGCCGGAATCGCCGTCGCGTATCTCTGCTACATGGCGCGCCCGGGGCTGCCGGCCGAGATCGCGGGGCGCTTCCGCGGCCTCTACCAGTTCCTCCTCAACAAGTGGTACTTCGACGAGCTCTACGACCGGATCTTCGTGCGTTCGGCCTTCCGCCTCGGCTACGGGTTCTGGAAGGGCGGCGACGGCGCGATCATCGACGGGCTCGGCCCCGACGGCCTCGCCGCCGCGACGGTCGGCGCGGCTCGGCGCGCGAGCCGGCTCCAGACCGGCTACATCTATCACTACGCCTTCGCGATCGTGGTCGGCGTCGTCGTCTTCGTCACTTGGTATCTCCTCCGGTCGGCGGGGTGACGGCGATGCCCATTCTCTCTCTCGTCACGTTCCTGCCGCTCCTCGGCGCCGTCATCATCATGATAACGGGCGGGGACGAGGCGACGAAGGCGAAGAACGCGCGCTCGATCGCGCTCTGGACCTCGCTCATCGTCTTCTTTCTGTCTCTCCAGCTCTGGTTCGGGTTCGACGCGGAATCGCCCGAGTTCCAGTTCGTCGAGCGAGTCGAGTGGATCCCGTCCTTCAACATCGCCTACCACATGGGCATCGACGGGATCTCGCTGTTCTTCGTGCTCCTGTCGACGTTCCTCACGCCGATCTGCGTCCTCGCCTCCTGGGAGTCGGTGCAGTACCGGGTCAAGGAGTACATGATCGCCTTCCTCGTCCTCGAGACGATGATGGTCGGCACGTTCTGCGCCCTCGACTTCGTGCTCTTCTACATGTTCTTCGAGGGCGTCCTCATCCCGATGTTCCTCATCATCGGCGTCTGGGGCGGGCCGCGGCGCGTCTACTCGGCCTTCAAGTTCTTCCTCTACACGCTCCTCGGCTCGGTCCTGATGCTGCTGGCGATCCTCGCGATCTTCTGGCAGACGGGCTCGACCGACATCCCGACCGCGCTGCAGTTCGCGTTCGAGCCGGGCCTCCAGCGCTGGCTCTGGCTCGCCTTCTTCGCCTCCTTCGCGGTGAAAATGCCGATGTGGCCCGTGCACACCTGGCTTCCCGACGCGCATGTCGAGGCGCCGACGGCGGGTTCGGTGATCCTGGCCGGCGTCCTCCTGAAGATGGGCGGCTACGGCTTCGTCCGCTTCTCGCTGCCGATGTTCCCGCTCGCGTCGGAGTACTTCGCGGACTTCGTCTTCACGCTTTCGGTCATCGCCGTCATCTACACCTCGCTCGTGGCGCTGGCGCAGACCGACATGAAGAAGCTCATCGCCTATTCCTCGGTCGCGCATATGGGCTTCGTCACGCTCGGCATCTTCGTCGCCAACCAGGAGGGGCTGCAGGGCGCGATGTTCCAGATGCTGAGCCACGGCGTCGTCTCGGGCGCGCTCTTCCTCATCGTCGGCGTCGTCTACGACCGCCTCCACACGCGCGACATCGACCGCTACGGGGGCCTTGCCGACAACATGCCGAAATACGCGGTCGTGTTCATGGTGATGATGCTCGCCGCCGTCGGGCTTCCGGGCACCAGCGGCTTCATCGGCGAGTTCCTCGTCCTCGTGGGCGCCTTCCAGGTCTCGACCTGGTTCACGGCGCTCGCCGCCACCGGGCTCATCCTCGGCGCCGCCTACATGCTCTACCTCTACCGCCGCGTCGTGTTCGGCACCATTACGCGCGACGACGTGCGCGTCATGCCCGACCTCTCCTGGCGAGAGATCGTCGTGTTCGCGCCGATCGTGTTCCTGGTGCTCTGGATGGGGATTTATCCGTCCTCGTTCCTGAAGCCGATGCAGCCCGCCCTCGCCAACCTCGTCGAGCGCGTCGAGGCGGCGCAGCGCGCCGCGCTCGCCGACGCGCCCTCAACTCTCGCGAGCCGCTAGCACGATGCCGAGCTTCCCGCTTCCGCCGCTCTCGCCGGCGCTCCCGGAGATCTTCCTCGCCGCGGCCTCGATGGCGCTCCTCCTTTTCGGCGTCTTCCGCGGCGAACGCGCCGCGCGCGAGGCATCCTGGCTCGCCGCCCTGGCGCTCGTCGTCGCGGTCGTGCTGGTGCTCGGCGGCGGCGGGCCGCGGCAGCTCGCGCTCTACGGCATGTTCGTGACGGACGCCTTTGCCGTCTTCATGAAGGTGCTGGTGCTCCTCGGCGGGATCTTCGCGATCGTGATGTCGATCCGCTGGAACGAGCAGGCGCGGATCGCCCGCTTCGAGTTCCCGGTGCTGGTCCTGCTCGCGACCACCGGCATGATGATGATGGTCTCGGCCGCGGACCTCATCTCGCTCTATATCGGCCTCGAGCTGCAGAGCCTTTCGCTCTACGTCCTCGCCGGGTTCAAGCGCGACACCGTCCGCTCGGCCGAGGCCGGGCTCAAGTACTTCGTCCTCGGCGCGCTCGCCTCGGGCATGATGCTCTACGGCTGCTCGATGGTGTACGGCTTCGCCGGCGCCACCGACTTCGCGACCCTGGCGGCGACGCTCTCCGGCGGCGAGACGCTCGCGATCGGACCGCTCGTCGGCATCGTCTTCGTCGTCGTCGGGCTCGCCTTCAAGGTCTCGGCGGTGCCCTTCCACATGTGGACGCCCGACGTCTACGAAGGGGCGCCGACCCCGGTCACCGCGTTCTTCTCCGTGGCGCCGAAAGTGGCCGCGATCGCGCTCTTCCTGCGCGTCATGATCGAGCCTTTCGGCGGCTACGTCGCGGATTGGCGGCAGGTCATCTGGCTGATCTCGGTCGCCTCGATGGTTCTCGGCTCCGTCGCCGCGATCAACCAGTCGAACTTCAAGCGCCTCATGGCGTATTCCTCGATCGGCCATATCGGCTACGCGCTGATCGGTCTCGCGGCCGGCTCGAAGGAGGGCGTGGAAAGCGTCCTCATCTACATGGCGATCTACGTCTTCATGAATGTCGGCACGTTCGCCGTCATCCTCCTGATGCGCCGGAACGGCGAGGACGTCGAGGCGATCGACGACCTCCAGGGCCTCGCCCAGACGCATCCCGCGCTCGCCCTGTCGCTCGCCATCTTCATGTTCGCGATGGCCGGCATCCCGCCGCTCTCGGGCTTCTTCGGAAAGCTCTACGTGTTCATGGCCGCGATCAACGCCGAGCTCTACGTGCTCGCCGTGATCGGCGTCGTGACCAGCGTCGTCGGCGCCTACTACTACATTCGTATCGTCAAGCTCATGTATTTCGACGCGCCGAAGCCGGCGTTCGACCGGCCCTTCGGCGCCGAGATGAGCGCCGTTCTCGCGGTCACGGCGGTGGTGACGCTCTTCTTCTTCATCGCTCCGTCCGTCGTCGTCGACAGCGCCGCGGCCGCCGCCGCCTCGCTCTTCCCGGGGTGATTCTTCCGCCCGCCTATCGTCTCGTCGCCCTCGATCGGGTCGACAGCACCAACGAGGAGGCGAAGCGCCGGGCGCGCGAAGGCGCGGAGGAGGGGACGCTCGTCTGGGCCCGCGAGCAGAGCGCCGGGCGCGGCCGGCGCGGCCGGGCCTGGGTGTCCCCGCCCGGCAATCTCTACCTGTCACTCGTGCTCCGTCCGGACGCCGAGCCCGCGCGCTACGGCGAGCTCGGCTTCGTCGCCGCTCTCGCGCTCGGCGAGACGATCGGCTCCTTCGTCCCGCCGCTCGTCGAGCTCCGCTACAAATGGCCGAACGACGTCCTCGTCGCGGGGCGGAAGGCGAGCGGCATCCTCCTCGAGAGCGAGAGCGGCTCGGGCTGGCTCGTCCTCGGCGTCGGCGTCAACGTCGCGCACGCCCCGGAAGGGACCGAGACGCCGGCGACGAGCCTCTTTGCTGTCGGCGCGACCGATGCCACCGTGGAGGCGGTGCTCGAGCGCTTCGCCCGCGGCTTCCTCCTGTGGGCGAACCGCTGGGTCGAGGACGGGTTCGCGCCGATCCGCGCCGCATGGCTCCGCGGCGCTCAGGGGCTCGGCGAGCCGATCGAGGTGCGCCTTCCGCACGAGCGGCTGCACGGAACTTTCGCCGATCTCGACGCCTCGGGCGCGCTGGTGCTCGAGACCGCGTCGGGCCGCCGCCTCGTCGCCGCCGGCGAGGTTTTCGCGCTCTAGGCTGGACCTCGGCGCGCCGCGTGCCGATATTCCGTTTCGCAACCGCCGAACGAATCCCATGCTCCTCGCCATCAACTCAGGCAACACGAACTGCGTCTTCGCCCTGTTCGACGGCGACGAAAAGCGCGCCGTCTGGAAGATGTCGACCGACCATCGCCGCACCGCGGACGAGTACGCGGTGTGGCTGACGCAACTCATGGCGCTCGAGGGACTGCGTCCCGCCGACGTCACCGCGTGCATCGTCTCCAACGTGGTGCCGCCGGTGACGTTCGATCTGAAGACGCTCTGCCGGCGCTATTTCCGCTGCGAGCCGATGTTCATCCTCGAGCCGGGCGTCGATCTCGGCATCAAGGTGCTGATCGACTTCCCCCAGGAAGTCGGCGCGGATCGCGTCGTCAACGCGGTCGCGGGCAAGGACCGGTTCGGCGCGCCATTGATCGTCGTCGACATCGGGACGGCGGCGACCTTCGACATCGTCGATCGCGAGGGCAACTACTGCGGCGGCGTCATCGCGCCCGGCATCAATCTTTCGCTGAAGGCGCTCGAGATGGCGGCGGCGAAGCTGCCGCACATCGCGATCCGCCGGCCGGAGCGCGTCATCGGCAAGTCGACCGTGCCGGCGATGCAGTCGGGTCTCTTCTGGGGCTATGTCGGGCTCATCGAAGGGCTCGTCTCGCGCATCCGCGCCGAGTTCGGCGAGCCCATGCGCGTCGTCGCGACCGGCGGCCTTTCGCCGCTCTTCGCCGGAGCGACCGACGTGATCGAGGAGATCGACCCCGACCTCACGCTCTGGGGTCTTCGCCTCATTCACCAGCGAAACGCCGGATGATCGATCGCCCCGACGAGCTCCTCTTCCTCGCGCTCGGCGGCGCGGGCGAGATCGGCATGAACCTCAACCTCTACGGCTACGGAGGGCAGTGGCTCATGCTCGATTGCGGCATCACCTTCGGCGACGACCGCGCGCCGGGGGTCGATGTGCTGCTGCCCGATCCCGGCTTCATCGTCGAGCGGCGGGAGAAGCTCGCCGGCCTCGTCGTGACGCACGCGCACGAGGATCATCTCGGCGCCATTCCCTACATCTGGGACCGCCTGCGCTGCCCGGTCTACGCGACGCCTTTCGCGGCCGCCGTGCTGCGCGCCAAGCTCCAGGAGGCGAGCTTCGGCGACGATGTCCCGATCACCGTCGTGCCGATGTCCGGCAAGTTCTCGGTCGGACCTTTCGACCTCGAGCTCGTGACTCTCACCCACTCGATTCCGGAGCCCAACGCGGTCGTGCTCCGGACCCCGGTCGGCACGGTGCTTCACACCGGCGACTGGAAGCTCGATCCCGATCCTGTGCTGGGCCCGACGGCCGACGAGGAGGCGCTGCGCCGCCTCGGCGACGAAGGCGTCCTCGCCATGATCTGCGATTCGACGAACGCGCTGCGGCCCGGCGAGAGCGGGTCGGAGGCGGATGTCGGCCGGTCGCTGATGAAGCTTTTCGGCCAGTTTCAGCACCGTATCGCCGTCGCCTGCTTCGCCTCGAACGTGGCGCGGCTCCGCTCGATCTCCGACGCGGCGCGCGCGCACGGGCGCGACGTCGCCCTTGTCGGCCGCTCGCTCTGGCGAATCGAGCAGGCGGCGCGCGCGACCGGCTACCTCGATGGCGTGCCGCCTTTCCTGACCGAGGACGAGGCGGGCTACCTGCCGCGCGAGAAGGTCGTCCTCATCTGCACCGGAAGCCAGGGCGAGCCGCGCTCGGCCCTCGCCAGGATCGCGCGCGACGACCACGCGCATATCGTCCTCGAGCCCGGCGACGCGGTGATCTTCTCGTCCCGAGTCATCCCGGGCAACGAGCTCGCCATTGCGCGGCTTCAGAACGATCTCGCGCAGCTCGGCGTCGAGATCGTGACCGACAGCGACGCCTTCGTGCACGTCTCGGGCCATCCGGCGCGCGACGAGCTCCTGCGCATGTATCAGCTCGTCCGGCCGAAGATCGCCGTGCCGGTGCACGGCGAGCCTCGCCATCTCCTCGCCCATGCGAAGCTCGCCGAGGAGTGCCAGGTGCAGCAGGCGCTCGTGATCGAGAACGGCGACGTCGTGCGCCTCGGCCCGGGGCCGGCCGCGGTCGTCGGCGACGTGCCGACGGGGCGTCTCGGGGTCGAGGGGCAGCGGCTCCTCGTCATCGGCGAAGGGGCGCTCCGCTCGCGCCAGCGCATGGTCTTCAACGGCGCCGCGGTCGCGACCGTGGTGCTGGACCGCTCGGGCGAGCTGCTGGCGACGCCCAGGATCTCGGCGCCGGGTCTCGTCGAGGACGGCGATCCGATCGTCGAAGAGCTCGCCGACGCGGTCGAGGAGGCGGTGCGGGGGCTTCCCCCGCACGAGCGGCGCATCGACAGCAACGTGCACGAGGCGGCGCGGGTCGCGGTGCGCCGGGTGCTGCGCGCCACCTTCGGCAAGAAGCCGGTGACCGAAGTCCATGTCGTTCGGGTGTAGGATGGCGTTCGCGGGTTTCCGGAGAGACAGCAGGGAAGGTGGTCCGAGATCATGATCGGCAGGCTCAATCACGTCGCCATCGTCGTCCCCGATGTCCGCGCGGCGGCGGCGCTCTACAGGAACGCGCTCGGCGCCAAGGTCTCCGAACCGGTTGCGCTGCCGCCGCATGGCGTGACGGTGGTGTTCGTCGAGCTGCCGAACACCAAGATCGAGCTTCTGGAGCCGCTCGGGGAGAAGTCGCCGGTGCGCGGCTTCCTCGAGCGCAATCCTTCCGGCGGGATGCATCATTTGTGCTACGAGGTCGAGGACATCCTCGCCGCGCGCGACCGTCTCGTGGCCCAAGGCGCGCGCGTGCTCGGCGACGGCGAGCCGAAGATCGGCGCGCACGACAAGCCGGTCCTATTCCTCCACCCCAAGGATTTCAACGGGACGCTCATCGAGCTCGAGCAGGCGTGAGGCGGAGGGCCGCTCGTGTCTTCCCTCATCGTTCCCGCTTGGGCGCTTAGGTCGCCCCGCCCCGTCGGCGGCGAGGTGCGCTAGCCGAAATGGGCTGGGTGACCGGGATCGCTGTTTACCTTGTCCTCTGGTGGATCGTGCTTTTCGCGGTGCTGCCCTGGGGGGTGCAGGCCGTCGGCGATGAGGCGCCGCCCGGCGCCGAGAAGGGGGCGCCGGCGCGGCCGCGCCTCGCGCTGAAGATGGCGGTGACGACGGTCGTCGCGGCGATCCTCTGGGGCCTCGTCGAGCTTCTCGTACGCAGTGATCTTCTGAGCTTCCGGCCGCCACCATGAGCTATTGCGACATCGCTCCCGGGCATCCCTTCCACGGGCCCTATCACGACGGGGAGTACGGCTTCCCCTCCAGCGACGAGCGGGTGCTGTTCGAGCGCCTCGTCCTCGAGATTAACCAGGCCGGGCTCTCCTGGCTCACGATCCTGAAGAAGCGGGACGCGTTCCGCGCCGCCTTCGCCGACTGGGACGTCGACCGCGTCGCCGCGTTCGGCGAGGCGGACGTCGCCCGACTCCTCGCCGATCCGGGCATCATCCGCAACCGCCTCAAGATCGACGCGGCGATCCGGAATGCGCGCGTGATCCAGGAGATCCGCCGCGAGCACGGCTCGTTCGCCGCCTGGATCGACGCTCATCACCCGCGGCCGAAGGAGGAGTGGGTGAAGCTCTTCAAGCGCCGCTTCGCCTTCATGGGCGGCGAGATCGTCGGCGAGTTTCTGATGAGCCTCGGCTACCTGCCGGGCGCGCACCGCGAAGACTGCCCGGTCATGGTCCGGCTCGCGCGGCTCGAGCCGCCCTGGATGCGGGCAAAAGAAAAGGCGAGACCCTGAGTCCCGCCTATATTGCACTGCAACATGATTGGCACAGTCGAGCCTGCGCCTATTCGTTCGTCGCGGGCACTCCCTCCCTGAACTCGGGCCGCGTATGCCTGAATTTTTCGGCCCGAGAACAATAAGCCGGAAGGTCGTGCCCGTACAACGACTTTCTCGCCCCCTCACAGAAGCGCGAACTTGACCACGAACAGCGCGCCCAGGAACAGCACCGCGGGATTCGCCTCGGCGAAGCGTCCGGCCAGAAGCTTCCCGGCGGCGTAGGTGATGAAGCCGAACGCGATCCCGTTCGCGATCGAGAAGGTGAGCGGCATGGCGATCGCCGTCACCACCGCCGGCGCGTACTCCGTGACGTCTTCCCAGTCCACCTCGGCGAGGCCCCGCGCCATGATGCAGGCGACGAAGAGGAGCGCCGGCGCGGTCGCATAGGCCGGCACGGACCGCGCCAGAGGTTCGAGGAAGAGGGCGAGGAGGAAGAGCACGGCGACGACGACGCCGACGAGCCCCGTGCGCCCGCCCGCCTTCACGCCGGCCGCGCTCTCGATGTAGCTCGTCACGGTGGAGGTGCCGAGCGCGGCGCCGGCCATGACCGCCGTCGAGTCCGCGAGGAAGGCGCGCTGGAGCCGCGGAATCTTGCCGTCCGGCCCGATGAGGCCGGCGCGGTGCGCGACCCCGACGAGCGTGCCGGTGTTGTCGAAGAAATCGACGAAGAAGAAGGCGAAGATGACGGCGATGAGGCCGAGATCGAGTGCCCCGCCGATGTCGAGCGCGAGGAAGGTCGGGGCGAGGCTCGGCGGCGTGTCGACGATGCCCGCGAAGGGCGAGACGCCGAACGCGATCCCGATGAAGGTCGTGACGAGCACCGCGATGATGATCGCCCCCGGGACCCGCCGTGCATCGAGCGCGATCATGAGGAGGAAGCCGAAGACGGCGAGGAGGGCGGTGGGCTCCCGCAGGCTGCCGAGCGTGAGCAGGGTCTCCGGATGGTCGACCACGATCCCGGCGTTCTTGAGCGCGATGATGCCGAGGAAGAGCCCGATCCCGGCCGAGATCGCGAGCTTCTGCGAGGTCGGGATCGCGTCCACGACCCATTCCCGCACCTTGGTGAGGGTGAGGAGAAGGAAGAGGACGCCCGAGATGAAGACCGCGCCGAGCGCGACCTCCCAGGTCTGTCCCATGCCCTTCACGACCCCGTAGGTGAAGAACGCGTTGAGCCCCATCCCGGGCGCGAGCGCGAGCGGGTAGTTCGCGAGGAGCGCCATCAGGAGCGTGCCGATCGCCGAGGCGAGGCAGGTCGCCACGAACACCGCGCCCCTGTCCATCCCCGCGTCGCCGAGGATGAGCGGGTTGACGAAGGTGATGTAGGCCATCGTGAGAAAGGTCGTTATTCCCGCGAGCACTTCCGTTCGCGCGGTGGTGCCGTTCTCCTTCAGGCGAAAGATGCGCTCGAGCATGGATCCCCCCAACTCCGACGGGGCCCGAGCCCTATCGCGAGTCGGGAAGGATCGGCAAACATTTTGCTCTAGGATCCGTGCCGATGCGCCTCCTGCTGATCGTCCTCGCCCTCGCTCTCGCTCTCGATGCAGCGCCGCTCGCGGCGCAGACGCTGGTCGTCCGGCCGGAGATCTGCGCCGCTCTCACCACGCACGTCCCCGACCCGGGCGTCGCCTACCAGCCCGGGCTCGACGCGCGGGGCGGGAAGGTGGCGCCCGCCGACCTGGCGGGCTTCGGCGGTCCATCCTTCAACGAGGTGGCGCTCCAGCTCACCCCCGACCTGAAGAAGCGGCTCGGCATCAAGCTCGACGAGACGCTCTTTCCGGGAGGCGTCGAGCTCGGCTACGTCACCGTTCGAGACGGCCGGGCCTATTACAACGGCGTCCCCCTCGCCGAAGGCTCGGAGGCGGCTCTGGCCTCGCTCTGCCGCGGCAGGGGTCTGCGCTGGGAAGACCCCCCGAAGCGCTGACGGGCCGGCGGGAGCCGAGCAGTACCGGGCTTCATTTGCCGGCCGGCTCGCCCGCCCCGGAGGGGCCCCGCTTGACAGTTTGTTTTCATTTTGTTCTCATCTTCTGTCGCTTTTTGACATTGTGAAGATCGAGTGCCGCAGCGTGCTCGCCGCCCCCGGCGGGCCACGAGAGCCCCGTCCCGCCTTTCCGGCCGAGCGGGTCGGGAAGGAAGGTGCGGGAAGCGGTCCCCGGTCGCTCAGCGCGCCCGCTTGTCGACGACGCCCGGAATGGGCGTGGCGCCCGGGAAGGCGGATTGCAGCGCGTCCACGCCGGATTGCGGACGCGCGGCGGGGACGAG
>JADGGZ010000397.1 GCA_019689675.1 Rhodospirillales bacterium | reverse complement strand
CGCCCCGCCGCCGCCGTCGCCGCCGGCGGCCGAGAAGCCGACCCCCAGAACTACCGGCGAGCGGCGCGGACGCGGTCTCGATCGGCGCACCGCCGAGCGCCTGCGCCGCGGCGAGCTGCCGATCGCGGCGCGCCTCGATCTTCACGGCATGACCCAGGAGGAGGCGCATCGAGCCCTCGTGCGGTTCCTCGCCCGCGCGCAGGCGGCGGGCCAGCGCTGCGTGCTCGTGATCACCGGCAAGGGCGAAGTGCTGCGCGAGGCGGTGCCGCGCTGGCTCGCCGAGGGCGAGACGAGCGACCGGGTGCTGGCGACGCATCTCGCCCAGCCGCGCCACGGCGGCGACGGTGCGCGCTACGTGCTTCTGCGGCGGCTGCGGTGATGCTCCCGCTCGCGCGGGCGAGAGCCGAGGACTCAGGCGTCCTCGATCGGAACCCAGGGAATGCGCCCCACGGGAATGCCCTCTTCGAGGAGCGCCTTCGCCTCGTCGGGCGTTGATTCGCCGTAGATGGGCTTCCGCTCTTTCTCGCCGTAGTGAATTGCGCGCGCTTCCTCGGCGAAGCGCGGACCGACGTAGTCGCACGTCTTCTCGACGTGGCGACGGAGCGCGACGAGAGCCTTCCGAATCTCTGCGGGCGAGAGTTCGCCCCTGTTCGAGGAGCGGGCGACACGCGGCGCCATCGGCGCTTTCTCCACCTTGGTCGCGCCGCATTCGGGGCAGGCAATCTTGCCGCCCTTCGCCTGCTTGTCGTAGGTAGCGCCGTCGCGGAACCAGCCCTCGAACTCGTGCCCGTTCGTGCAGCGCAGAGAGAAATGAATCATATGCGAACCGTCACCTCGCCCGCATTCTAGCAGTCAAGCTCACCGAGTGCTAACAAACAACCAACACGGCGAAATTCTGCAACCCTCCCCCTGGGTGATGCGGTTTGCCGCTCTGATCCGGCCGGGCGGACGGGTGCTCGACCTCGCGGCCGGAAAGGGGCGCCACGCGCGCGCCCTTTCCGCACTCGGCTTCAGGGTGACCGCGGTCGATCGCGACATCAGCGCGCTCGGCGACATTCCCGGCGACGCGATCGCGCTCGATCTCGAGGATGGGAGCCCATGGAGGCTCGGCGGAGACTGGGACGGAATCGTCGTCACCAACTATCTCCATCGCCCGCTCCTGCCGGCCATAGCGTCGAGCCTCGCGCCGCAAGGAGTCGTCATCTACGAGACCTTCGTCGTCGGCAACGAGCGCTTCGGGAAGCCGGCGCGTCCCGAGTTCCTGCTCCGACCGGGCGAGCTCCTCGCCGCCTTCTCGTCGCTTCACGTCGTCGCCTTCGAGCAGGGCGAAGTGTCGACTCCGCGCGCCGCGGTGATACAGCGCATCGCGGCATCGCGCAGCTTTCCATGCGCCCTGCCCTGAAGCGCGCGGCGTCAGAAATCCGTGCAGCGCCCGCCGCGCTCCCAGTCGCCGAAGCGGGTCGGCTCGGGTCCCTTCGGACCGCCGATCTCGCGCGGCATTTTCTCTTTCTCTTCGGGTCGGATTTCGGCCGGTTTCTCCGGTTTGCGTTCCGCGTCCTTCATGAACCCTCAGATGACATCGGAAACACATATTGCCAACCCCTGACCGCCACGGAACAATGCCCCTCGCGCCGCGTTCGCCGGAGGGGCGGGTGCGTGGGCGCGGCTCAGCAGCAGTACCTTCGGCAATGGCGAACGCACCAACAGCGCGAAGCGTAGCGATCGATCTGATTGGCGCGGTGCTACGTCGCCGGCGCCCACTCGATGACGCGATCGAAGACAATTCGGAAATGGCCGGGCTGCCGGCGCGCGACCGCGCTTTCGCGCGGCTGCTCGTCGCCACGGTGCTGAGACGGCTGGGGCAGATCGACGCACTCATCGCCCACTGCCTCAACACGCCGCTTCCGCCGCGCGCCGCGATGGTGCACGACATGCTCCGCCTCGGCATCGCGCAGCTCCTCTTCCTGAGGACGCCGCCCCACGCCGCGGTGGCGACCACAGTGGACCTCGCCGAGGCCCGCGGCTTCATCTCGCACAAGGGCCTCGTCAACGCCGTGCTCCGCCGCCTGAGCCAGGAGGGGCCGACGCTCGTCGCGGCGCACGATGCGGCGCGTCTCAACACGCCCGACTGGCTCTGGCGCTCCTGGTCGCGGTCCTACGGCGAGGACGGCTGCCGCGCGATCGCCACGGCCCATCTCAAGGAGGCGCCGCTCGACATCACGGTGCGCAGCGATCC
>JADGGZ010000396.1 GCA_019689675.1 Rhodospirillales bacterium | reverse complement strand
GAAACTGCCGGTGGATACGGACGCATCGGAGAAGATTTAAAGGATCGTCACCCAGCGCGTCTTACAACGGTCAATTCGCGTGAAGGGCGATCCGGTCTGCAGAGGAGAAGGTAGAGACATGCGCACCATCATCGACATCTCGAAGGCCCGTGCGGTCGCTCTCGCCAAGGCGAAGGAAGGCGTGACCGCCATCGAGTACGGCCTCATCGCCGGCTTCATAGCTCTGGTCATCATCGGCGGGATCACTGCCTTCGGCCAGCAGCTGGGCGACTTCTTCAACCGGATGGCCAACACCGTTCAGGGCCTCTAAGCCGGGCCGCTCGGGCGGCCGTGCGGTCGCCCGACTCTTCTTCAAGCGGTGCTGAAAGGGGCCGTCGGCGCGCTGGCGTCGGCGGCCCTCGTAATGAGGGGACATGACTCTGGTGGCCGAAATTCTCGTGGTGGCGAGCCTCTTGGGCGCGGCGGCATCGGATGTGATCCGCCGCGAGATCCCGGACACGTGCTCGCTCGCGGTGCTTTCGGCCGTGTTTCTGCTCGTGTTGGCCGATCCCGCGCTCTGGCGCGATGCGCTCCTCGCCTTCTCGGCCGGGGTCGCTCTCTTCCTCGCCGGCGCCGGGCTCTTCTTCGCCGGAATCTGGGGCGGGGGAGACGCCAAGCTCGCCGGTGCGGTAGGCGTCTGGGTCGGCTGGTCCGGGATTTCGAGCTTTCTCGTCGCGATGGCGGTCGTGGGCGGCGCGCTCGCCCTAGGCGTCCTGATCTTGCGGCCGCTCCGGCGTCGTCTTCCGTGGCTCGGCGCGGAGCGGGGCGTGCCGTACGGGGTCGCGATTTCCGCAGCGGGGCTGATGGTCCCGCCCGCGGTCGGTTTCGGGGGGTAAGAACATGCGCATCGTTGTCGTTCTCTGCCTCGTCGTGGCCTTCGCAATCGCTGGCGCGACCTGGCTCATCGTTCCGGCTTTGATGCGTCAGCCCGCGGCGGCGGCCGTCGAAGCGCCGAAGCCCGCGCCGGCGGCGCGCGTCCTCGTCGCGGCGCAGAACCTTCCGGCCGGGACCATCGTCAAGGCCGAGCATGTCCGCTGGCAGGACTGGCCCGAGAGCGGCGTCGCGGACGGCTACATCGTCGAAGGGAAGACTCCCGAGCCGCTGAAGAACGTCGTCTCGGCCGCAGTTCGCCGCGGCATCACGGCCGGCGAGCCGATCACCCCTCAGCGTCTCGTACAGAAGGGCGAGGCCGGGTTCCTCGCTGCCGCCTTGTCGCCCGGGATGCGGGCGGTCTCGGTCAAGATCGACGCCGTCAGCGGCACGTCCGGCTTCATCCTGCCGGGCGACAACGTCGACGTCATGCTGACGAGCCAGTACGAAATGGACGGGCGGGGCGGCGAAGGCAAGCGCGAGACCAAGAGCTACGCCGAGATCGTTCTCTCCAACGTGCGGGTTCTCGCGATCGACCAGAACATGAACGACGTCGTGGACGAGCACACGCCGGCGAAGGTCGGCGCGACCGCGACGCTCGAGGTGACTCTCCGTCAGGCCCAGATCATCGGCGTCGCCTCCCAGCTCGGACGGCTCACGCTCGTCCTCGCCGGACTGGAAGCGCGCCAGGAGCCGACGCCGTCGGCGGGTCACAAATACGTCGAGGAGCTCGAGGTAAGCAGCTTCCTGAAAGCGGTGAAGCAGGGCGGGTCGGAGAGCTCGGAGACCGGAGAGGGCGGCAAGAGCGTTTCGGTCTGGCGCGGGACCAAGCTCAGCTCCGTGGAGCCGCGTTGAAATGCGCAAGCTCCTCTTCGCCCTTCTTCTCTCGTTCGCGACCTTCAGCCCGGCCGGGGCGGAGGTGGCGCCATTCTTCGACCGGGCGCCTGGCCCGCAGGCCGACGCGCCGATCGCGGTCGCCACCGCACGCACCGTGCCGATCGTGCTCAACAAGTCGCGCGCCGTGCAGTTGCCGCCGGGCGTTGCCGACATCATCGTCGCCAATCCGCAGATCGCCGACGTGGTCGTCCGTACCCCGCGCCTTGCGTACATCCTCGGCAAGACCGTGGGCGAGACGAACGTCGTGTTCGTCGACGGCGTCGGGCGCCAGGTCGGAAACGTCGAGGTCTCGGTGACCGTCGATGTCGAAGCGATCCAGGCGACGCTGCGGCGCGCCTTCCCGACAGAACAGGTGGAGCTCGTGCCGGCCAATCAGGCCGTGGCGCTGCGGGGCTCGGTCACGACGCCGGCCGTCGCCGACGCCGTCCGCCAGCTTGCGCGGCAGTTCGTCGC
>JADGGZ010000395.1 GCA_019689675.1 Rhodospirillales bacterium | reverse complement strand
TTTGCCCTAACCCGCCCCCGCCAAGCTCGCCCCGGCCTGCGGCCCCCGCCGGCCCGACGCGGGGGGGTGCCGCTTGCCGCCGTCAGGGGGCGAAGCTCGAAGGTTCGATCTTGACGCCCGGGCCCATGGTCGAGCTCAGCGAGACCTTCTTGATGTAGGTCCCCTTGACGCCCGAGGGCTTCGCCCGGGTGATCGCGCCGACGAAGGCCTTGACGTTCTCGAGGATGGCCTCCTCCGAGAAGCTCGCCTTGCCGACGCCGGCATGGACGATGCCCGCCTTCTCGGCGCGGAACTCGACCTGGCCGCCCTTGGCGGCCTTCACCGCCTCGGCGACGTTCGTCGTGACGGTGCCGAGCTTCGGGTTCGGCATGAGGCCGCGCGGCCCCAGCACTTTGCCGAGACGACCGACGAGCGCCATCATGTCCGGGGTGGCGATGCAGCGATCGAACTCGATCTCCCCGGCCTGCACCTTCGCCGCCAAGTCGTCGGCCCCGACGATGTCGGCCCCGGCCGCCTTCGCCTCCTCGGCGCGGTCGCCCTTCGCGAACACCGCGACGCGCAGGGTCTTTCCGGTGCCGTGCGGCAGCATGACGGTGCCGCGGACATTCTGGTCGGCCTTCCGCGGGTCGACGGCGAGGTTCATCGCGACCTCGATCGTCTCGTCGAACTTGGCGGTCGCCCGCGACTTGATCATCTTCACCGCCTCGGCGAGGTCGTAGAACCGGTTCCGATCGATCCCTTCCCGGGCCTTCTTCGTGCGCTTTCCGGTCGCCATCGCCTTACTCCACCACCTCGAGGCCCATCGAACGCGCCGAGCCGATGACCATTCTCATCGCGCCCTCGATGTCCTTGGCGTTGAGATCCGGCATCTTCTTCTCCGCGATCTCGCGGATCTGCTTCATCGTGACTTTGCCGACAGTGCCCTTGCCGGGCGTCTGCGAGCCCTTCTGAATCCCCGCCGCCTTCTGCAGGAAATAGGTATTGGGCGGCGTCTTGGTGACGAAGGTGAAGGAGCGATCGGCATAGGCCGTGATCACGACCGGGATCGGCATCCCGGGCTCCATGCCCTGCGTCTGCGCGTTGAACGCCTTGCAGAACTCCATGATGTTGAGGCCGCGCTGACCCAGCGCAGGACCGATCGGCGGCGACGGGTTCGCCTTGCCCGCCGGCACCTGCAGCTTGATGTAGCCGACTACCTTCTTCGCCATCTACTACTCGCCCCTTCCGAGGTTGCGCGGTGCAAACGGCCCTGGCAGGGCCTCCCGCGGGTTAAACCTTCTCTACCTGGCTGTACTCGAGCTCGACCGGGGTCGCCCGGCCGAAGATCGAGACCGCCACCTTGAGCCGCGACTTCTCCTCGTCCACCTCCTCGACGAAACCGTTGAAGGAGGTGAAGGGTCCGTCGCAGACCCGCACCTGCTCGCCGATCTCGAAGGTGATCTTCGGCTTCGGCCGCTCGATCCCCTCCTGGACCTGGCGCATGATCCGCGTCGCCTCGGCCTCAGAGATCGGCGAGGGCTTCCCCTTGGCGCCGAGAAACCCGGTGACCTTCGCCGTGTTCTTGACGAGGTGCCAGGTCTCGTCGGTGAGGTCCATCTTGATGAGCACGTAGCCGGGCAGGAACTTGCGCTCCGAGGACACCTTGGCGCCGCGCTTCACCTCGACCACTTCCTCGGTCGGCACCAGGATCTCGCCGAAATGATCGGCGAGACCCTTCTGCTCGGCCTGCTCGCGGATCGACTGGGCGACCTTCTTCTCGAAGCCCGAATAGACGTGAATGACGTACCAGCGCATCGCCATCGGCGTCAGGCTCCGATTCCGAGGACCAGGCGCACGCCCCACGCGAGCACCTGATCGACGAGAAAGAAAAAGAGAGCGGCCGCGAACACCATCACGAAGACCATCGCGGTGGTGACGGCGGTCTCTTTCCGCGTCGGCCAGGTGACCCGCGCGACTTCTGCGCGCACCTGCCGGATAAATTCCGCTGGGCTCGTCTTCGTCATTCGTCTTTCGTTCGCGAACCGCGACATATGGCACCGCCCGCCTGGAAAGTCCAGGGCGGGCGGCCACCCTTACATGGCAGGAGTGGAGGGGCTCGAACCCCCAACCCCCGGTTTTGGAGACCGGTGCTCTACCAGTTGAGCTACACTCCTATGTCCGGCCGGCCGAAACTCGGCCGGCTTTTTCGTCCCTTACTTCAGGATCTTGGCGACGACGCCTGCGCCGACGGTACGGCCGCCCTCGCGGATCGCGAAGCGCAGCCCCTCGTCCATGGCGATGGGGGCGATCAG
>JADGGZ010000087.1 GCA_019689675.1 Rhodospirillales bacterium | reverse complement strand
AGCCGCTGCGACTGCGGGGCGTCCGGGGGCCCACGCCGATGCGGTCGAGATCGCCCGGCACATAGCGCGCACGCTCGAACGGCTCAACGCCGAACGCGGGATCGCCATTCTGATCGAGGGGCGCGCGGCGCCGCTTTTCCGCGGGGATGCGGATGACCTGACGGAGATTCTCGGCAACGTCATCGAGAACGCGGTCAAGTGGGCGAAGGGTCGCGTCGAGGTGCGTCTCGTGCCGTCGCCGGAGGGGCTCGAGATCGTGGTCGACGACGACGGAGCAGGCCTGCCGCCGGACGAGCGCGAGGAGGTCTTCCGCCGGGGCAGGCGGCTCGACGAAACGGTTCCGGGCTCGGGTCTCGGCCTCGCCATCGTCCGGGACTTGGTCGAGCTCTATGGCGGGCGCATCGCGCTGGAGGACTCGCCGCTCGGCGGCCTGCGCGTCCGATTGGTGCTGCCGGCCGCGGGAGGAGGGGCAGGGGAGAAGGTTCGGCTGCGGCAGTGAATGGATCCCGAACGCGCTCCTTCCCGTGCGGGCTTGAGCAGGCGACGCACCGAAAGGGTCCGTCAGGCGCCGTGCTCCGGGCGCGCAATATCGCGCCGAGCGATCTGGAGCATCTTCTCGAGACGCATTCCTCGACGGGCTCCGCGTCCCTCGAGGTGCATGGCGTTAGCGACTACGCCTGACCTGGAGTTCAACGCGCAGGGCTCAGCCGACAGCGATTTTCGTTTCAGCTCTGACGCGATGCCTGCCGTCGCGCAGATCTGCGAGCACGACCTGGCTCGTATTGTGCCCTGGGATGCCGGAAACGTAGTTTCCGGGCCAGGTGCCGACGCCGCTCAGATAGAGGCCGCGTGTCGGTGTCCGATAGTCGTGAAGGCCCGGCAGGGGGCGCATCCAGAATTGATTCCACGGCAGCATGTCGCCGTGCGTGAGGTTCGCCTCGACGAGCCCCCAGTCGCGCTCGAACTCGGTCGGATCCACCGCGCGCCAGTCGTTGATGATGTCGGGCAGGTTCGGCATCCAGCGCGACAGCGTCGCGATGCACCGCTTGACCAGCTCGTCGCGCTCGCGCGCCCAGTCGCTGCCCCGCAGATGATAGGGAGCGTTGCCGATGTTGAGGCTGAGGAGATGCTTGCCGGGCGGGGCGAGCTCCGGCGCGCCGATCGTCGGACACAATCCCCAGATGACCGGATTCCTCGGCACGCGGCCGAGGAGCATGTCGGTCTGAGCCTCCTCGAGATAGTCGAGGGTCGGGGCGATGCGGAACTGCGCGCCGGCTAGCGCCGCCGCCTCTTCCTCTCCGCGCTCGCCAATCCAGCGCGGCCTCGCGTCGAGCGCGAGAACGAGCTTGAAGGCTTTCCCTCGCCAGGCTTTGCGCGCCATCTTCCGGCGCAGCTCCTGCCAGTCCGCTTCGCCTTCCTCGATGAGATCGAGCACGGTCGTCCGCGGATGACAGGCGGCGACGACGATCGACGCCTCGATCTCCTCGCCGCGCGCGGTCACCACCCCGCGCACTTCGCCGCTGCGGATGAGGATCCGCTCGACCCTGGTTTCAGTCTTCAGCACGACGCCGCGACTGCGGGCGCTCGCGGCCATCGCCTCGACGATCGCCCCCATGCCGCCGACAGGCAGGCCGGTCGAGCCTCGCAGCGGCATGCGACGGGGATCGTAGCCGGGGTCGGCCCCGAGCGAGGCAAGCGAGAGCGGCCGCATCAGGAGGTTCATCGGCGTGCCGGGCGTGGCCGGTGCCCCGAACCCGCCGACGGTTGCGATCGGACCGATGATCGCCTTGGTCTCCTCCGCCAGCTCGAATTCCTCGAGAAGGTCGCGCACGCTGCCGAAGAAGAGCCGCGAGAATGCCTCCTGGTCGGCCAGCGTCGTAAGATTGCGCACCAGCTCCTGGAGGGTGGGCGGCGGCCGGAATACCGAGATTCCGAGCTTGTCCGCGAAGTCCTGCACGTACTTGAAGAGCGCGTCGTAGCGCGCCGCTTCGCCGGGTGCGAACGCGTCGAGCTGTGCCGCCGTCCGCGCCCGCTCGCGCCAGGCGACGAAGAGTCGGTCGCCCTCGAGCGGATGCACCAGGGTCGGGTCCTGGGGCAGGAATTTGAGCCCGAACCGCTCGAGCTCGAGCTCGCGCACGATCTTCGGCTCTAGCGAGCCCGGAGAGTTCGTGACCGTCGAGAAGTAGCCCGGCAGGAACTCGACCTTGGCTGCCGGTCCGCCGAGCCGGCTCGAACTCTCCAGCACCGTCACGCGGAGGCCGGCGGCGGCGAGGTAGCCGGCGCAGACGAGACCGTTGTGG
This sequence comes from Rhodospirillales bacterium, assembly GCA_019689675.1. Lineage (GTDB taxonomy): Bacteria > Pseudomonadota > Alphaproteobacteria > ATCC43930 > CGMCC-115725 > JADGGZ01. The sequence continues at coordinate 12,820 of JADGGZ010000087.1, read as the reverse complement.
CCGCCGCCGATGATGATGACGTCGGTACGGCTCATTCAGGAGTTCGGCACGAAGTCGTTGGTGAAGAAGTCCTTCACAGGCTTCTTCGTCTGGAGCTCGCCGACGCTGTCGAGAGTGGAGATCAGCCGCGTCCACTCCTCGTCGGTCTGCCAGCCCCATTTTGGATCCGTCGGCGACTGCGAGAGCTTGAGCAAGCCCGTGAAGTAGTCGACGCACTGCTCGACGCTGCCGGGGATGAGCACCTTCTGCTGGATGAAGCGGCAGGCGGCGGCAGGGTCCTCAGCCGCGAGCGACAAACCGCGCTTCGTCGCCGCGAGGAACTTGCGCACGGCCTCGGGGTGCTTCTTGAGGAAGGTCTCGTTCGCGGCAAAGCCGAAGCCGATCAAGTCGACCCCATAGTCGGACAGCATCATTATCTCTGCCTCCTTGCCGGTGCCGCGGACGAGCGCGCCGTAGGCGTGGCTGTCGCCGCTCACCGCGTCAATGCTGCCGTTCAGCAGCGCGGCGCGCTTCGTGTTGGCGTCGAGCGAGACGATGTTGAGCGCATTCTTGTCCATGTTGTTCTTCTTGAGGAGGATCGCGAGGCTGAGCCCATCGGACCCGCCGGGCGTGCTGCCGATGCTGATCTTCTTCAAAGACTCGACGCCGTCCAGCTGAACACGGCCCTTGATGCCGATGAACGAGGCCGATGATTTGTGCTGGTAGATGGCGATGTTCTTCAACGGCACGCCCTTCGCGATCGCCTGGGCGGTGTTCGTAACGTTGATGTGTCCGATGTCGAAGTTGCCCTGCCCCACTACCAGGGCGGTCGACGCCGAGCCGCGCCCCTGCTCGATGTTTACCTCGAGCCCCTCGTTGGCGTAGAAGCCGCGATCCTGCGCCAGCAGGAAGAACGAGTGATAGGGCAGCCAGCCCCAGTCGAGCAGCAGGTTGATCTTTTCGGCGTGCGCCGGAGCGCCCGCCAGCAATGCCGCCACCGCCGCCGTGGCCTGAAGAAGTCGCTTGAGCTTCATTTGGCTGCCTCCCTCTCGATTCCTAGAAACCTGTATTGCTGCCACCGCGCTGGCTCGCGTGCCAGGGAATGCTCGCGCGCTCGACCCATTCGGCCGCATACCAGATCGCGATGCCGAAGACTGAGATGACGAAGACGGCGGCGAAGGCGAGCGTCGTCTCTAGGCTGCCCACGGCCTGGATCAGCACGTGTCCTAGCCCGTTGTTCGAGGCGACGAATTCCCCAATGACGGCACCGACGGGCGCCAGAGTCGCTGAGATCTTGATTCCCGCGAAGATGCTCGGCAGCGCGGTCGGAATGCGGATCTTGGTCAGCGCTTCCCACCGCGTCGCGCCCATCGAGCGGGCGAGCTGCAGCAGGTCCGGATCGGCCGACTTCAGCCCGGTCACAGTATTGACGATGATCGGGAAGAAGGTGAAGACCACGACGAACAGGATCTCGCTCTTCAGGCCGAAGCCGATCCACACAATGAAGAGCGGCGCCACCACTACCTTCGGGATCGCGTGCGAGATCACGAGCCACGGGTAGAGCATCCGGTCGACCGTCCGCGACGCGGTGATGGCGGCACCGAACACGATGCCCAGCACGAGGGCGATGGCGAAGCCGGCCGCCGCGGCAAATGCCGTGAACGCCAATTGCGAGATCAGCACCGACCGGTAGGTGAAGATCGCCTGCACCACGGCGGACGGTGCGGGCAGCAGGTAGGCGGGTAGGCCGAAATAGGCGACGGCGGCCTCCCAGAGCGCCAGCCCGATAAGGGCGCTTGCTGCCGGCAGGAGCCAAGCCGCGGCACGGGACGGCGCCGCGACGCGCGGGGTGCGCCAGGCCCCGCCGCGGACTGTCGGATCGCTGGCCTCGACGCTCATTCGACGAGCACTCCCGTTCGTTCGAAGTGGAGACGGATCCGGCGTGCGATCTCCGCGAACGCCGGGTCCTCGCGAACAGCGAGCCGGCGCGGCTGCGGGAACGGCACTTCGATCTCATCGAGGATCCGTCCGGGCCGGCTGGACATGACGAGCACGCGGTCGGAAAGGAAAACCGCCTCCTGGATGCTGTGCGTGATGAGGAGCGTGGTGACTTTCTCGGCGGTCTGGACGCGCTGCAGCACGACATTCATCTGGTCGCGGGTGAGCGCGTCCAGCGCGCTGAACGGCTCGTCGAGGAGCAGCATCGCCGGCCTGCACATGAGTGCTCGCGCGATCGCGACCCGCTGCCGCATCCCGCCCGACAGTTCCCACGGGCTCCGCTCCGCGAACTCGCCGACGCCGAGCTCGTCCAGCAGCGCGCGCGCCCGCGTCCGCGACCCGCTGCCGGCGTTGCGTCGGAACTCCGTCGGCAGCATCACATTGTCGATGATGCTGCGCCAGTCGAGCAGCAGGTCGCGCTGAAACACGATACCGGCCCCGGCCAGCGGGCCCGTCACGGCGCGGCCGTCCACGGTCACCGTTCCCGCGCTCGCCTCCTCGAGGCCGGCGATGATGCGCAGCAGCGTGCTCTTGCCGCATCCGCTGGGGCCCACGATTGCCAGCCTCTCGCCGGGCTCGATGCTGAAAGAGACCGGCCCCAGCGCATGCAGCTCTCCGTCCCCGACGGAGAATGTCTTCTCAACGTTGTCGAGACGAATCGCGCTCACCGGAGATCACGCTTGCTCGGCCGATACGAAGGTCTCGCGGAAGAGGCGCAGCCAGTTGCCGCCCATGAGCTTTTCCACTTCCGCATTTTGGAACCCGCGCCGCTCGAGGCCGGCCACGATGTTGCCGAAGTCGGCCGGCGAGCGGAACCACTCCTGCCAGCCCTCGTGGGGCGCTTTCTGCATCTGCGCTGCGGGCGCGGTCTCGCGGGACCACCGGGCATAGCGCCACCAGTTCCTGATCGTCGGCGGATGGCCCGGGCAGTAATCGGTGCCCATCCCGACCGCGTCGATGCCGGCGAGGTCGACCACCCAGGCGACCATATCGCAGAACTCGTCGAGCGTGGTCTCGATACCGCGCTTCGTGAGATGCCGGTTCGGGCTGAGACCGATCACGCCGCGCCTCGCCGCCAGCGCCTTGATGGCCTCCGAGGTTTTGAGCCGGCCGGCGCCGAAGGTCGGATTCCCGACATACTCACGTGGGTTGGCGTGAGTGATCGAAACCGGCTTCGCTGAAAGCTCGATCGCCTCGAGCGTGGTGCGGTCGCCGCAATGCGAGAGGTCGATGAGGATGCCGACACGGTTCATCTCCTCGATCGCCTTGCGGCCGAACCGCGAGGAGATGCCGAGGTCCTTCTCTTCCCAGTAGCCGCAGCCGATGTAGTTCTGGAGGTTGTAGGTGAGCTGCATGATGCAGACGCCGAGGGCGCGGAAGCTCCGGAACAGCTCGATGTCGTGCTCGACGGGGGCGGTGTTCTGAAAGCCGAAGATGATTGCGGTGCGGCCGGACGCGGCGATCCGCTCGATCTCGTCGGCGGAGGTGGCGAGGCCGACGACGTCGGCGTTCTCCGCGATGACGCGGCGCCATTTGCCGATGAAGCTCATCGTCTCGCGCGCGTTCTCCCAGATCGCGACCGTCACGTTCACCGCCGAGACGCCGCCGGCCCGCCATTCCTCGAACCAGCGGCGCTCCGGAGTCGGGATGTTGAGAGCGTCAATGATGAGCATGCCTGCCTCGTTTCGTCGTGCGCTTGCGGGTCGTCGCATGGCACCGCCGCAACGACGCTACCGAAAGCGGCACGTCCGTGTAAAGGATTTCAGAGAACGATTTCACAGATCACACCCCCCGCGCTAGAAATCCGCCCCGCCGCCATCGACCGCAGGCGCCGACGACGGCTTGACCTCGCACCCGGCGCGCCATAGGCTTCGCCAAGAAAACGATTACACGGGGAAATATGCCCCATTCCTCGGCCCTCGCCATTCGGCTCGACATTCATGCCCACCTCATCCCGCTCGCCCGCAGCAGCGTCGGAAACCTCCCGGGCATCGGCTGGGACGCCGACCGCGACACCATCGTGGTCGACGGCAAGCCGCTCGCTGTGCCGCAGCTCTACCAGCCGGCGGCCCTGATCGAGTGGATGGACGCGCACCGGATCGAGCGCGCCTGGATCTCGATCCCGCCCACGCTCTATTGCCTCAATCAAGACGAGGCGGCTGCGCGTCCTTGGGTGGAACGGGTCAACGATGCATTGGCGGAAGTGGCGAGCCGTCATTCCGACCGTCTGAACGCGCTCTTCCATCTTCCCGTACGGCACCCCATGCTCGCCACGGCGACGGTGAAACGTCAGGCCGCGCACGGCGATGCGCGCTTCGCTATGCCTGCGGGCTCCGCCGCGCACGGCCTGATGCTGTCGGACTCCGCGTACGAGCCGCTCTGGGAAGCACTGGCGGCGGCCAACGCCTTCGTGTTCCTGCATCCGAGCCAAGGCTGCGACGCCCGTCTCGATCGCTACTCGCTTCAGAACCTGCTCGGCAATCCATTCGAGACCGCCGTCGCCGCCGCGCATTTGGCGATGTCGGGCGTGCCCGAGCGCCACCCGACGATCACGTTCTGCCTCGCGCATGGCGGTGGTGTCACAGGTGCCGTCGCCGGACGACTCGAGCGCGGGCGCGAGACGGAGCGACCGGGCATCGATACAGCCGTGGAGCGGCCGCGCGTCGCCTTCAGGCGTTTCTGCGTCGACTGCATCACGCACGATCCCGCGGCGCTGAGGCTCGCTGCGGCGACGTTCGGCGACGGGCAGATCCTCTTTGGCTCCGACTGGCCGTTCTCGATGGGCATCACAGACCCGCAGGCGCGCCTCGCCGAGATCGACGCAGCGCTCGCGCGCGGAATTGCCGCCGACAATGCCGAGCGGCTGCTGCGCCGCCTGGGCAAAGCCTGACCGCATCGGTCGACGACGGGGCCGCCGGCATCCGGCTGCGGTCCGCGGCTGGGCCGCCTTGGATTGCCGCCGGGCCGTGCGCCCCGGGAATCAGGCCGATGCGCGCCGCACCAGGGCGCGTTCGAGCAGCACCAGATTGCGCCGCGGCCTGCGCCCGTTCACCGGCTCGAAAAACTCCCGCACGGTGAGGGCCGCCGCGGCGGGGTTGTTGCTGAGCGTGGTAAGCGACGGCCGCAGATATCGGCCCATTTCGACGTCGCCGAACCCGACCACCGCGACATCGCGCGGTACCACAACCCCCCGATCCGTCAACGCGGCGATCGCGCCCATGGCCATTTCGTCGCTGCCGGCCTGCAGTGCGTCGAACTCGAGGCCGCCTTCGAGGGCACGGCTCACCGCGTCGTAGCCGGCCGCATAGCGGAACGCGTTGTCCCAGACCAGCGCCTCGTCGAACGGCAGCCCTGCCTCGAGCAGCGCCGCGCGATACCCGCGGAATCGCTCCGTGCCGACCGCCGACCCCTTGATCCGGCCGACATAGGCGATGCGTCGGCGGCCCTGTTCGATCAGGAAACGCACCGAGCGGGCCGTCGCGGCGCGCTCTTCGTGTACCACCGACGGCACGTCGAAACGATTGAGATTCTGGCCGACAGAGACGATCTGGAGGCCGGCTTCAGCGAGCGCGGAGAGCATGGGCCCCGCCTTCTTCGGAATGGCGTCCGAGAGCGCCACGACGACGCCGCGCAATCGCATGGCCGGCGCGCGCTGCAGGAAATCGAGTAGGCGGTTGTCGCTATGGCCGAGATTGAAGAGGATGAGGTTGAGGCCGATGACCTCGAGAGCCGCCTGTAGCTGCTTCGTGAGGGCAGAGAAGTGCGTCTGCTCGATGTCGCCGACCAGCAGCGCCACCGCGTTCGCCTGACCTTTGCGCAGCCCCTGCGCCATCTGGTTCGGGCGGAAGTCGAGTTTCTTGATTGCGGTCAGGACACGGTCGCGCATCTCGGCCGAAACCGAGTTGCTGCCGTTGAGGACGCGGGAAACCGTCGCCGGCGACACGCCGGCGGCCCGCGCGACATCAATCATCGTTGCCAATGATCACCATCCCCCCCGTTGGGTGCGAATCCGTCGCCCCGCTCCCTCGTTACGGTCCCGCCGAGTCACTCGACAGGACACTTCGCGTGTCGACATCCCGCGCCGCTTCTTCTGGTCGAAGGCATTCCAGCCGATCCGGATCGCGTTGTCGATCTGCGCGTCGCTGAGGAGGAACATCGAGCGCATCTCGGTTCCTCGGCGAGCTTTGCCCGCACCTGCCCATTGGTCGGCTGAGACCTGATGGCTCGACCGTGCTCGTACCGAGTCTCGATCGAGAGGAACTCGTTGATGAACGTACCTGTCGCTGCGACGTCGGGCGAGCCCTTCCGAGGCGCTCCTTCGAGGAGGGGATTTCTCGAGCCGCCTGGATCGCGCGACGGGGGACCTCATTTGGGTCGATAGCCAACGATGGCTTTGATCTCGAGGTACTCGTTGATGCCGTACTCGCCCCACTCGCGTCCGTTGCCGGACTGCTTGTACCCGCCGAACGGGGCGGAGCGATCGACAGGGGGATAGTTGAGCTGGACGATGCCTGCGCGCATGCGCCGGGCGACCGCGTGCACACGGTCGAGGTCACGTCCCTGAACATAGGCGGCGAGACCGTAGGGCGTGTCGTTCGCGATCCGGATCGCGTCCTCCTCGTCCTCGTAGGGAATGACCGAAAGGACCGGGCCGAAAATCTCCTCGCGCGCGATGGTCATTGACGGATCGACGTTTCCGAACACGGTCGGCCGGACGAAGAAGCCACGCTCGAGACCATCCGGCCGGCCGCAGCCGCCAGCGACGAGGCGTGCGCCCTCGTCCAGCCCAGACTGGATGAGACGCTGGACCTTCTCGTACTGGGCGCGATTGGCAACCGGACCCAGCACCGTGTCGGATGCCGTCGGCTGGCCGACCTTGATTTCGCGCGCAATCCGGCCCGCGATCTCGAGCACTTCCTCCTGCCGGTCGGCCGGCACCAGCATCCGTGTCGGCGAGACGCAGGACTGACCGCTGTTGTTGAAGCAGCGGTTGACCCCGAGGGTTACCGCGCGCTCGAGGTCGACGTCGGGGAGCAGGATGTTGGCCGACTTGCCGCCGAGCTCCTGGGCCACGCGCTTCACGGTGTCCGCGGCCGCCTTGGCGATCAAGACGCCGGCGCGCGTCGAGCCGGTAAACGACACCATGTCGACGTCCGGATGCGATGCGAGCGCATGCCCGGCGACGGGACCGTCGCCGTTGACGAGGTTGAACACGCCCGGCGGTACGCCCGCCTCGTCGAGAATCTCCGCGATGAGGAGAGCGCTCAGCGGCGACACCTCGCTGGGCTTCAGCACCATGGTGCAGCCCGCTGCGAGCGCCGGCGCGACCTTGCAGACCACCTGATTGATCGGGAAATTCCACGGTGTGATGAGGCCGCAAACGCCGATCGGCTCCTTCGCGACGAGCGTCGTTCCACGCAAGGTCTCGAACTCGAACGTCTCGAGGACGCGGGCGGCCTCGCGAAGATGCCCGGGCCCGCTCGGGAAGTGGATCGTCCTCGCCGCCGATGCAGGAACCCCCATCTCCATCGTCATCGCGTCGGCGAGCGCGTCGATGCGTCGCTCGAAGAGATCGGCGATCCTGTGCAGCAGGTCGATCCGCTCGCGCCGGCTCGTCTCCGCGAAGCGCGGAAAGGCTGCCCGGGCAGCCGAGACGGCGCGATCGATATCGGCCGCTCCTCCCGCCGCAATTTCGGCGCACGGCTCTTCCGTGGCCGGGTTGATTACCGGCAGCCGCGCCGCCGAGAGCGGCGCTTCCCAGCGCCCGTTTATATAGAACTGCAGTTCACGAGCCATGTGCGCTCGACGCTTCTGACCAATTTCGTCGCTGGTGAAATCGATTTCACAACGAGGTAATCGTATCTTGGGCGCCGTGTCAACATCGGCCGCGTAAGGGGAACACTACGGCGCAGTCTTGAAGTTGCGACAGCGAGCGCCGAAAGCCTCGACCCGGGCCGGCTGCTCTGCCGGTTCCCGTTATGGCCCCGCCTCCTCTCCCGCGTTGCGGGGGAGGGAGTTCGCAGCTTCAGCCCCGCTTCGGCAGCTCGACCGTTCCCCCGCCGACGACGGAAAGCTCGCCGTCCTGGTTGCGCGCCTCCTGCTCGATCTCGACGAGATGGCGTCCGTCCTCGGCGAACTTGCGCGTGACGCAGCCGTCGATGAAGAGCGTGTCGCCCTCGGGATTGTGGCGCCGGATCTTGCAGTGCGCCCGGCGGAGGAAGCCGTCGTCGCCCATCCAGTTGGTGAGATGGTGCGTCAGCCACGAGCAGCGCTCGGGGCCATAGTCGTAGGCGCCGGGAGCGCCGACCATCAGCGCGAACTCGTTTTCCCAATGGACGCGCTCGGGGCAGTCGGGAATGCCGAAGCGGTTCTTGATGCCGAGGCCGGGATGCTTTTGCACTTGCTTCCAGGCGAGCTTGTTGGCGCGGATGTAGAGCCCGCCCCAGCCTTGCGCGAAGGCGATGAACCCGGTCACCGTCATCGGCCCCTTGACCATGGTCGGGAGCTTCTCGCCTTCCCGGACGTCGTCCCAATAGCGCGGCGTCGCGCCGCGGACTTCCTCCCTGGCATAGAGCTCGCCGATCCGCGCCAGCTCCTCGTCGGTGTACTTCTTCGGAGGCTTTGCCTTGAGCGCGGTGTATTTCGTGCCCTCCTCGCGCGCTTGGTCGCGGTCGGTGCGGAAGCACCAGCTATCGGCCTCGGCGAGGAGATCGCCGGTCTGGTTGAAGAACCGGACGTGATAGATCTGCTGGATCGACCGTCCGGCAAAGCGCGTCTGGTGCTCGATGAGGTCCTTGAGCCAGGCTTCGGTCGAGATCTCGTCGTTGCGGCGGACCGGCTGGTGCCAAGTCCAGTCGGCGCCGGCCCACATCGCGTGGACGCCGGGAAGCCCGCCGACATAGCCGGAGATGATACGGCTCGTCGCGAAGAGGAAGCTCGGCAGCGCGATGATGCCGCCGTAGCGCGTCTTCGCCGCGTAATCGGGGTCGCACCAGAGCGGGTTGTCGTCTCCTATCCCGTGCGCGTAATGGCGAATGTTGTCGCGCGTCGCCTCGTGACACCAGGGTTCGAGCGTGTCGGTGATCCGGACGCCGATGCGCTGGCGCAGCTCGTCGAGCCCGCGTTCGGTGATCTTCGGGAAAAGACGCGCGCTGTCGCCGTCCATGTTTAGCCTCTCTCCAACGCTGCTTCAGTGCCGGCGCCCGCGCTTTCGCGCTCGCGCAGGACCTTGCGATTGACCTTGCCCGCGGGCGTCTTCGGCAGCTCGTCAACGAAGGCGACCTGACGCGGATACTCGTGCTGGCTCAAACGCTCGCGCGTCCAGTCCTGGAGCTCGCGCGCGAAGGCGTCGTCGCCCGGGCGCTCGCTCACAATGAAGGCCTTCACCACCTGGCCGCGCAGCGTGTCCTCGACGCCGATCACGGCCGCCTCGCGCACATCGGGATGCTTCAGCAGCACGTCCTCGATCTCGACCGCGCTCATCGTCCAGCCGGCGGAGATGATGACGTCGTCGGCGCGGCCGTCGTGATAGAAATAGCCGTCCTCGTCGATGTGGCCGAGATCCTTGGTCGGGAACCAGGCGCCGCGGCGCCAGACGACGATCTCGCCGATGCGGCCCGGCGGCACCGGCCGGCCTTCGGCGTCATGGACTTCGACGCGCGTGCCCGGAACCGGCTTGCCGAGCGAGCCCGGCTTCACGACGTAGTCCTCGGCGCCAGGATAGTTCACCAGGATGACGCCGACTTCGGTCGTGCCGTAGATGCTGCAGACGGGCACGTGGAAGGTCGCATCGACGAACTCGAGCGTCGCGCTGTCGATCGGCTCGCCGGTGTAGGAAAGCTTGCGGATGGCATAGCGGAAGTCGCCTGCCGCGCCCGAGCTCTTCATCATGCGGTAGTGCGTGGCGGCGGCCGAGAGATTCGTGATCTCGTAGTCCTGGAGTGCCTTCAAGAGCCGCTTCGCGTCGAACTTTCCGGCGAAGGCCCCCGTCGTCACGCCGAGCGCCAAAGGCGAGAGCGTTCCATGCCAGAGCCCGTGCCCCCAAGCCGGCGAGGACGGGCAGAAATAGCGGTCGCCCGGCCGTATGCCGGTGCCGTAAAGCGCCGCCATCATCAGCACCACGATCGCGCGATGCGTGTGGCGAACCGCGGCTGGGAGTTCGCGTGTGGTTCCCGACGTGTACTGGAAGACGGCGAGGTCGTCCGCCTTCGTCACCGTCCGGTAATCGGACGGAAAGGCACCGAGCTCGTTCCGCAGCACCTCGTCGGCATCGCGCGTCTCGAGGCCGAGAATCCCCGCCGCCATGGCCGCCTTGTCGGCCGTGGTCAGCAGGAGACGGGGCGTGCAGTCGTCGATGCGGAGGCGCAGCCCGTCAGGGCCGAAAAGGGTGAAGAGCGGCACCGAGATGGCGCCCATCTTCATGGCCCCGAAGAGGCTCGCATAGAAGGCGAAGGACGGCTCCAGCATGATGGCGACGCGGTCGCCGGGCCGGATGCCGCGCGCTACGAGCCAATGCGCGAAACGAGAGGACGCCTCGGCGAGAGCGCGGAAGCTGATCGTCTCGTCGCGCCCGTCGGCATGCGCGATCCGCACCGCGACGCGTGCCGGGTCGCCGGCGTGCCGGTCGACGCACTCGTGCGCGATGTTGAGCCAGTCGCGGTTTCCGTCGAAGAGCTCCCAGAGCCCCGCCGGCGAGAACCGGGCCTGCGCATCGGCGTAGCGCGTGTAGTCGGTGAGCTTCGTCATCGTTCCTTCGGCGGGATCGCGCACCGAAATCCGCAACCGGTACTCCGATGCTTGCCAGCGCATCCGATCATGCGTAAACATTCGTTGTCAATACGCACGATGCGTTGTATTAGGACAATGACCCGGTGAGGAAAGCCTGACCACGCTGCGTCGCGCAAGCTCGGAGACGAAGCCCGCTGGAACCGCGACGTCGCGGGGCCTGCGTGCGCGCGCGCCGCGCGTGCGTCAGGTCCCGGCGGTGACGCGTGCGGTCGCGATCCTGAAGCTGCTGGGAAAGAGCGAGGCGCCGCAGGGTCTCCAGGCGATCGCGCGACGGCTCGGGCTTGTGCCGAGCACGTGCCTGCACATCCTGCGCGTCCTAGTCGACGAGGAGCTCGTCATCCTCGATCCGGCATCGAAGCGCTACAGCCTCGGACCGGGCATCCTCACCGTGGCGCGCTACGCGCTTCGCCGGAACGGTTTCGCCGACGTGGTCCAGCCCACACTCGACCGGCTCTCGCACGACTACAACGTGACCGCCGTGGGCATCCAGGTCCTCGGGCTCGACCACATGGTCGTGGTCGCGATCTCACGCTCGGCACAGGCGCTGCGGCTCCATGTCGATATCGGCAGCCGCTTTCCCGCGCTCATCAGCGCGACCGGTCGCTGCATCGCCGCGTTCGGAGGCTATCCGCAGGCCGAGCTCGAGCGGCGCTTCAAGCTGTTGCGATGGGACCGCCCGCCGTCATTGGCGGCGTGGCGCCGCGACATCGAGAAGACGCGGGCGCTCGGCTACGCCGTCGATGACGGCAATTACATCACCGGTGTCACGATCATCGCCGCGCCTGTCGTCACCCGGCAGCAGGTGTCGCACGCGATCGTGGTCGTGTGCGTCAGCGAGCAGGCCCGTCAGATCGGCGTGGCGCGGCTCGGCAAGGAGCTGCGCGAGGCGGCGGCGGAGATTTCTGTCGGGCTCGACGCGTGGTACGCAGAACGAAAGGATTTATGAGGCGCGGCGGACCGTTTGATAGGACGCCGCGAAAGGCCGTTTCACGGCATCAACAGCGGAGGGAGGGAAGAGCATGGGAGCGATTTCACGCCGCACGGCACTGAAAGGGGCGGGCGCGGTGCTCGCCGGGTCCGTCGCGGGACGATGGCAGGGCGCGCGCGCCGCGGATCCGATCAAGCTCGGCGCCTCGCTGTCGCTGACTGGTCGGTTCTCGGACTCGGCGAAATACGTCAAGGAGGGATACGACCTCTGGGCCGAGGAGGTGAACCAGAAGGGCGGCCTCGGCGGCCGGAAGGTCGAGGTCATCGTCTACGACGACGAGAGCAAGCCCGATACCGGCCGCGTTCTCGCCGAGCGGCTCATCGACCGTGACGGCGTGACGGTCATTCTCGGTCCCTATTCGAGCCCGATCACGGATGCGATGGCAACCGTGGTCGAGCGGGCGGAGGTGCCGATGCTCGGCACGATCGCCTCCGACAGCAGCATTTGGGACCGGCGGAAGCTGCGCTGGACCTTCCAGGCATTCCCCTCATCGAACTACGATCACGAGGGCTTTCTCCGGATCCTGAAGGCGCACGACAAGGGCCGCAACAACAAGCTCGCGATCGTGTTCGAGGAGGCGCCGTTCTCGATCGCGGCGAAGGATTGGGCGCTGAAGGCCGGTAAGGAGATGGGCTTGACCGTCGAGGCCTACGGCTATGCGCCCGGCGCGCAGGACTTCCGCTCGATCATCGAGCGGATCGTCGCCTTCGGCGCCGATTCGGTCTCGATGGGCGGCTACTATCAGCCGAGCATCGCGCTGACGCGGCAGATGATCGAGCGAGGCTTCAATCCCGTCGCCTATCACTTCATCCAGGCGGCGGATGGCGTCACCAAGGACGCGCTGGGCGCAAACGTGGAAGGCATCATCGGCCGCTCGGCCTGGGAGCCGGCCGTCGACACGCCTGTCAGCAAATCCTTCGTCGCCGCCTACGAAAAGAAGTTCTCGCGCACGCCCTCCTACCATTCCGCCGCGGCCTATGCCTGCGGAGAGGTCTTCGCCGCCGCCATCAAGGCCAAGGGCACCGACCGCAAGGCGATCCGCGACTTCATCGCCGGCACGCGCATCGA
>JADGGZ010000394.1 GCA_019689675.1 Rhodospirillales bacterium | reverse complement strand
GTTCGCCTGCGCCTGCGCGACGAGCTCGGCCTCGCCGCCGATCTGGCCCGCGGGATAGACCTCGACCTTGATCTTGCCGCCCGACTCCGCCTCGACGATGTCCTTGAAGACCTTGGCCGCCGCGCCCTTCTTCGAGGTCGTCCAGTCGGCCGGGTCGACATGCGCGAACTTGATCACGGTCTGCGCCGCCGCCGGCGCGGCGGCGAGGCCGAGCGCGATCCCGAGCGCCATGAGGGCGACGGACGACCGGCGGGCTCGCTTGTTCGAAAACGGCGTCATGGTCTTCCTCCCGCGTATCGTGGTTGCGGCGAGTGTGTACGAACCGGTTCGTTTGTCAACCAAGGCGCTACATGAGAGTGCGGGATCCGCATAAGCCGTTCCGGCGGTCGGTGAGGCGCGCTGCGCAGCGGAACACACCCGCCCGACCAAGAGCGATCGGACGCTCGGGCCCATGGGCCCCACCGAGATCAGCCGCGTCGACCCGTCCGCGGCGGGGGAACGAAGCCGCCGAACTCCCGCTCGATCAAGGCGCCGAAGGCGAGGGTCGTGCGGTCTTCGAGATAAGGCCCGACGATCTGGACGCCGACAGGAAGGCCTTCGTCGGAACGCTCGACCGGCACCGTCGTCGCGGGAAGGCCGGCAACCGTCGCGATTCCGGGCCAGGCAATCTGATCCTGATACGGGCAGGGCTGCCCGTCGATGTCGATGCGACGCGCCCGCATGTCCGGCGATCGGTCGTGCGGAAACGCCGGCGTGGGCATCGGCGGACAGAGCACGACGTCCCAGTCCCGAAACAGCTCGCGCCATTGGCCTTGGATGCGGGCGCGCATCCGATCGGCCCGAATCCAGTCGCGATGGCTCTGCACGGCGGCACGCGCGCGCACGGCTGCGAGGCTGTCATCGTCGCGCGGCAGCTTAGCCGCCGAGGCCTCGATCTGCCGATAGCGTTCCTCCGGCAGATCCGCGCTGAAAGTCGGAGCGAGGAGTCGAACATACGTCCGCGTCATTTCCGCCAGATCGGGCAAGGCCGGGCTGTTGAGGCCGACCTTGGCTCCGGCCTTCCCGAGCCGCTCCGCCAGGCGGTGGATCACGCTGCGCACCGCGCTCGCGGTCGGCTCCAATGGATGGGTGTCGATCACCAGGACGCGGAAGCTTTTCAGATCGTCGTGGCGAGCGGGCGGCAAGGCGAGCCGGTAGGCCGCCGATAGCGGCTCGTCAGGTCCCGCCAGCAGGTCGACCGCAAGCGCGAGGTCGCCGACGCTCCGTGCGATCGGCCCGACGACGGCGAGATCGATCTCGCGCGACGACGGCGGTACCATCGGAGGCGCATGGCCGCGCGACGGAAACAGGGCCCAGCTCGGCTTGTGGCTGCAGACGCCGCAGTAATGCGCAGGCGCGCGCAGCGAGCCGCCGATGTCGGAGCCGAGCTCGAGCGCCACGTAGCCCGCGGCGACCGCCGCGGTGCCGCCGCCCGACGAGCCGCCCGGGGTGCGGTCGACGTCCCATGGATTGTTGGTCGCGCCGTAGATGTCGTTGTAGGTCTGCCAGTCCGCCAGCCCGAGCGGCACGTTGGTTTTTCCGAGGATGACCGCGCCCGCCGCCTTCAAGCGCGACACCGGCACGGCGTCGTCCCCGGGTCGCCAGTCCTTGTAGCGCGGAATGCCCCAGGTCGTCGGGAGCCCCGCGACATTGAACGACTCCTTGACCGTCATCGGCAGGCCGAGAAGCGGACGTCGCTCGCCGCGCGCGAGCGCCGCGTCGGCTCGGGCCGCCGTCGCGCGAGCGCGCTCGAAATCGCGCACGACGACGGCGTTGATCCGACCGTCGGCGCTCTCGATGCGGGCAATCGCCTGTTCTACGAGCTCGACGGCGGAGATGCGGCGGTCAGCAAGCGCGGCGACCAGTTCTCTGGCGGTTCGGTACTCGGGGTCGCGCTCCCTGGGCGTGACCTGTGCGGCCGCCGAACGCGGCGTGGCCGCCAGCATTCCGCCGATGACCGTCGCGCCGGACCCCGCCACGAAACAGCGCCGGCTGACATGTACGCCCATTGCCGCACCTGACCCCGAGTCTCGACGGCGAGGCTCGATGACACCGCCGATCGGGCTCGGAGTCAAAAGGAAGCTCGATGTCAGCGCCGCGCGAGCCGGCCTGCCGTCCTGCAGCGACAGCCCGTGGTGTCTTGGCTTTTCAAACGGACGCGTTCCGGATCAGCGGCGGACGTAGCGCAGGATCATGTCGACGACGACGGCGCGCCGGGCCGCCAGCGCCCGCGCCGAGGTCATGTCGCGCTTGAAGATGGTCGAGAAGGTCGACCGG
>JADGGZ010000086.1 GCA_019689675.1 Rhodospirillales bacterium | reverse complement strand
GCGCCCGCGATCTACGTCCTCCACGAGAACGATGCCTGGGTCGAGCCCTTGCGCGCGGCCTTCGCACGGCAGGAGCTTCCTTACGAGGAGTGGTTCCTCGCCGGCTCCGGACACCTCGACCTCGATCGCCCGCCGCCCGAGGGCGTCTTCTACAACCGGATGAGCGCTTCCTCTTTCACGCGCGGCCATCGCTTCGGGCCGGAGCAGACGGCGGTCGTCCTCGCATGGCTCCACCGGTGGGGACGGCGCGTGGTCAATGACGGCCGCGCTCTCAGGCTGGAGGTGAGCAAGGCGGCGCAGCATGCCGCGCTCGCTGCCGCCGGGATCCGCACGCCGCGCAGCGTCGTCGCGGTCGGGCGCGAGTCCGTCGCGGAGGCGGCCGCGCGTTGGCCGGAAGACGAGCCGGTGATCCTCAAGCCCGATCGGGGCGGGAAGGGTCACGGCGTGCGGCTGTTCGAGACGCCGGCCGCGCTCGCCGACTTCGCCCGCAGCGACGCCTGGGAGCCGCCCGTCGACGACATCTCCCTCCTCCAGCAGTTCATCCGAAGCCCGGACTCCTTCATCACCCGCGCGGAATTCATCGGGGGCCGGTTCTTCTACGCCGTGCGCGTCGATACCGGCGGCAGCTTCGAGCTCTGCCCCGCCGACGTCTGCAACGATGCCAGCGGCGCCTTCTGCCCCGCCGAGGCGAAGGGCCCCAAGTTCCGCATCACCGATCCTCCGGAGGCCGAGATGCTGGCGTCCTACGAGTCCTTCCTCGCCGCGAACGGAATCGAGATCGCGGGCATCGAGTTCGTTCGTGACGCGCAGGGCCGCGCGTGGACCTACGACGTCAACACCAACACGAACTACAACAGCGACGCCGAAGCGACGTCAGAGAAGCGCGGCATGGAAGGGATCGCGGGCTTCCTCGGTGCCGAGCTGCACCGGCTCTACGGCCGCGCCGCACGGCGCCGCCGTGCCGGCTGAGGCTCAGTCCTGAACGGCGCGGAATCGGGCCCGGGTCAGGCACTCGCGCATCAGCTGCTGACGCCGGTGCTCGGCGCGCACGCGCGCCGTGTCGATATCCTGCCGCAACAGGGGATCATCGGGCGAAGAGCGGGCGATGCTGCCCCGCGCGGGAAGGGGCGGAATCGGGTTCTGCGAAGGAAATCCGGGAACCCCCGAGCCGGAGATCCCGACCTCGTAGCTGAACTCGGCGCGCAGCTGCCGGTAGGTCGCCTCCTCGCACGCGGCGTAATCGGCGCGGTTCTCCTCGAGACTCCGCTCCGGACGCACCCAGGTCGGTCCAGCGGCGCAGCCGACGAGCGTCAGAAGAAGGAAGAGAACCGCCACCGCGGTCGGCGCTAGCCGGTCTTTCACGCCCATGCCTGCCCGAACGCGGCGCGCCCGCGCCCGTTCCGGGATGGATTCCGGGGCCGGGCGGCGTTTCCCGTACCGATTAGCGGAAAGCCGCGCTTGACCGGAATCATAACCGATCGATATAAAATGTCCAATAAGGTCTCGAGACCCGCGAATGCTCTTTGACATCGTGAATTCGGCTTTTGGGACGCGTCTGCCGCTAGCCCCAAGTCGCGGACAGGGCTGGCACACAAAATCTGGAGGCCGATGGAAGGTGAGACTGTAAAGCGCCTGTAAAAAACAGTCTCGGAGCTCCGCCGACGCTAGATCTTGTGTCAGCTCTTCGGGTTCCGGTGGATGAGAAGAGGGCCGAAGGCCTGCACCACCGGCATGACCTGGAGGACGTTGACGTTGACGCGCGCCGGCCGCGTCGCGACCCAATGAACGGCGTCGGCGATGTCCTCGGGCGTCAGCGGCTCGGTGTCCCGGTAGGGCGCCTTCGCCTTGGCCGCGTCGCCTTTGAAGCGCACGGCGGAGAACTCCGTGCCGCCGACTAGGCCCGGTTCGATGTCGGTCACCCGCACCTTCGTGCCGTGCAGATCGGCCCGGAGGTTGAGGCTGAACTGACGCACGAAGGCCTTGGTCGCGCCGTACACGTTGCCGCCCGGATAGGGAAACTCGCCCGCTGTCGAGCCGATGTTGACGACGTGTCCGCGGTTGCGCTCGACCATACCCGGCAGAACCGCGCGGGTCATGGTGACGAGGCCCCTGCAGTTCGTGTCGATCATCTCGTCCCAATCGTCGAGCGCGGCGCGGTGCGCGGGCTCGAGGCCGAGCGCCAGCCCGGCGTTGTTGACGAGGACGTCGATGTCGCGCCACTCGGCCGGCAGACCTTCGATCGCCCCGAGGACGGCGCCGCGGTCGCGCACGTCGAGCGAAAGCGGCAGGACGCGGTCCTTGCCGAGTTCGCCGGCGAGCGCCTCCAGCCTTTCGCGCCGGCGGCCGACCGCGATGATCCGGGCTTGGTCCTGGGCGAAGCGGCGGGCGATCGCGGTGCCGAACCCGGCCGTGGCGCCAGTCACGAGAACGATCATCGGCGTTCCTCCTCTTGCCTGGTCAGTCGAGCGACAGGACGAGCGCCTTGAGATAGGCGCTTTCTGGAAGGCTGGGGTGGATCGGATGGTCGGGCCCGGCGCCCGCCGCCCGCAAGATCCGACCCTGCCGCCCGGCGTCGAGCAGCCCGCGCCGGACCGCCTCGGCGAAGTCGGCCTCCCCGACATTGTGCGAGCAGGACGCCGCGAAGAGGTAGCCGCCGGGTTCGACGAGGGCGGCCGCGAGGCGCGTCATCTTGCGATAGCCGCGCAGCGCCGTCGGCAGATCCTTCTTCGACTTCGCGAAGGCCGGCGGATCGGCGACGACGACTCCGAAGCGCTCGCCCGATTCTGCAAGGCGCTGCATCTCCTGGAACGCCTCGCCCTTGAGGGTGCGGCAGCGATCGGCGACGCCGCCGGCCTCAGCGGCGCGCATCGCTGCGCCGAGCGCCGCCTCGGCGCGATCGACGAGCAAGGCTCGGGATGCGCCGCGAAGAAGCGCGAGGACGCCGAACCCGCCGCCGAACGCGTAGACGTCGAGGACGCTCCGTCCCTTGGCGAGCCGCGCCACGAAGGCCCTGTTCTCGCGCTGATCGTAGAACCAGCCGGTCTTCTGCCCGGCGAGCGCGTCGGCGAAGAACGTGGCGCCGTTCTCGAGCACGGGGATGGGCCCCGACAGCGCGCCCTTGACGATGCGGACGCCGCGCTCGAGCCCCTCGACGCCGCGAGCCGAGCTGTCGTTCCGGAGCACGATCGTTTCGGGCGCGGCGACGCGGTCGAGCGCGGCGAGGAGCGGCCCTTCCAGCCGATCGATCCCTGCCGTGTTGAGCTGGCAGACGAAGACGTCGCCGAACCGATCGACGACAAGCCCCGGCAGCCCGTCCGCTTCGGCGTGGACGAGCCGGTAGAACGGCGCATCGAAGAGCGCCGTCCGGATCGCGAGCGCGCGTTCGAGCCGGCCCGCGAGAAACGCCTCGTCGATCCGGCGCGAGGCGCGGAAGTCGAGGACCCGGGCCGAGATCAGCGTGTGCGGGTTGAACATCGCGACCGCCAGCGCCTCGCCCTTCTCGTCCTGCAGCGTGACGAGGCTTCCGGGGGGCAGCGCCTTCGTCGCCGCGTCCATCGCGATCTCGTTGGAGTAGACCCAGGGATGGCCGCCGGCGAGGCGCTTGTGACGGCCCGGAAGCAGCCGCACCACCGGCCGTTGCTGGGGGTTGTCGAGCATGGGGCGGGCCTTGTACCACCGTCGCACGCACGTCAGGAACCCGCGTCGGCAATCGATGTTCGTAGGAATCGTCCAGTCGAACCCAGGAGATCTCATGGTGGAATGCCGCGGTTGCGGATCGCGTGATCTTGCGCCCGTCGTCGGAACCGAGACCTTCGCCTATTGTCGCCGCTGCCTCCTCGTGCAGCGGCGCGCGAAGTCCTCCTCGGGGCGGGTCGCGGCGAGCGCCCTCGGCGCTCTCGATCGCCTCTTGGACCGCAATCGGCTCGGGCCCGGCCGTCTCGTCGTCGGCGTCGACGCGGCGCCGCTCCTCGCCCAGGCGGCGGATCAGGGCTTCGACGTGCTCGCGATCGAGCAGGATCGGGAGGAGGCGGGCAAGGCGCGCGCCGCCGGGCTCCCCGTCGTCGAGGCGCATTTCGGGCCCGAGCTCGCGCGGGCGCTCGCGGCGAGCGGCAGGCGCGCCGATCTCCTCCTGGTGCCGGCGTTCGGTCGGATCGCGGACCCGGCCGGCGCGGCCGAGGCGCTCGCCTCGATCCTTTCCCCCGACGGATCGGCCGAGATCGCGTTCGCCTCGGCGGCCGAAATCGTTCCGCAGGGAGCCTGGGCGGCGGCACGCAACGAGACGATCCTGCCGACCCTCTTCGTTCTCGGCGCTCTCCTCGAAGGCGAGGGCCTGCACCTCAACGACGCCGCCCGCGCCGGGCGCCACCATTTGCTGCGGGCGAGCATCAGCACCGAACGGCGGTGCACCGGCCGTCTCGCCGGCCTTCTCGAGGAGGAACGGCGTGTCGGCGCGCATTCCGCCCGGTTCTATAGCGGCGGCGTGCCCGACATCGCCGGCGCGCGCAGAAGCAGCGCCGAAGAAGCGGCCGGCATACGCACCTGAGCGGTCTCTGACACGGCGGCTCCGCGCCGAGGATGTGCGGCGCGCGACGAATCGCGCCATAACGCCGGGCGATGCGCCGGCCCGCCGTCCTCGCGCTATTTCTTCTCGTCGCCGCGCCCGCCTGTGCGGGCGAGGAGCAGCATACGGCGAGGCGCGTGCCGCTCGCGCCAGGGGAGGCGGCGGCGGGCAGCGTCGCCGGTGCGCTCCAGTTCAAGGGGGCGCTGGAGCTCGCCTCGCCCGACCGGCGTTTCGGCGGACTTTCCGGGCTTCACGTCGACGACGACGGCCATGCGATCGCGGTCTCCGACCGCGGCTACTTCGTCGAGTTCGACCTCGTCGAGGACGCCGCCGGCAACCTTGTCGACGCGGGCGCTCCAAAGGTGACGCCGATGACCGACCAGCATGGCGTGCGGCTCGGCGGCCCCGAGCGCGACGCGGAAGATCTCGCCGTCCTCCCCGACGGCCGGCGCCTCGTCGTCTTCGAGCACGACCCGCGGCTCGGCTGGTTCGCACCTGGAACAGCGCGCCTCGAGCGCGTCGCCTCGCTGCGCGATCTCGTGCCGGGGAGCAACGAGGACATCGAGAGCGTCGTCGCGCTCGCCGACGGCCGGCTCCTTCTCATCGCCGAGGGGCTCCGCTCGCCCGAGGGCGGGCTTCGCGCCTGGATTGGAAGGCCCGGGGAGTGGGCGTCGCTCGACTATGTGCCGACCGATGGCCAGCAGGTCGCAGGAGCGGCGCTGCTGCCGGACGGCGATCTCCTCGTGCTCGAGCGATCGGCGACGGTGCTCGGCGGGTTCCGGGCGCGGCTGCGTCGGGTTCCCGGAGAGGCCATTCGCGCCGGCGGGCGGCTCCATGGCGAGAGCCTCGTCGAGCTCTCGGCGCCCGGGCTCGCCGACAATTTCGAGGCGGTCGCGACGCGGCCGCTCCCCGACGGCCGCGCCGCGATCTATCTCGTCTCGGACGACAACTACTTCCCGCTGCAGCGCACCTACGTCGTCAAGTTCGAGACGACGGCGCGCTGACGGTTTTTCGCTCAGAACTTCGGCGGCTCGACCGCGGTCATCTTGATCGACTTGTCGAGGAACTCGTTCGTGTAGACCTTCTTGACGTCGTACGGCTTCTCGATGCCGAGATAGGTCTTCACGAGCTCGTAGTCGTTCGCCATGCGCTTGTCGTCGTGCCAGCCGAGCGCGACCTTGCGCGAGATTTCGTCGCTCATCAGCACCTTGACGAGGTGCCAGTTGGTGGTCTCGTTGTCGATGAGCAGGGCGCCGTTCGCCGCCACGAGCGCCTCGATGCACGGCTTCTCGTTCTTGACGCACTCGGCATAGGCCTTCTGCGTCACTTTGACGAACTTCCCGACCGCCTCCTTGTTCTTCCGGAGGAAGTCGCCGTTGGCCACGAAAGAGTTGCCGTAGGGATTGAGCCCGATGTCTCGCCAGGCGAGGAAGCCCATATCGGCGCCGAGCTCGCGCGCGAAGACGTGGTGCAGATTGTAGAACGACGTGGTGACGTCGATCGTGCCGGCCTTGAGCGCGCCGAGTTTGGCGTTCGCGTCGATGTTGACCCAC
Organism: Rhodospirillales bacterium; assembly: GCA_019689675.1. GTDB lineage: Bacteria > Pseudomonadota > Alphaproteobacteria > ATCC43930 > CGMCC-115725 > JADGGZ01. The sequence continues at coordinate 9,106 of JADGGZ010000086.1, read as the reverse complement.
GTCACGGACTTCGGATCGAGGCCGTTCGCCTGGGCGAGCGCCGGCCACATCGCGCGCGCGGCGTCGCCCGGCGGGTTGCCGATCTTCTTGCCCTTCATGTCCTTGACGCCTTTGATGCCCGAGCTCTTGACCCAATAGAGGCCCTGCGGCGAGTTGGCGTAGATGTTCTCGACGGCGACGAGGTCGGCGCCCTTGCCGATCGCGGTGAGGACGACGCCCATGTCGGAGATGCCGATCTGAGCCGCGCCCGCTGCGACGCGCTGCGCCGAAGCCGCCGATCCGCGGCCTTGTTCGATCTCGACATCGAGCCCTTCGGCCTTGTAGAGGCCGGTGCGCTGCGCCCAGTAGAGCGGCGCATGATCGCCGCCCGCGACCCAGTTTAGCGCCACCGTGATCTTCGTCTGTGCGGCAGCCGGCGCCGCGAGCGCCACGGCGGCAATGGCGGCGAGCAGAGCACTGCGCATGGGCGATCCTCTCTTGTAACTATGTGGTTACCTGTACGATAGTGGCGCGGCTTCGGGAACGTCAATCATGGGACTTCATTGGAGCGACTGGCCGACGCCGGTCCTCGAAACTCTTCGCCGCGGCGTGGTGATTCCGGCGCATCCGCTCGCGCTCACCGCTGATCGCCGCCTCGACGAGCGCCGGCAGCGCGCGCTTGCGCGCTACTACATCGACGCGGGTGCCGGCGGCCTCGCGGTCGGCGTTCATACGACGCAGTTCGCTATACGCGAGGTCGGCTTGTTCGAGCCGGTGCTGCGCCTGGCGGTGGAGACTGCGCGGAGCTGGACTGATCGTCCGCTCGTGCTGATCGCCGGCGCTGCCGGCCGCACCAAGCAGGCGGTTCGGGAGGCGCAGCTTGCGCGCGGCCTCGGCTATCACGCCGTGCTCCTCTCACTCGCCGCGATGAAGGGTGCATCGGAAGACGAGCTCGTCGAGCATTGCCAAGCGGTGGCGCGCGAGATGCCGCTCGTCGGCTTCTATCTTCAGCCGGCGGTTGGCGGCGTCGTTCTCAGGCATTCGTTCTGGCGGCGCTTCGCATCGATCGACAACGTCGTCGCGATCAAGGTCGCGCCGTTCAACCGCTATCGGACGCTCGACGTCGTTCGCGGCCTCGTCGAGGCCGGGGCGGAGGAGCGCGTCACGCTCTACACCGGCAACGACGACCATATCGTCCTCGATCTCCTGATGCCGTTCCGGGTGGCGGGCAAGACCGTCCGCATCAAGGGCGGGCTTCTCGGCCACTGGAGCGTCTGGACCAAAAAGGCGGTGGAGCTCCTCGACCGCATCCACGCCAGTGTCGCGGCGGGGCGGATCGAGGCGGAGCTTCTCGAGCTCGAGGCCGAAGTGACGGAATCGAACGCCGCCTTCTTCGATGCGGCCAACGATTTTCATGGCGTCATTGCCGGCTGCCATGAGGTCCTCCGCCGTCAGGGTTTGCTCGAGGGCATCTGGTGCCTCGATCCGAAGGAAGGACTCTCGCCCGGTCAGGCGGAAGAGATCGACCGCGTCTACCGGCTCTATCCGCACCTCAATGACGACCTCTTCGTGCGCGAAAATCTCTCGAGATGGCTGAGCTGACAGCCCGATACGCCGAGCGCGGCCACGTCACCGTCCCGGGTGTCTTCTCGGCGGCGGAGATGGACGAGGCGATTGCCGACATCCACGCATGGGGCGAAGAGTTTCTTGCCGAACTGTCGCCGGCCGAGCGGCGCTGGTACGTCGACTCGGGCGTGAAGCACGCCACGGTTCTCCGCAAGCTCGACAACCCGGTCTTCCATCGCCCGGCCATCCGGCGGCTCGCGGCTAAACCCACGCTCGTCGAGCTTGTCGAGACGCTCATCGGCAAGGGCGTTTCGGTGGTGTTCAGCCAGGTCTTCTTCAAGCCGCCGCGCGGCGGCGGTCCGAAGCCGGTGCATCAGGACAATTGGTACTTCGGTCCCGAGGACCCCGAGGGGCTCGTCACGGCGTGGGTCGCGCTCGACGATGCCGATCTCGAGAACGGGTGCATGCACTTCGGAGAGGGAACCCACAAGGAGCCGCTCGTTTCTCACGTCGCGCCGGAGGGACAGCCGTTCAATCTCCTCATCCCGGAGGAGGTCGCGAGGAAGGTCCCGATGACGCCGGCGCCGGTGCCGAAGGGCGGCGTTTCGTTCCACCACGGAAACGTGTTCCATCAGTCCGCGGACAACAATTCCGACCGGTGGCGCCGGGCAGTGGCGATGCACTACGTCAGAAACGGCAATCGCTTCGTCAACGCGGCCCTTACCTACGACTCCAGCGTGGTCGTCCGCATCTCATGAGCGGTACGCGCGAAGCGGTCCAGCGCTACACGATTGCCGTGCTGAGCCACCTCCTTCTCGTGCTCGCCTGGCATTTCTTCGTCGTGCTCGGGGACGTGCCGAAGATCGTGATGCCTTCGCCCTGGGAGACCGCGAAGGCGCTGCTGGTTCCCAATTACCGGTGGATCGAAAACATCGCCGTGACCGCCGGCGAGATCTTCGGCGGCTACATCCTGGCCGTGGGGAGCGGGGTCGTGCTCGCGATGCTGTTCTCCTGGTCGCGACTGCTCGAGATGTGGCTGATGCCGCTCCTCGTGAGCCTCAACATGATCCCGAAGGTCGCGTTGGGGCCGCTGATCATCGTCTGGTTCAGCTACGGGATCGGGCCGAACATCCTCATCGCGTTCTCGATCTGCTTCTTCCCGATCGTGCTCACGACAGCGCGCGGGTTGCGCGAGGTCGAGCCGGACCTTCTCGATCTCGTGCGCTCGCTTCACGGCTCGCGCTGGCAGATCTTTCTCAAGATCCAGCTGCCGGGCGCGCTGCCCTACATCTTCTCGGGCATGAAGGTGGCGGCCGTGCTCGCGGTTGCCGGCGCGATCGTCGGCGAGTTCCTCGGCTCCGATCGCGGTCTCGGATATCTGATGCTCCAGGTGCAGGTGACGCTCGACACGCCGGCGATGTTCATGGCGGTGATCCTCATCACCCTCATCGGCGTCGTCCTCTACGGCCTGGTGCTGGGGCTCGAACGGCTCGTCCTCGTGCGCGACGCGCGGCTCGGATGAGCGCCTTCATCCACCTCGCCGGCGTCCGCAAGCTGTACCGACGCGGACGCGAGGAGTTTCTCGCGGTCTCGGACGTGACGTTCGACGTCGGCGAGGGAGAGCTCGTCTCGCTCGTCGGCCCTTCGGGCTGCGGGAAGACCACCGTGCTCAAGATTCTGGCAGGGCTCCATCCGGCCGATGCCGGGACGGTCCGTATCGGCAGTCCGGAGCATCCGTTCGATCCCGCGCGCGATGTCGGGATGGTGTTCCAGCAGCCGCTGCTGCTCAAATGGCGGCGGATCATCGACAACGTCCTCCTGCCGGCCGAGATCCTCGGTCTGCCGATGCGGGAGGCGCGGGAGCGTGCGCGCGAGCTTCTCGCGCTGGTCGGGCTTGGAGGGTTCGAGGCCAAGTATCCCTATGAGCTCTCGGGCGGCATGCAGCAGCGCGCGGCGATCGCGCGAGCGCTCGTGCATGACCCGAAGCTCATCCTCATGGACGAGCCGTTCGGCGCTCTCGACGCGCTCACCCGGGAGAAGATGAATCTCGAGCTCCTGCGCATCTGGCGCGAGAGCCGCAAGACGATCGTCTTCGTCACGCACGGAATCGGCGAGGCCGTCTTCCTCGGCACGCGGGTCGTGGTGCTCACCGCCGGGCCGGCGCGGATGGCCGACAATTTCACGGTCTCCCTGCCGCATCCCCGCAGTCTCGATATCAAGACGCACGAGGATTTCGGCGCCTATACCCGGCGGATCTACCGCCTTCTGGGGATGGAGTAGCAGGGCGCGCGTTCTATCTGCCGAACCGGGCCAGAAAACTCCGGCCCACGGCAGGGTCCACGATGAGAGACGACGATCGCCGGTTTGCTCGTTCGTCCGGCTCCGCAGCGACCGAGCGGCAGCATCCAGCGGCGCGTTCGATCGCTGCCTCGCTATTCTGCCACGGGCTCATGCTGGCGGCGTTCCTCTTGCCGATCGGCTGCGACTCCGACGCGCCCTTGCCGGTGGTCGCGACCTTGCTCTTCGCTGAGCCCGGGACGTCGGGCGCCGCGGGCTCGGGGGCTGGGGGCGGCGGCGACGACGCCTCGGCAACGGCTCCGGAGAGCCGCTCGGCCCCGCCTGGCGAGAGTGAAGAGGAGGCACGACCGAGCGAGGCCTCGACAAAGCAGGCGCCAATCGCGTCGCCGTCGGTATCGAAACGCGAGCTCGGCCAAATCCCCGAGAAGCCGAAGGCCGTATCCGCGCCGCCGGTGCCACGTGCGAAGCCGCGCCCGCCGCGCGAGACGGAGGCTGAAGCGGCGCCGAATCCGCCCGCGAAGGCGACGCCGGGGGCCGCGAGCGGCGCGGGCATGACAGCGCGTGCGCCCGCCGAGACGGGGACGAGCGGCAATGCGGGACAAGGCCGCGGCATCGCGGGCGGTGGCGAGGGTGCCCTCGGCGAGGGAGCGGAAGGGCCAGGGGACGAATACTTCGAGCGGCTACGGCGCCATCTCTTGAAGCATCAGCGCTGGCCCGAGAACCGCGGCAAGGAGGATCGCGGCACGACGCTCGTCACCTTCACCATCGAGCGCGACGGCACGGTCCGCGCCGCGCGGATCGAGCGCAGCTCCGGCTACGCCTCGCTCGACCAGGCGACGCTCGACATGCTGCGGCGCGCCTCGCCCGTGCCGCCGCTGCCCGCGAACTTTCCGGGTGACCAGATCACGGTTTCGATCCCCGCGAAATGGAAGCGCGGCTTCTTCCTCAAGAAGCTGTTCTGACCGGCGCGGCCGCGGCGTGCCGATCGAGCCAGGCGAGCGCCGCCTCGGCGAAAACGGGGAAGCTCTTGTAGCGGAAGGTCGGCTCCGGAAGCGCGCGCATGGCCTCCGCGAGGCGCCGACAATCGAGGGGACGCTCCGCGATGTGAGCAAGCGGACGCACGTAGGTCCGGATGCCGAAAAGGACGTCCTTCGTGCGCGGCAGTCGCCGGAGCGTCTGCCGCTCGACGCGGATGAAGAGTCGCTCGCCGGCATTCTCGGCGGTGATGCTCGGATCGCGCTCCTTGCGGTTGTGGCCACCCGGCTGAAAAAGGGCGCGGTCGTCGAGAAGGTTCCAGTTAAGTCGCTGGACCGGCTTGTCCTCCTTGAGGAGCCCGAAGAAGCGGTCGACCGGCCGCGCCAGCTTCTCGTCGTAGAAAGCGACCGGCTCGTGTATGGCGGCGAGCGGCTTGCCGAGCTTCTCCGCGATGCGCCAGCGCGACGGGAAGCAGACCGAGAGCGCGGCGAGGACGTAGGAGTCGCCCTCCGCGCGCATGAGGCAGAGATCCTCCTGCACGAGCCGCCCCGCGAGGTCGAGCGGATGGAGATCGGAGCGGCGCAGCTCGTGGCGCTCCCCGAGAGGTTCGATGAGAAGCACTTCTCCTTCGCGCCGATAGATCCCGGGAAAGCGCGTGGGGAGATGTTCGGCCAGCATCTCGAGGGTTTCGGCGCCTCCCGGCTCGGAGCCGGGCAGGGCGAGGAAGCACTCCTCGTGCCGCTCTGCGAGAAGGCGCCGCTTGAGGCGCAGCTCTTCGACGAAGTTCTCGTCGATCTCGATCCAATCCGCGGGATCGAGGCTCAGGAGCCCCATCGCGAGGCGGAACGGTCCTTCAGGAAACGGCAGATAGTCGGGCAACGGGCTACTCGGGGAGGATCTTGCCGGGGTTCATGAGGTTCTCGGGATCGAGCGCCCGTTTCACGCGCGCCATCAGCTCGAGCTCGAGCGCCGACTTGTAGCGCGGCAGCTCGTGCCGCTTCAGCCGGCCGATGCCGTGCTCGGCGCTGATCGACCCGCCGCGGGCGGCGACCGCGTCGTGCACGATGCGGTTCATCTCCTCCCAGAGCGCGAGAAAGGCCTCCTTCTCCATCCCGACAGGCTGGGACAGGTTGAAGTGGATGTTGCCGTCGCCGACATGGCCGAAGGCGACGGGGCGGATGCCGGGAAGGCGCTTCGCGACGGCTTCGGACGTCTCCGTGATGAAGTCGGCGACGCGGCTCACCGGCACCGAGACGTCGTGCTTGATCGAGCCTCCCTCGTGCGCCTGCGCCATGACGATCGCCTCGCGAATACGCCAGAGATCCAGCGCCTGCGCCCCGCTTTCCGCGATGACGCCGTCGGCGACGAGCCCCGCTTCGATCGTCTCGCCGAGAAAGGCTTCGAGCGCATCGCGGAGCCGCGTCTCGGTCTGGCTGGATGAGACTTCGAGGAGCGCGTACCAGGGATAGGCCGTCGCCAGCGGATCGACGACTCCCGGAACGTGCTTTATCGAGATTTCGAGCCCGAAGCGCGGGATCAGCTCGAACGCGGTGAGGAGATCGCTCGAGGCGGCGCGCGCCCGAGCGAAGACTTCCATGACGTCCTCGACGCGGCGGAGCGCGAGGAAGGCGGTCTCGACTTGGCGCGGCCGCGGAAAGAGCTTCATCGTCGCCGCCGTGATGATGCCGAGCGTGCCTTCGGCGCCGATGAAGAGCTGCTTGAGGTCGTAGCCGGTGTTGTCTTTTCTGAGCCCGCGCAAGCCGTCCCAGACGCGGCCGTCGGGCAGCACCACCTCGAGGCCGAGCGTGAGATCGCGCGCGTTGCCGTACCGAAGGACCCCGACCCCGCCGGCATTGGTCGAGAGATTGCCGCCGATCCGACAAGTTCCTTCCGCGCCGAGGCTCAGCGGGAAAAGCCGGTCGTTTTCCTCTGCCGCCTTCTGCAGGTCCGCGAGGATGCAGCCTGCCTCCGCCGTGATCGTGTGATTGAGCGGGTCGATCGCCCGGATCCGGTCCATGCGGGCGAGGGAGAGCACGATGCTGCGACCGTCCTCCCAAGGCACGCCGCCGCCGACGAGGCCGGTGTTCCCGCCCTGCGGCACGATCGGCAGCTTCGCCTCGGCGCAAAGCCTTACGACCGCAGCCACCTCGTCGGTGGAGGCCGGCTTCACCACGGCCGCGGCGTTGCCGCGGAAGAGGCCGCGCCATTCGACGAGATGCGGTTCCATCGCCTCGGGCGAGTCGAGGAAGCCCTTCGGACCGACCACCTCGCGAATCTTGTCGAGGACGCTCATTCCACCTCTCTCGGCGCGGCGGCGCGGCGCAGCCGATCATTGATCGCCCGGCCGAGCCCTTCTTCCGGAATCGGCATCACGGCGATTCCGGCATACTCGGGTCGGTCGAGCGCGCGCAAGGCCGCAAAGAGGTTGGCCGCCGCTTCGACGAGATCGCCCGAACGGCTGAGCCAGCGAACGGCCGCGAAGCCGGGAGGGGCCTCGCCGGGTCCGAAAGCGAGAAGCGCTTCCCCCGGCCGCGCCTCCGTCGCGTCGAGCCGAACCGCGAGGCGCGGCGCGTAGTGGCTGGTCAGCATTCCGGGCGAGCGCGGCGCCGAGCCGGCATCGCTCGGAAGCTGAACCAAGCCGAGCGCCTCCATGGGAACGCCGCCCGGTCGAAGCAGCGTCGGCGGGTCCGTCGTGAGATCGAGCACGGTCGATTCGACGCCGACCCTGCAGGGGCCGCCGTCGAGGATCATCGCGACGCTGTCGCCGAGCTCCTCGGCGACATGGGCGGCGGTCGTCGGCGAGACGCGGCCGGAACGGTTCGCGCTGGGCGCCGCAAGGGGCAGGCCGACGGCACGCAGCAATGCGCTCGCGACAGGATGGTCCGGGACCCGCACCGCGACAGTGTCGAGGCCGGCGGTCGCGAGAAGCGAAACCGGGCTCGTCGGCAACCGAGGCACGACGAGCGTCAGCGGGCCCGGCCAGAACCGCGCCGCGAGATCTTCGGCACGCGCGTCGAATCGCCCGAGTCGCCGTGCCGCTTCGAGATCGGCGACGTGGCTGATGAGCGGATTGAAGCGCGGCCGCTGCTTCGCTGCGAAAATCGCCGCAACCGCGCGATCGTTCGTCGCATCGCCCGCGACTCCGTAGACTGTCTCGGTCGGGAAGGCCACGAGGCCTCCCTCGCGGAGCACCGAAGCGGCCCGCGCGATCGCTTCCGGCGTCGGCTTCTCGATCCTCATCCTCGACACCGGCGTGGGTGCACCGCACAATGCGGCGCATGGGTGTCGTCATCACTGTTGCGCAGCAGAAGGGGGGTGCGGGGAAGACCACGCTCGCCGCACATCTCGCCGTCGCCTGGGCGGGAATGGGAAAGAGGGTCGCGGTTCTCGACATCGATCCGCAAGCGAGCCTCTCGGCCTGGGCGGAGCAGCGCGGCGCCCGGAACGGGCTCGACATCTCCCGCATCGCCGGCTGGCGAACGCAGGCGGAGGTCGAGCGCCAATCGCGCCTTCACGACATCGTCCTCGTCGACTCGCCGCCCCACGCCGAAACCGAGGCGCGGATCGCCGTTCGCGCCGCCTCGCTCGTGGTCGTGCCCGTGCAGCCCTCTCCGCTGGATGTCTGGGCGACGAAGCCGACGCTCGAACTCGCGCGGGCGGAAAAGGTGCCGGCGCTCCTCGTTCTGAACCGCGTGCCGCCGCGCGCCCGCCTCACGGAGGCGATGCTCGAGCGCCTCGCTACGCTCGGCGTGCCGGTCGCGGCGACGCGCGTCGGAAACCGGGTCGCGCTCGCGACAGCGCTCTTCGAAGGGTGCGGCATCACCGAGACGGCACCTGCTTCCGCGGCCGGCGAGGAGATCAGATCGCTGGCGGCCGAGATCCTCTCTTTCGTGAAGCACTGAGGTCCGGCGGGTCAAGCGCCGGTCTTCGCGGCGATGAGGGTGCGCAGCTTGTCGGGCACCGGCACTGTCTTTCGCGTCTTCTGGTCGGTGAAGACCCAGACGACCTCTCCCGTGGCGCGGAGATCGTTGCCGTCGCGCCCGAAGATCGCGAGGGCGAAGGTGAGGCTCGAGGTTCCGATCCGCGCCGCCTTCACCGCGACCTCGATCTCCTCGTCGAAATAGATCGGCGCCTTGTACTCGACGAGAGTCTTGACCGTGTGAAAGTCCTTGCCGGTCTCCTTCACCTCGCCGACGTAGTCGTAGCCGAGCCAGCGCATGAACTCGGTGATCGTGGTGTCGAAATAGGTGAGGTAGTGCGCGTTGAAGACGATGCTCTGCCCGTCGAT
>JADGGZ010000393.1 GCA_019689675.1 Rhodospirillales bacterium | reverse complement strand
TCGCAACCGAGCCATGCGCGCCCACGGGCGTCGGATCCTGTAAATCACCTGTTCTTTCAGGCGCGGCGGCGGCGGTATGAGTGGAGGATGAGCGGCCAGCTCCTCGCCAACCTCATGCATTTCGGGCGTACGCTCCGCGCCGCCGGCCTCCCCGTGGGGCCGGGCCAGGTGCTGCGCGCGGTCGAGGCGGTGCGTGCGGTCGGCATCGGCTCGCGGGCCGATTTCTACTGGACGCTCCACGCCGTCTTCGTCAACCGGCACGACCAGCGCGCGCTCTTCGACCAGGCGTTCCACGTCTTCTGGCGCAACCCGCAGCTCCTCGAGAAGATGATGTCGATGGTGCTGCCGCAGCTCCGCGTGCCGGACGAGGCGGGGCCCGAGCTCATCCGGCGCCTCGCGGAGGCGCTCCATCCGGGACATCGCGACCACCATGCGCGCGACGCCGAGGAGAGCGAGGTCGAGATCGACTCCGCGCTCACCTTCTCGGCGCAGGAGGTCCTCCGCAAGATGGATTTCGAGAAGATGTCCCTGGAGGAGCTGACCGAGGCGAAGGCGCTGCTCGCGAGGATGCGTCTTCCCATCCGCGAGGCGCCGACGCGCCGCTTCCGCCCCGACCCCGCGGGCGCGCGCGCCGACATGCGCGCTACGCTGCGCGCCGCGCTCCGCTCGGCCGACATCATCCAGCTCCGCAAGAAGCGCCGCCGCACGCGGCCGCCGCCCCTCGTCGTCCTCTGCGACATCTCCGGCTCGATGAGCCGCTACAGCCGCATCTTCCTCCACTTCGTCCACGCGGTGACGAACGACCGCGACCGCGTCTCGACCTTCCTCTTCGGGACGCGCCTCACCAACGTGACGCGGTACCTCCGTCACAAGGACGTCGACGTCGCGCTCGACCAGATCGCCGGCGCGGTCGAGGACTGGTCGGGCGGGACGCGCATCGGCACCTCGATCGCCGAGTTCAACCGCCTCTGGTCGCGCCGCGTCCTGGGGCAGGGCGCGGTCGTCCTCTTCATCTCCGACGGGCTCGACCGCGAAGGAGGGCCGCTCCTCGCCAAGGAGATGGACCGCCTCCACCGCTCCTGCCGCCGCCTCATTTGGCTCAATCCGCTGTTGCGCTGGGAGGGGTTCGAGCCCAAATCACAAGGGGTGCGCGCGATCCTGCCGCATGTCGACGAATTTCGGCCGGTGCACAATCTGGAGAGCCTCGAGGCCCTCCTCGCCGCCCTCGCGGAGGAAAGATGGACGACACCGAAGCTGTCCTGAGCGAAGCGTTGAAATGGCACGATGAAGGAAAGCGCGTCGCGGTCGCGACCGTGGTGACGACGTGGGGCTCCTCGCCCCGGCCCGTCGGCGCCAAGCTCGCGGTCGAGGAAGGCGGCGCCTTCGTCGGCTCGGTCTCGGGCGGCTGCATCGAGGGGGCGGTCGTGACCGAGGCGCTCGCGACCATCGCCGACGGCAAGCCACGCCTTCTCGATTTCGGCGTCACCAACGAGCAGGCCTGGGAGGTGGGTCTCGCCTGCGGCGGCAAGGTCCAGGTCTTCGTCGAGAGGCTCGAATGAGGATCGCCCTTCTCCGCCGCGCGCTCGCCGCGCGCCGCGAGGGCCGTTCGGCGGCGCTCGTGACCGATCTCGAGACCGGCGCGCAGACCTATGTCGAGGACGGCCGCATGAACGGCGACCTCGCGCTCGACGACGCGACGATGGAGGCGGTGGCGCGCGCCCTCCGCGAGGACAAGAGCCGCACCGAGAACGGGCGCTTCATCGAAGTCTGGAACCCGCCGCTGCGCTGCTTCATCGTCGGCGCCGCGCATATCGCGCAGCCGCTGACGCAGATGGCGGCGCTCGCCGGCTATGCCGTCACCGTGATCGATCCGCGCAGCGCCTTCGCGACGGAGGCGCGCTTTCCCGGCGTCACCCTCGTCACCGACTGGCCGGACGAGGCGTTCGAGCGCCTGAAGCCCGACCGCCGCACCGCCGTCGTGACGCTGACGCACGATCCCAAGATCGACGACCCCGCGCTCATCTCGGCGCTGCGCTCCGAGGCGTTCTACATCGGCGCGCTCGGCTCCAAAAAGACGCACGCCGCGCGGCTCGGCCGGCTGCGCGAGGCGGGATTCGACGAGGCCGCCCTCGCCCGCATCCACGGGCCCGTCGGGCTCGACATCAACGCGGTCTCGCCGGCCGAGATCGCGGTCTCGATCCTCGCCCAGATCACCGCGGTGCTGCGGCGATGAAATTCGGCCCCGTCCCGCTCGCCGAAGCCGAAGGCGCGATTCTCGCTCACAGCACCAAGGCGGGCACGCGCACCCTGAAGAAGGGACGGGTGCTCGACGCGGGCGACATCG
>JADGGZ010000392.1 GCA_019689675.1 Rhodospirillales bacterium | reverse complement strand
CACGCCCCCTCCGGCTACTCGCTGCAGGTGAGGCAGGACGACCGCAACGTCTGGCATGTCGTCTACGGGGGCTTCAGCCGCTCCAGCAATCTCTCGCTGCGGGCCGCCCTCGCCGAAGCGACCGGAGTCAACCGCGGAGCCGGCTGGCTCGCAACCGTCGAACGTCAGGTCGCGGCCGCCAGCGGCAAGTGACCGCCGACTCACGTCCGGTCTCGGTCGACCTTTTCCCACCGGTCGCCGCGACTCGGCTCGCCGCAATCGCTGGGTTGCGATGGTTGGCGTCTGAAGGGTGCCGCCCGGGAAGAACAGCATTCGTGGATCAGGTGCCCCTGCTCGCGCTGGAGGAGGAGTGGCGGCTGCTTGTGCGGGGGCGGCTGGCAGCCGAGTTCCGGCGCTGGCAGCGGACTGAGCCGGCGCTTCGGGCGTTCGACGGCCTCGCGCGGTTGCTCGCGTTTCTCTGGGACGAGCGAGCTGAGTCGCGTCAAGTGGTTGTCGTAGACGCACTCGCGCGGCACACCGCCCAGCCACTCCAGCGCCCGCACATGCCCCTCGAGGAACGACTCCAGCATCAGGTCGAGCGAGAAGAAGGCTGTCTGCGCGCCCGAGTACGGCAACGCAGCGATCAGCGCGTACACGCGCCGCTCCCGCCCCGCGATCCGCGGCCGCGTCGGCAGCTCGGCCCAGTCGAGCTGCAGCACCTGGCCCGGCCGATAGCCGGTCCGCTGCGCCGGCCGCACCTGCCGCGGCCGCAGCTCGCGTAACCGCTCCTGCACCAGTCGCAGCGAGCCGGTGTAGCCGTAGTCGTCGCGCAGGATCTCGGTCAGCCGCGGCGCCTTGATCTGCGGCCACTCCTCCAGCAGCCGCCGCAGCACCGGCTCGAGTGGATCGAGCTGCGACCCCTGCGACGCCCGCCGGCACCGCGGCGGCTCATCCGCCGCCGCCAGCCGTGCCACCGTGCCCCGATTGATACCCAGCCGCGCCGCGATCTCCCGTTGCGAGATCCCGTCCGCCGCCAACGCCCGCACCTGCGCCCACTCCAACGCGCTCCGCACCTCCGCACCTCTCGCTCGACTTCGTGATCGACCCGAGCCTCGAAACCGGCCCGGACGCGATCAGCGGTGCCGCGAGTGGTGCACTTCTCGATTGCAGATCCCGGAGCAGTATTGGACTGCGCGCGTCACCCGCGCCGGCCCATTTGTCGAGCTGCATCTTGGTGCCGCACGCCGTACGGCTCAGGCGGATGCCCCGGGTGTAGGGGAAGACACCCTCCTCCCAGTAGGTCGACCCCTGCGAGAGGTAACCGGAGTAATCCCAGTAGCCGGCTCTCGCATCTGCGGCTCCTACCAGAGCAGCAGCCGACGCGAGAGCCGCCACAAGCGCCGCCGCCTTTCCGCGCCGACGCGACGAGTTCCTGCGATCACCGATCGGCGCGTGCGCCGCGATCAGGTCACTGCTCCCGACTGTCAAGTTCACCGGTTCCTCCCTTTGAAGACGGATTCGACCTGGAAGGATTCATACCTTGACTAACAACCCCTAGGATTGCTACCCTATGAGCCTTCTCTTGTCAACGATCTACCCCCGGGGGTGGGATCTATGAGAACGCTGAGGAGGTCGCTGCTGAGGCGGCGCTCCGTGGTCGCTGCAACGGTCGTAGTGCTTGTGGCAATAGTCACGGCACCGGTGGCGCTCGCAACGACTGTCGACTACTTCGGCTACGCGAACCTGACGGCCAACAGTCCGCCTTCCGGCTCATGCTTTTCCGGCTCGGTCGCTGGACTTGCCTGCAGCGGCTGGAACTACTGGGACTACTCGCAGGCGGATTGGAACAGCGGTCGTAGCGCCTGGATTCTCGGCTTCCTCTGTCAGGCGGACGGAAACGTATACGGCCGGCTGTTCACTGGGGGTGAGTCGTTCTCCACTTACACGCTCCTCTGGTCGGACGTCTGCCCGGGCCACTACAACCGCGCTGTGGTTGCGCACACCAGCGGAGGCACCGAGACGTACAACTACCTCCAGGGACGCGCGCTCATCTTCCCGTAGACAAGGAGACCACCGATGAAGAAAGTCGCATACGCGGGCGGTAGCGCAGTCCTCCTGGCCGCGATCGCAGCGTTCGTCCTCTTGACCACCGGTGCGAACGGCGCCACTCCGCCGGTGCCGCCCGCCATCAGTTCAGGGACGCACGTGCCTTGGAACGCACTCGGCACTTCCGACCAAGCCATGCTCACCCGTCTTGGCGCCACAGGTCAGATCACCGAAGTCGGCTCGGTCGACGGAACCTCCTTCTATGCGGTGGACGGAAGCGACGGAGGTCACTGCTACGCCTTCGGCCGTTCCGGGGGCGGCCTCTC
>JADGGZ010000391.1 GCA_019689675.1 Rhodospirillales bacterium | reverse complement strand
CGTGCTCAGCGTCTGGGGGTACGCGCTCCTCGACCGCTACTCGCTGTGGCGGGAGCTCTCCACCATGATCGGGGGCGGCGTCTACCCGGGGATGGTCACTGCCACCGTGGGCACCGTCGCGCTCGCCGGCGTGGTCGGCACCTCGTACGCGATCGCGCGGCGACGGCTCCCGTACGAGTGGTGGTACGCGACGCACCTGCTCGCGTACGCGGGCATCGCGCTCGCCTGGTTCCACCAGATCCCGACCGGCAACGAGCTCGTCCTCGACACGATCGCGGCCGACTACTGGCGCTCCCTCAACGCGGCGACGCTCGCGCTCCTGCTCGGCTTCCGCGTCGCCGCGCCCGTGCTCGGCTGCGTTCGCCACCGACTGCGCGTGGCCGAGGTGGTCGCCGAGGGGCCGGGGGTGGTGTCGCTCCGGATCGAGGGGCGCCGGCTCGAGCGGCTCCGCGCGCGGCCGGGGCAGTTCTTCCTCTGGCGGTTCCTCGCGCACGGGCGCTGGTGGGCTGCGCACCCCTTCTCGCTCTCGGCGGCCCCCGACGGCCGCTCGCTGCGGATCACGGTGAAGGCGCTCGGCGACCACAGCGCGCGGATGGCCGACGTTCCGGTCGGAACGCGCGTGCTCGCGGAGGGGCCGTTCGGCGTGTTCACGGCCGACGCGCGTCGCTGCGAGAAGCTGCTGCTCGTGGCTGGCGGGATCGGCGTGACCCCGATCCGCGCGCTCCTCGAGGAGCTGCGCGGCGACGTCGTCGTCGTCTACCGCGTCGTCGCGGAGGAGGAACTGGTGCTCGGCGACGAGCTGCGCGAGCTCGCCGCTCGGAACGGCTTCGCGCTGCACGAGGTCGTCGGAGACCATCGCACTCCCGAGGGGAGCCGTCTGCTCACCGCGTCGCACCTGCGCGAGCTCGTTCCGGACGTGGCCGAGCGGGAGGTCTTCGTCTGCGGCCCGCCGGCGCTCGCCGACCTCGTCAGGCGCGAAGTCCGGCGGGCGGGTGTCCCGCGTCGCCGCATCCACGCCGAGCGTTTCGTCCTCTGACCGAATAGGAGGCCACTCGATGAGAAGAGCACTCACGGCGACGGTCGCGGCAGCTGCCCTCGCGGTTCCCGCCGGGAACGCCGCGGCCGCTGCCCTCGCCCAGGGCAAGCCGAAGGCGAAGCCGAAGCGGCGCGTCGTCACCGTGACGAAGCGTGTCGCGGGCGGCGAGGCCTACGCAGGCCGCTGGGGGCCGCTCCAGGTGACGCTCGTCGTCAAGAAGACCACCACCATCGTCGGCGCGCACCGGACGGTCAAGCGCGCGATCGTCGGTCTCGACGTTCCCGTCTACCCCGATCACACCGACCGCTCGGTGTTCATCAACCAGCAGGCGCTGCCGCTGCTCGAGCAGGAGGCCCTGCGGGCGCACTACAGCCCGAACGTCGACCTGATCTCGGGCGCGACCGACACGAGCATGGCGTTCGTCGAGTCGCTCCAGTCCGCGCTGCTGAAGGCGAAGAGCATCTGATGGCGACGCTCCCGGGTCTCCGCCGGGTGGAGCACGTCATGGGCATGCCGGTCGTCGCCGACCTCCGCGACGAGGATCTCGGCGAGGCCGTGCTCGAGGAGGTCTTCGACTGGCTCCGCTGGGTGGATGCGACGTTCAGCACCTACCGCGAGGACAGCGAGATCAGCAGGCTCAACCGCGGCGAGCTCGACCTCGCCGGTGCGCGGCCGGAGGTGCGGGAGGTGCTCGCGCGCTGCGAGGAGCTGCGCGAGGAGACGGACGGCTTCTTCGACGCGCGCGCCGCCTCCCCGGACCTCCTCGACCCGTCCGGCTTCGTCAAGGGCTGGGCGGTCGACCGCGCCGCCGCGATCCTCGAGGCCTCGGGCGCGCGCAACTACGCGCTCAGCGCCGGAGGCGACATGCGCCTGCGCGGCCGGGCGGCGCCCGCCTGGTGCTGGCGCGTCGGCATCCAGCATCCGCTGCTGCGCGACGCGGTCGCGAAGGTGATCGAGACGCGCGACCTCGCGGTCGCCACCTCCGGCGCCTACGCGCGGGGGCCGCACGTGATCGATCCGCACTCGCGGCGGCCTCCGAGCGGGATCCTCTCGGTCACCGTCACGGGTCCCGATCTCGGCGCCGCGGACGCGTACGCGACGGCGGCGTTCGCGATGGGTGGAGGCCGCGCGCCGCACTGGACGGCGCGGCTGCGCGGCTACGACGCGCTCCTCGTCCTCGCCGACGGACGCGTGCTCTCGACGCCCGGCTTCCCCGCCCGTGTCTAGCGCGGCGGCTCCTACCGTTCGGTCGGGGATCGGCGTCCCGTGACGCCGCACGTGCCGGCCGCTCGCCCGTGGCTGCGGTTCCACTCCTCGGCGAGCTCG
>JADGGZ010000390.1 GCA_019689675.1 Rhodospirillales bacterium | reverse complement strand
CCGATAATAACGCACCTCCTCGCGCCCATTGGAGCAAAAGGCGCGGATGGCGAACGGGTCGCCAAGCTCGGCCATGGCATGGGCGAGCAGCACGGTCGCTTCCCGCTCCAACTCCAGCACGCTCGCCGCGGCGCCGCGCAGGCGGTCGGCAGTGGATTGCGAGACGTCGAGCAGCAAGAGGGTGGAAAGATCGCGGCCCCGGCGGGTGACGGTCATGTAAACGCGCGGGTCTGGGGTCTCGCCCTGCCGGCGTTCCACTGCGGCGGCGATGCAGGCATCAAGATCCAGCCGCTCACCCTCCTTTTGCCTGCGGAGACGCTCCGGCCGGCTGACCTTCGCGGCCCGGATGAGCGCCGAGAGCTTGTCAACAAGGCCGCGATGGCGCGCATGGATCGCCTCCACCAGGCCCAGGCCGCCGAGCGCCGGCTCGAATTCCAACACAGTCGTCCAGTCCGGACGCTCGCGGCCGATCAGATAGTCCCATTCCGGGTAGCGGGCGACCTCGGTGCCGATCTCCTCCTCTTCCGCCGTGATTGGACGGGCACGGCCGGCCTCCGCCTCGCTCGCCCCGTCTGCTTGTTCCGCCCGTCCTTCCTCGCGCTCCTCGGTCTCGATGCGCACCGCTTCTTGCAGCATCTCCGCGCTTTCGGGGTTGCCGGCGGCGTCGCCGAAATCCCAAAGGCCGCGATTGTCGTCGCGATAAAGCGGCTCGGTGACATAGGTGCGCGGATTGAACGGCACACGCATCTGGCCGAGATCGTTGCCGAGAATGCTGCCGATCGCGCGGATGCTGGCGGCGTCGTGCCGCTCCACCGGCCGCTCGGCAAAGAGCCGCCGCGCCTTCTCGATCCAGGCATGAGAGTCTTTGTAATCATCGTCGATCAACGCACGGGCAAGCCGCGCGATCAGGCCGGCCGCGGTCGAGGCGCCGAGGGGCGAGACCACGTGGAAGGGCAGCCAGAGCTTGCGCAGGCCGGGGAATTCGGCCATAGCGAGGCGCTCCACGCGCGCATCCTCCAGCGCTGAGATGATTGCAACCTGGAGGGGTTTGAGCTGGCCGAGCGGAAAGCGCCCTTGCGTGAAGCGCAAATGCGCCGCGATATGCGCCAGCGCGGCGCGATAGAGCGCAACCGCCTGGGCGCCGCCGAAGCCGCGATAAGTCTCGGGGACAAAAATCAGGCTGCCGTCGAAGCTGGTCCGCCGCGGCACGTCGATGGCCGAGCCCGCGCGGGGGCGCAGCCGCGGCCGGATGTTCCAAAGCGCCGTGAGATAGGCCGCCATGCGCCGCTCGACGATGTTGAAATGAAGGTCATCGACCCCGCGCCCGAGCCAGCTCCGCGCCGCGGGGTCGATCAAGGCGAAGAACAGCTGCCGCCGGCGCGCATCGCCGCCGGCGGCGCGAATGCCGCTGACCGCCCAACTCTCCAGCCCCCTGACCCCGAGATGGCCGAGCACGGTCTCGGTATGATCGAGCAGCGGCCCGATCACGTCCGGCGCCAGCCCGGCGAGGCGCTCGATCACGTTGAGCCAGTCGGTGAACGCACTCGCTTCGCCGAGCACGCGCGCCGCTTTCCCGGCCGCGCCCAAGAGTGCCTCTGCCCCGGCAGGACCGGTAAGCCCGCCGATCCGGATCGCCGCCCGCCCCAGCGCCACCGCCGCTTCCGGCCCGAGTTGCGCGGCGCAGCTCGGTGCTTGCCGCAGATAGGCGATCAGACAGGCCGAGCCGAGGCCGGCGCGGGTGAGTTCGCGGCAGGCATCAAGCCATTGCTCTCGGCTTGCCCCTGGAAAACCGCGTTCGGCTTGGCGCCAGAGCAGATCGAGCGAGGCGCCGAGTTGCGGCTGCCCGGCGAGCAGGTCGGCAAGCGCGCGGCGGAGCGGAGCGGTTTGCGATGCCGTCATCCGCCCACAGACGCCGCGATCGTTGCCATCAGCGCGTCGCGGATGTCGGGATCGTCGGTGATCGGCAGGACCAGGGCGACACGGCAGGCCTCTTCCAGCCCCACACCGCGCGCCATCAGCCTGCCGGCATAGATCAGCGTGCGCGTCGAGGCCCCCTCGTCCAGCCCGTGCCCGCGCAGCCGGCGGGAGCGTTCGGCGATGGCGACCAGACGCTCGGCCTCGGCGCGGGGAATGCCGGCCTCGTGCGCAACGATCTCAGCCTCCACCGCTGCCGGCGGGTAGCCGAATTCGATCGCACCGAAGCGTTGTTTGGTGGACTCTTTGAGATCCTTGAGCACGCTCTGATAGCCCGGGTTGTAGGAAATTACGAGCTGGAAGTCGGGGTGCGCGGTGATGATCTCGCCGCGCTTTTCCAGCGGCAGCACGCGGCGGTCGTCGGTCAGCGGATGGATGACGACGGTCGTG
>JADGGZ010000389.1 GCA_019689675.1 Rhodospirillales bacterium | reverse complement strand
CCCCCTGACGACATGAAGAACTGGCCCCTCCGAAAGGAGGAGGAGTTCATGGTGGGATCGGATCAGGGGCAAGGATCTCCGTGGGGTTTGGCTCTGCGGGGGGACGTGATGGAGACGCCGGACGAGGTCGCGGCGATGGTCCGGCTGCATCGGCTCGGCTGGGGGGCGAGGCGGATCGCGGCGGAGCTGGGATGCAGCCGGACGACGGTGAGGCGCTACATCGAGGCCGGCGGCTGGGTGGGTTACCGGAAGCCGCGGCGCGCCGGCCGGCTCGATGGGCTCGAGGCCTGGCTGTCGGAGCGCTTCCGGCAGCACCGCGGCAATGCGGATGTCGTGCGCCAGGAGCTGCTGCGGGAGCACCGGATCGCGGTCTCGCTGCGCACGGTGGAGCGGGCGGTGGCACCGTTGCGCCAGGCGCTGCGGGCCGAGGCCCGGGCGACGGTGCGGTTCGAGACCCCGCCGGGCAAGCAGCTCCAGATCGATTTCGGCGAGACGCGGGTGGCGATCGGGAGCGAGAGGGTTCGGGTCTATCTTTTCGTCGCGACGCTCGGCTACTCGCGTCGGGTGCTCGTGCGGGCGTTCCGGCACGAGCGGCAATCATCGTGGTTCGACGGGCTCGAAGCGGCGTTCCGGCATTTCGGCGGGGTACCGCAGGAAGTGCTGCTCGACAACGCGCGGGCGCTGGTCGAGCACCGCGACGCGGCGACCCGCGAGGTCCGCTTCAACGAGCGCCTGAACGCGTTCGCGCGCTATTGGGGCTTCCGGCCGCGCGCCTGCGCGCCCTATCGGGCGCGGACGAAAGGCAAGGACGAGCGCGGCGTCGGCTACGTCAAGGGCAACGCCATCGCCGGCCATGTCTTCGCGAGCTGGGCGGCGCTCGAGGCGCATCTCGAGTGGTGGATGCGGGAGATCGCCGATCCGCGCGAGCACGGCACGACCGGCGAGCCGCCGCGCGTGCGCTTCGAGCGCGACGAAGCCGGCGCCTTGAAGCCGCTCGACGGCCGGCCGCCGTTCCGGCAACGCCGCGAGCTCCGGCGCCGGGTCCAGTCCGATTGCGCCGTCGAGGTCGACGGCAACAGCTACAGCGTGCCGTGGCGGCTGATCGGCGAGAGCGTCGAGGTGGTCGTCGGCGACGGTCGCGTGCGGGTTTGCCACGCCGGCCAGGAGGTGGCGCTCCACCCCGAGACGACCGGCCGGCACCAGCGCGTCGTCGACCCGGCGCACTTCCACGGCATCGGCGGAACCGCCCGGCCGAACGCCGTCGCTGCGCCGGCCGAGCCCGCGCTGCTGCGGCCGCTCGCCGAATACGAGAGCGTCGCCGGCGGAGGCTGGCGATGACCGTCGATCACGAGACCCTCACGGGGTGGCTGACGCGCCTCGAGCTCACCGCCATTCGCGACCAGCTCGACAGCCTCTTGGACGAGGCGGCGCGGCGCGAGCTGACGCTGCGCGAAGCGCTCGCCTTCCTCGCCGAGCGCGAGGTCGCGCGCAAGGACGAGCGGCGCATCGAGATGGCGGGGAAGATCGCGCATTTCCCGACGGTGCGCGACCTCGACGGCTTCGACTTCGCCGCGCAGCCCTCGGTCGACCCGCGCCAGATCCGCGAGCTGGCGGCCTGCCGCTGGGTGGCGCACGGCGAGGCGCTGCTGCTGCTGGGGCCGCCCGGCGTCGGCAAGACCCACCTCGCCATCGCGCTCGGCCGCGCCGCCATCCGCGCAGGCTACTCGGTCCTGTTCGTCACCGCGCCGGCGCTGGTCGCCGCGCTCGCCAAGGCGCACGTCGAGGGCCGGCTCGAAGAGCGTCTCGGCTTCTACGCCAAGCCCAAGCTGCTGATCATCGACGAGCTCGGGTATCTGCCGTTCGAGCCCAACGCCGCCCATCTCTTCTTCCAGCTCGTTTCGCGGCGCTACGAGCGCGGCAGCCTCTTGCTCACGAGCAATCGCCCGGTCGGCGAATGGGGCACGGTCTTCGGCGACCCGGTGGTCGCGACCGCGATCCTCGATCGCCTGCTCCACCACAGCCACGTCGTCACCATCCGCGGCGACAGCTACCGGCTGCGCGAAAAGCGACGGGCCGGCCTTCTGCAGAAGGCCGGCCCCTCGCTCGCCGACACACCCGTTTAACAGCAGGGGGGCCAGTTCTTCGTGTCGTCAGGGGACCAGTTCCGGATGTCGTTTGACAGTTGCGATCGTATCCCAACTTTCGCGTTCAAGCTTTCGCATCTCATCTGGTCGGCTGGCGTTGAGGCTTTCGGCAGTCCGCTTCGCCGTGTCGCTGCGAGTCCTCGGCGGGCGTCCCAGGTCCTGAAGACATCCGCAACGCCAGCCGGAACATCATGCAAGCCGACGTCAGCGCAAGACAGGACCGGAATACTC
>JADGGZ010000388.1 GCA_019689675.1 Rhodospirillales bacterium | reverse complement strand
CGGCGTGGTCTCCCCCGGCGCGCCAACGCCGGTCATGACTTGTGGAACAAGCCGGAGACTACGCCACCTCCTTTTCCCACCACAGCCGCGACGGCACCCAGCACAACCGTTCGGACTCATGTCTCGGCAGCGGGCGGAAAAGGGGATTCATCGACGAGCCCTTGGCCGCTCGCGGGGCGGGTTCACCGGTAAAATTCATTGCCTGGGTGATCGAAGAGGACGGCCCATCATCGAAAGCGCAACGCGGGGAATGTCTGCTGGAGTCACGTGCGTAGGCCTGGGTAGCGCCGACGGATGAGCCACTTTGCCGCTGACCGCATGCCTCGGATCACGGGCCCGATCCCGGGCGAGCCGGTGAGCGCGTAATAGCGCTGCAGCCGCCTGTATCCTCGCGACGACTCGATCTCCCGAAGCCGCGCCATGGCCTCGCCCTGGGAGGCTAGGCGCCGCCGCTCCGCAACGGACGCCCGCCGCAGCTCCCTGATCTGCTCCTCGAGGAAGGCCACGTGCTGCTTCGCCCGTTGCAGCGCCTCGGCGTCCCGGGCGCGCTCCGCCTTGAACCATTCCAAAGCCCACCAGGGCTCGAGGAGCGCCTTCCGGGAGATAGGGGCCGCCACATGCACGGCATCCCCTGCGGTACCCCAGACGCCGAGATAAAAGGTGCAGGTCTCCGGCGTGACCCGCATATCCGGCTGCGCAGGCAACAGGTGGCCGGATGCGGCCTCCAGCGCATCCACCAGCAGTGAAAGGTCACGGCTGTCGTTGTGGAGCGTCCACGAGGTCGCCTCGGCGATGATGATACCTTGGAGAGGGGTGCCAAGATACCAGCGCGCGGGCGGGCCGAGAACACCGGAAGTCATCTCCTGGAACTCGGCCAAGGTATAGGTCCTCGCGTGAAACGGGTTCGTGATGCCGCGCTCCGCCTCCAGCCCATCGTTCGGGCAACTCACCAATATCACCCCGCCGGGCGCCAGCACGCGCCGGATGCCTTCGAGGAAGCGGCGGGGATCGGGTACGTGCTCGATCGTCTCGAAGCTGACGATCACGTCGAACGGTGGCCGCCCACCGAGGAGCCCGGGAAGATCGAGGGCATCGCCGACGAGGAATTCCACGCCATCGCGGGCGAAACGCTGCCGGGCGACGGCAATGGCGTCCTCGGCGATGTCGACGCCGACCACTTCCGCGGCCCCGCAGCGTGCGAGCATGAAGGCGCCGTAGCCCTCGCCGCAGGCGACGTCGAGCACGCGTTTGCCCGCGCAGTGCGGCGCTGCGAAAAGATAGCGGCCGACATGCTCGGCCGCGAGCATGGCGTTGTAGTCCATCTGTCCTGGTTGGAAGTGCAGTCGCTCAGCGCACATGATCGTCGTCCGGCTATGACGTTATTGAAGGGATTCCGTACTAAGCGCCGCCTCGCCGTCCTTGTCTTCGTCCGGCGTTCTCACCCAGCCCGCCGCCAAGCTTGCGTGCCGCGGCGCTGCGGCTGCCCGCGCCTCGCCGAAGATGGCACGAGCGGTCTTCGCGAAGGTCGCCGGACCGTGCCGATCCGCGAGGCGCCTCAAGGCGGCGGCCGCGAGCCTGGCGCGCAGCGCCGCGTCGTTCGCGAGCCGGACGATTGCCTCGGCGTAGGCCGCGGCAATCTCCTCCTCCCCTGGCAGCGCCGGAAGAAGGATGCCGCTCTCGCCATCGACGATGATCTCTCCGATCCCGCCGACGTCCGGGGCAATGACGGGCAGGCCCGCGGCGATTGCCTCCAGAATCACATTGGGCATGCCATCGTAGTGGGTCGTGTAGACGAATGCGTCGTTGGCGCCGTGGTCGAGCGATGCAAAGCTGTCGAACGGTCCACAATAGCTAATGTTTGGCATGCCCAGCAGACAGCGCGGATCGAAGGTGTTCAGCACCGCGCTCCCGAAGACGTCCATCCGGATGTCGGGCGCGAGCCGCGCCAGGTGCTTGGCGATCCGCGGAAGCAGTTCCGGGCGCTTCTCCCGATCGAGCCGCGAGGCCCAGAGCACGCGTCCCTTCCTTCTGGCGGCCCGCGCGGATGCTTCGGCCTCGGTTAGCCTCGGAGCCTGGCGGGCGGGCAGCCAGCGCCACTTCTCGGCGCCGACGCCGATCCGCTCCCGGTCCCGCCCGATGATCGTTCGGTTGTCCGCGACGATCAGGGACAGATCCCGCACATGATCGGACACGAAGTTGAATCCCCAAGGAGCCACGATCGCTCCCTCGGGGTCCGGTTCCATGACGTCGCCGAAGCGGTAGAATACCGCGGGATTCGAATGGAGGGCCCGCTTGAAGGCCCGATAGAATCCTTCCGCGAACGGTGATGGCCGGAGATGGAGGCGCGCCCGTGGCGCGGTGGACTGGACAAGCTTGA
>JADGGZ010000387.1 GCA_019689675.1 Rhodospirillales bacterium | reverse complement strand
TCCTGAACATGAAGGCTGAGATTCTGGTGGGGCCGGAACGGCGGCGGCGATGGAGCGCCGAGGAGAAGGCACGGATCGTCGCGGAGACTGGCGCCCCAGGCGCGCAGGTGGCGGAGATTGCGCGGCGGCACGGGGTCAGCCGCGGTCTGCTGTATACGTGGCGGCGCGAGGCGCATCAGCAACGCGCTGAAGCGGCATTGCCGGGATTGGTGCCGGCGGTGGTCGTGCCGACGGAACGGGTCGGATTGCCGGCCGCTGCCCGAACGGCATCCGAGAGCGGCGTCATCGAGATCGCGCTGGCAGGCGACGTGCGCGTGACGGTGCGCGGCCGGGTCGATGCGAAGGGACTGCGCGCGGTGCTGACCGCCCTGCGGCCAGCATGATCGCGCTGCCGAGCGGGGTACGCGTGCTGATCGCGACGCGGCCCGTGGACTTCCGCAAAGGGATGGACGGCCTGGCGGGGCTGGTAAAGGAGCACCTGAGGGCCGATCCGTACTCGGGCACGATCTTCGTCTTCCGCGCCAAGCGCGCCGACCGCGTGAAGCTGATCGTGTGGGACGGGACCGGCTTATGCCTGTTCGCCAAACGGCTCGAGCAGGGCACGTTCCGCTGGCCGAAGATCGAGGACGGCACGATGCGCCTGACGTCGTCGCAGCTTGCGGCGCTGATCGAGGGGCTCGACTGGACGCGCGTGCAGGCGCTCGACGTGCGGACGCCGACGGCGGCGCAGTAGCTGCGACACGGTGACTCACGCCGCTGCAGGCGCTTTGGCGTGCGGCGGCGGGCAGGCTACACCGGACGGCGTGACGCGCGACGCCGACGATCTCCCGGACGATCCCGAGGCCCTGCGGGCGCTGCTGCTGGCCGAGCGCGCGCATCATGCCGCGGAGATGGCGCGCGTCGCGGGCGAGCGTGACCGCCTGCGCGCGATCATCGCGGCGCTGCAGCGCAACCGCTTCGGCCGGCGTTCGGAACAGCTCGATCCCGACCAGCTCGCGCTGGCCCTCGAAGACGTCGAGCAGCGCATTGCCGCGGTCGAAGCCGAGGAAGAGCGCAAGAGCGCGCCGAGGCAGCGCCGGCTACCACTGCAGCGCAGGACCAATCGCGGTGCTCTGCCCGCGCACCTGCCCCGGATCGAGACGGTGATCGGCGCCGCAACCTCCTGCCCGTGCTGCGCCGGCGGCATGCACAAGATCGGCGAGGATGTGAGCGAGCGGCTCGACATTGTCCCGGCGCAGTTCCGGGTCCTGGTGGTGCGCCGCCCGAAGTATGCCTGCCGCGCCTGCAGCGGCACGGTCGTGCAGGCGCCGGCGCCGCCGCGGCTGGTCGAGGGCGGCCTGCCCACCGAGGCGCTGGTGGCGCACGCGATCGTCGCCAAGTATGCCGACCATCTGCCGCTCTACCGCCAGGCGCAGATCTACGCCCGTCAGGGGCTCGATCTCGATCGGTCGACCCTGGCCGATTGGGTCGGCCGCGGCGCCTGGTGGCTGCGGCCATTGCACGCCAGGCTGCTCGACGAGTTGCGCACCGCGCCCATGCTGTTCGGGCGACGAGACGCCGGCGCCGGTGCTCAATCCGGGACGTGGGCGCACCAAGACCGGCCAGCTCTGGGCCTATGCGCGCGACGATCGGCCATGGGGCGGCCCCGCGCCGCCGGCGGTCGCCTACGTTTATGCGCCGGACCGTAAGGCCGAGCGCCCGGCCGCCCATCTCCAGGGCTTCCGCGGCGTCCTGCAGGTCGACGGCTATGCCGGCTATCGCGCGCTGGCCGAGGCCGGCCAGGTCCAGCTCGCCTTCTGCTGGGCGCATGTGCGCCGCCGCTTCTTCGAGATCGCCCAGAGCGGCAATGCGCCTATCGCCACCGCAGCGCTGGTACGGATCGCTGAGCTCTACGCCATCGAGGCCGACATCCGCGGCTGCGATCCCAAGGCGCGGCGCGCCGCGCGGCAGGATCGGTCCCGGCCGATCGTCGAGACCCTCAGGTCTTGGCTCGAGGCGCAGCTCGCGGCCGTCTCGCAGAAGAGCGCCATCGCCGAGGCCATCCGCTACGCGCTCTCGCGATGGGTGGGCCTGACGCGCTTCCTCGATGACGGCCGTGTCGAGATCGACTCCAACGTCGTCGAGCGCGCCATCCGGCCGCTCGCCCTCAACCGCAAGAACGCCTTGTTCGCCGGCTCCGACGGCGGCGGCGAGCACTGGGCGATCCTCGCCTCGCTCATCGAGACCTGCAAGCTCAACGCCATCGACCCGCACGCCTATCTCGCCGACGTCTTCGCGCGCCTCGTCGCAGGCCATCCCATCAACCGGATCGAAGACCTTCTCCCCTGGCGCTGGGCCGCTGCTCAGCAGGCACAAAGGGCCGCGTAACAGCGCTTACC
>JADGGZ010000085.1 GCA_019689675.1 Rhodospirillales bacterium | reverse complement strand
TTCGAGGGCGAGCGAGTGCTGAAAGTGGACCCGAAGGCGCTCACGGAGCTCGCCCGACAGGCGATGATCGACTGCCAGCACCTGTTGCGCCCGGGACATCTGCGGCAGCTCCGGGCCATCCTCGACGATCCGGAAGCATCGCGAAACGACAAGTTCGTCGCCTTCGAATTCCTCAAGAACGCGAACATCGCGGCCGGCAAGGTGCTGCCGATGTGTCAGGATACCGGCACCGCGATCGTGATGGCGAAGAAGGGCGAGCGGGTCTGGACCGGCGGCGGGGACGTCGCGGCGCTCGCCGAAGGCATTCGCCGCACCTACACCGAGACGAATCTCCGCTACAGCCAGGTCGCGCCGTTGTCGATGTTCGAGGAGAGGAACACCGGCGACAATCTGCCTGCGCAGATCGAGATCTACGCCGAGGAAGGCGACGAGTATCGCTTCCTCTTCATCGCCAAGGGCGGCGGGTCGGCCAACAAGACGTTCCTCTACCAGGCGACTCCGGCGGTGCTGAACCGGTCCTCCCTCCTGAAATTCCTCGACGAGAAGATCAGGACCCTCGGGACGGCCGCCTGTCCGCCCTACCATCTGGCGATCGTCATCGGCGGCACTTCGGCCGAGCTCAACCTCAAGACCGTGAAGCTCGCTTCGACACGGTATCTCGACGGTCTGCCGACCGAGGGAAACCGCTGGGGACAGGCGTTCCGGGACACGGCCTTCGAAGAGGAGGTGCTCGGCCTCACCCGCAAGCTCGGCCTCGGCGCGCAGTTCGGCGGCAAGCATTTCTGCCACGACGTCCGCGTCATCCGATTGCCCCGTCACGGCGCTTCGGTGCCGATCGGGATCGGCGTGTCGTGCTCCGCCGACCGGCAGATTCTGGGCAAGATCACGGCCGAAGGCGTCTTCCTCGAGCAGCTCGAGGAGAACCCGGCGCAGTACCTTCCCGATATCGATCCCGCGTCCTTCGCGGGCGAAGTGGTGAAGATCGATCTGCGTGCGCCGATGGCGGAAATCCGCCGCACGCTCTCGCGCTATCCGATCAAGACGCGGCTCAGCCTGACCGGACCGCTCATCGTCGCGCGAGACCTGGCGCATGCGCGCATCAAGGAGCGCCTCGACCGCGGCGAGGGGCTCCCGCAATACATGAAGGACCATGCGATCTACTATGCGGGTCCTGCGAAGACGCCGAAGGGCTACGCCTCGGGCGCCTTCGGGCCGACGACGGCGGGGCGCATGGACAGCTACGTCGATCAGTTCATGGCGGCGGGCGGCAGCTTCGTCACGCTCGCGAAGGGCAACCGCGGCCCGGAGGTGCGGGAGGCCTGCCGGAAATACGGCGGGTTCTATCTCGGGTCGATCGGCGGCGTCGCCGCGGCGCTCGCCGAGAAGTCGATCAAGAAGGTCGAGCAGGTGGAGTTCGCCGATCTCGGCATGGAAGCCGTGTGGCGGATCGAGGTCGAGGACTTCCCCGCCTTCATCGTGATCGACGACAAGGGCAACGACTTCTTCGCCGCGGGGCCGTGAGCGGGACCGTCGATCACATCCTCGATCTCTTGCGGCCATGGGGGGTGGTCGGCGCCAAGCGCATGTTCGGCGGGTACGGGCTCTACCGCGGCGGCGTGATGTTCGGAATCGTCGCGGACGACCAGCTTTTCCTCAAGGTCGACGACCGCAACGCCGAGGATTACGATCGGGAGAATCTCGGCCCGTTCCGCTACACGAGAGGCGGTCGCACGGTCGCGCTTTCCTATCGCGCCGCGCCGGACCGCCTGCTCGACTCCGGCGAGGCGCTGCAGGAATGGGCAGGCAAGGCCTGGGAGGCGGCGCTGCGGGCGGCGAGCCGCGAGCGTCGCCTCCGTCATCGCGAGCGCTGAGCGCCTCCGGCGCGGCCGCCACCGCGCCGGAGGCGCGACACACTCTTTATTTCTTCTTCACGAGCGGGCAGCGGGACTTCTCGAGCGGCTGGAAGGCCTGGTCTCCTGGAATCGTGGCGACAACCTTGTAGTAGTCCCAAGGCGCCTTCGACTCCTCCGGCTTCTTCACCTCGAAAAGATACATGTCGTGGACCATCCGCCCGTCCTCGCGGATGCGTCCGTTCTTGGCGAAGAAGTCGTTGATCGGCGTCTTGCGCATCTCCGCCATCACGGCGTTGGTCTCGTCGGTGCCGGCCCTCTTCACGGCGTTGAGGTAGTGCATCGTCGCCGAGTAGACGCCGGCCTGAGACATGTTCGGCATCTTCTTCGTGCGCTCGAAGAAGCGACGCGACCACGCGCGGGTCTCGTCGTTCAGGTCCCAGTAGAACGCTTCGCTCAGCAGCATCCCCGCCGCGGTCTTGAGGCCGAGCGCGTTGATGTCGTTGATGTAGACGAGCAGACCCGCGAGCTTTTGACCCGAGGCGCCGAGGCCGAACTCGGCCGCCTGCTTGATCGCGTTGGTCGTGTCGCCGCCCGCATTCGCGAGCCCGACCACCTTCGCTTTCGACGCCTGCGCCTGCAGCAGAAAGGAGGAGAAGTCGGCGGTGTTGAGCGGGTGGCGAACCGCTCCGAGGACCTTCCCGCCGTTCGCCGTGATCACCTCGGTCGTATCCTTCTGGAGATCCTGCCCGAAGCTGTAATCCGCGGTGAGGAAGAACCAGGTGTCGCCGCCGTTCTTCACCACCGCCTGGCCGACGGTATGGGCGAGCGCATAGGTGTCGTAGGCGTAGTGGACGGATTGCGGACCACAGGCCTCGTTCGACAGACGTAGCGATCCCGGCCCGTTGAAAACCGCGATCCGGTTCCTTTCCTTGGCGATCTCCTGCGCGGCGAGCGCGGGAGCCGAAGCGGCGACGTCCATGAGGGCGTCGACCTGCGCCGAGTCGAACCATTCGCGCGCCTTCGCCGCCGCGACGTCCGCCTTGTTCTGGTGATCCGCAGTCACGATTTCGATGGGCTTGTCGAGCACCTTGCCGCCGAAATCCTCGATCGCCATCTTCGCGGCGGTTTCGCTCCCCGTGCCGGTGATGTCGGCGTAAAGGCTCGACATATCGAGCAGGAGGCCGATTTTGACCACCCCGTCCGAGATCGGCTCCGCGGCCTTGGCCGCGCCGCCCAGCGCGACCGATGCGCCGAGCATTGCCGTGATCGCTACGTTCTTCATCTACCCTCCCTTGATCTTGGTGTCAGTTCTGCGGTGGGGCGAAGCGCCGGTCGTGGCGCAGCGACGGCACCATGCGCCGCGCTTCGGCGACCTGGTCGAGATCGATTTCCGCCGTGATCACGCCCACGCCTTCGCCGGCGTCGGCCAGAACCTCGCCCCAGGGCGCGACGATCAGCGAATGGCCGTATGTCTTGCGGCCCTCGGCATGCTCGCCCCATTGGGCAGGAGCGATCACGAAGCAGCCGGTCTCGATCGCGCGCGCACGCATGAGAACGTGCCAATGCGCGCGTCCGGTCGGCACAGTGAAGGCCGACGGAATCGTCACGACCTCCGCCCCCGCTTGCGCGAGCGCGCGGTAGAGATGAGGAAAGCGGAGATCGTAGCAGATCGTCATGCCGAGCTTGCACCACGGCAACGCGGCGATCACGGCTTCCTCGCCGGGGCGATAGAGCGCCGACTCCCGATAGGTTTCGCCGTTCGCGAGATCGACGTCGAACATGTGGATCTTGTCGTATCGCGCCACGATCTCGCCGGCCGGGTCGATGAGGAAGGACCGGTTCGCGAGCGTCGTCTCGTCGAGCTTCACCGCGGTCGAGCCGATGAGGAGGAATGCCTTCGTTTCCGCTGCGAGCGTCCGGCAGGCGGCGATGAACGGGTTGTCGGCCTCGCTGCGCGCCTTTTCGAGATGAAGCGCACGCTTGGGCTCGAACATGCCGGAGACTTCGGGCGTCGCAATGAACTCGGCGCCGGAATCGCGGGCGCGGCGCACGAGAGCGCCGACGGTTTCGATGTTGGGCTCGAACTCGCGTTGCGAGGTGAGCTGAATGCAGCCGGCGATGAACTTTCTCATTCGGCGATTCCGAGCAGGGAGTCGAGCTTGCCGGCACGGTCGAGGGCGTAAAGATCGTCCGAGCCGCCGATATGCTTTCCGTCGATGAAGATTTGCGGCACGGAGGTGCGGCCGCCCGCGCGCTGAATCATTTCCTCCCGCCTGTCGGGCTGCTCGATCAAGTCGATGTTTTCGAACTGGACCCCCTTTTTCGCGAGCAGCGCCTTTGCTCGCGCGCAGTAAGGGCAGAACAGCGTCGAGTAGATCTCAACTCTAGCCACGCGACCTCTCCCTGCCTGGCGCTCAGCCGGCCTCGCCGCCCTTCGGTCCCCAGAAAACGACCCAGGTCGCGAAGTCGGCGTCGAACTCCTCGAAACGGTGGTCGACTCCGGCCTCGACGAAGAGAACGTCTCCTGGCCCGAACGGGACGCGCTCGGCGCCGCGGCGGAAGATGCCGGAGCCGCGCTGAACGATGTAGAGCTCGTCCTGCTCGTGCGGCGTCTGCGGATCGTATCCGACCGGGGCATAGAGCTTCAGCACCATGCTGCCGCGGGCGGCGATCTCGGCGGTGCGTCGGCCCTCGGCGACCTGCGGCAGCTTGCCGAGCGCCTCGGCGAAGGTGACGCGCGTTTGCATAGGCGGAAATTATGCTCCCTCGCGGGCCGCCCGCGCCAGCGTGAGGACGTCGACCCGCACCGCGCCGGCGCGCCGGAGCACGCGGGCGCATTCGCCGACCGTGGCGCCGGTGGTCATGACATCGTCGACGAGAAGGAGGCGCTTGCCTTCTACCGACGCGCCGGTACGAACCGCGAACGCGCCGGAGACGTTGCGCGAGCGGGCGCTGCGGCCGAGATGGCCCTGGCTGGGCGTACGGCGCCTGCGGACGAGAAGGTCCGGGGCGACCTTCGTCCGGTCGATCGCGTAGGCGAGGAGCGCGGCCTGGTTGTAGCGGCGGCGGAAGAGACGGGTCCAATGGAGAGGCACCGGGACGATGAGGTCGGCGTCTTCCAGGAGCTCGGCTCCCGCCCGGCGCATCCAGGCGCCGTAGGCTGGCGCGGTATGCGTTTTGTCGCCGTGCTTGAACGCGATGACGAGGTCCCGGCTCGCTTCATCGTAGCGGAAGACCGCACGCGCCCGGTCGAAATGGGGTGGCGCCGCCGCGCAGGCGCCGCAGATCCCTCGAGCCTCGTGCGGAAAGGGAAGTCCGCAGCGCTCGCACAAGGGGCGGGTGATGAAGGTGATGCTGCGCCAGCAGGTGGCACAGAGAACGCCAGCTTCGCCGACGATTTCGCCGCAACGCAGACAGCGCGGCGGCAGCACCGCATCGAGCGCGAAACGCAGAATCGCCGCCGCGCTCACAGCCGATCGACCGGAACCTTGATGAACGCCGGTACGCGTCCGGCAAGAAGGTTCGCCTGGACCGAGGGAATGATGAGCGAGGGGAGAGGCAGGGCCTTGTCCCGGGACTCGCGAAGCGAAACGAATTCGTCCTCGCCGATCTCGTCGCGGACATGGATGTTCGCGCGTCTCTCCTCGCCGACCGACGTCTCGAAGGCGAGAGGCCGTCCTCCCGGTTGGTAATCGTGACAGACGAAGATCCGCGTCTCGGGCGGGTGCGCGAGAAGCCGCCGGATCGAGCGCCAGAGGAGGCGGGCGTCGCCGCCGGGAAAATCGCAGCGCGCCGTGCCGCTGTCGGGCATGAAGATCGTGTCGCCGACGAAGAGGGCATCGCCGATCCGGTAGCTGACGCTGTCGGGCGTGTGCCCCGGGGTCGCGATTACCTCGACGGAGAGTTCTCCGAAGGATAGGCATTCGCCGTCTTCGAGCAGCCGGTCGAAGCCGCCCGGCTCGATGTCGAAGAGCGGGCCGAAGTGGTGCCCCACGGCCGCGACGCCGCGCCCGATCGCGTGGACGCCCCCGACCCGGGTCTTGAGGGGCTGCGCGCCCGTGACGTGATCCGCGTGGACATGGGTCTCGAGGATGAAGGATAGGCGCAGGTTCTGCCGGGCGATGGCCTCGATCACAGGACGGAGCGCGCTGTCGCCGGTGCGGCCGGAGCGCAGATCGAAATCGAGAACCGGGTCGATTACGACGCACTCGGTGCCGGCTCCGGCATGGACCAGATAGGTGAGCGTCGAGGTCGTGCGATCGAAAAACCCCTCGACGATCGGTCGCGTCATCTCACGCCTTCAGCTTGTAGCCGGTCGCGAACATCGTGTGACAGACCCAAAGCAATGTCGCGTTGGCCGCAATCAGAACCGCGAGGCCGACGACGAGCGAGCCGTCGGCGTGGCCGACGAATCCGTAGCGGAAGCCGTCGATCATGTAGAAGAACGGATTGAAATGGGCAATGAAATGCCAGGATTCCGGCAGCCTTTCGACCGAGTAGAAGGTGCCGGAGAGGAAGGACAGCGGCGTTACGACGAAATTCGTTACGGCCGCGATGTGATCGAATTTCTCCGACCAGATGCCGCCTGCAAGGCCGAGAAGGGAGAGGAGGAGCGAGGCGGCGCCGGCGTGAAAGAGGACGAAGCCGAGCGAATGGATGCGGATCGGCACCACCGTCCACATCGCGAGCGCGACGACGGCGCCGACGAAGAGCCCCCGCGTGACGCCGCCGAGCGCGTAGCCGAAGGTGAGCTCCGCGGGCGAGAGCGGCGGCATCAGGACGTCCACGATGTTGCCCTGGACCTTCGAGATGACGATCGAGGAAGACGTGTTGGCGAAGGCGTTCTGCGCCATCGCCATCATGACGAGCCCCGGCACGAGGAATTCGTCGAAGGGGACGTTGCCGACGGCCGGGCGCTCGCTGCCGCCGAGCGCGAGCATGAAAATGGCGAGGAACAAGAGCGTCGTGACGATCGGCGCGACGAGGGTCTGGGTGTAGACCTTGAGGAAACGGCGCACCTCCCGGACGTACAAGGTCCAGAAGCCGAGCCAGTTGACGGCGCCGATGCGGCGCGCCATCGGTGACGCCGTGTCGAGCAAGGATCCTCCTTCCTCCAGATTACGTCGCCAGGGGCAGCGGCGACAATACGACGGCAAGGCCCTCGAAGCGGCGGCGCTCCGCTATCTCGGCCGGTACGCGAGCTCGGTGGAGAATCTCCGACGCGTACTCGGTCGCAAGTCGGAAGATCGAGAGGCGATTCAATCGGTTGTCGACAAATGCGTCCGGCTCGGCCTCGTCGACGATTCGAGCTATGCGGCGGGACGCGCCGTCAGCCTCGCACGGCTCGGCGCCTCGCGGCGCGCGATCCTCGAACGCCTGCGCGCCAAGGGCGTCGATCAGGAGACGATCCTGGGCGCGCTCGAGGGCGTCAGCGACCTCGCGGCGGCATGCGCTCTCGCGCGGCGCCGTCGGCTCGGCCCCTATCGCCCCGCGGCAGAACGCCCCCGCTTCCGCGAGAAGGATCTTGCTGCCTTCGCGAGGGCGGGGTTTCCGCTGGAGGTGGCGCGCGAGGTCATGGCCTGCCGCGATCCAGACGAGGTCGAGGCGCTCATGCGGTCTTGATGCGCTTCGTGCCGGATGCCTCGAGCGATCCCGCCCCGTGTCCGCCGCCGTCTTCGATGCGGATTCGGGCCGCCGCCGAGCTGCCCTGCTTGTCCTTGCCGGAATAGACGGTCTAGCGCAGGAAAGCGACCTCGATGCCGTGCCGGTCGAAGGCTTTCTTGATCCGGCGATTGAACTCCCGTCCCACGTTCCATTGCTGAATCGGCAGCGTCTTCAGACGAACCTTCAGCACGACGTTCGTTCCCTCGCAGCGGTCGATGCCGACGACCTCGATCGGAGCGAGCACCCGGGGCCCGAATTCCGGATCCGCTTGGAGCTCCGCACCGACCTCCCGCACGACTTTTTCGACCTTATCGATATTCTCGCGGTGGCTGACCGCGAGATCGACGACATAGTACGAGAAGTCGCGCGTCAGATTCTGGACCGACGTCACGGCGCTGAAGGGCACCGTGTGGACCGCGCCGGAAAAGTCGCGCAGACGGATCGAGCGGATCGAGATCTTCTCGACGAGGCCGGAGTGGCCGCCGCCCACGTCGACGACGTCGCCGACGGAAAGCGTGTCCTCGATGAGGATGAAGAGCCCCGTGATGACATCCTTCACGAGCGCCTGGCTCCCGAAGCCGACCGCGAGGCCGACCACGCCTGCGCCGGCGAGGAGGGGGGCGATGTTGACGCCCATCTCGGAGAGCACGATCAGCGTCACGATGACGGAGAGCAGCACCGCGACGGTGGTGCGGAAGAGCGGCAGCAGCGTGCGTGCGCGGGCGCTGCGCGGCAAGGGACGGCCCGCGTCGTCGACCGCCGAGAGGTATCGTTCGATGGCGGAGCTGAAGAACTCCCAAGCGACGAGCGCGAGGATCACGACAATCGCGATCGAGGCGAGGGCGCTCGTCGCGCGGCGTCCGAAGGGGGAATCGAACCACGCGAAGCTGTTGACGTCCCAGGCTTGCAGGACGGTCAGCCCGGCGATCCCGTACACCGCGATCGAGATCACGGTCGTCAGCACCGGAAGATAGCGATTCGCCCGCGGCTCGAGCGAGGGGAAGCGCTGCTTCAGATCCGGCCCGATGGCGAAACCGTGGCGGCTCGCGCGCCTGACGAGCCCGACGACGATCCGTGCTGCCGCGAGCACCACGAGGCTCAACGCGGTCGCCCGTACGATGTAGAGAAAGCCGCCCTCGATCCGAAGCGCGTAAACGCTCCAGATGCCGGCGATGTAGATGATCGCCAGAATGTGCCAGATATCGGCAAAGCGGGTGCGGAGGATTTGCCAGCCCTTCGAGGCGCCTTCCGAATGCGCTTCAGCCGCCGATTCTCGCTGACGGCCACGCAGCCATTCGGCGACCGCGGCGCGGTTCTGGAGCACGAACACGATCCCGAGCACGGCGAGAACCAGCGCCCACATCTTGAGGATCATGGCGTAGACGCCGCCCGGAACCCCGAACCACCAGGCGGCCTCGCCGATCGCCCATCCGTAGAGGGCGACGTTGACGAAGCGCTTCGCCCAGATGAGGAGGTACGTGCGTGTCTCCTCGCCAAGGCCGAGCTGGCAGACCAGCCGGTACGGCAACAGGATGGCCCGGGCGAGGACGAGCAGAATCCGTGCTCCGAGATTGGCCTCGATGAGGATGGTCGCGATCCGCGCCGTCGCGAACCGCGGCTCGGTCATCGGCAGAATCAGCCAGGCGGTCCCGGCAAAGACGAGGATCGGGAGCGCCTCGAGTATCGCCCGGGCGACGAGGCAGATCAGCTTCATGACGAGGCCGTCGGCGGCAGCGGCTGCGATCGCCTGGCGCGGACGGCGCAGCAGGGCGCCAACGAGCCATTCGGCGAACAGCGCAAAACCGAAGATGATGCCGAGCTTCAGCGCCGCCTCGAGCCAGCGCGCGCGCGCCGCTTCGTCCTGAATCTGGCCTTTCGCCCACTGAAAAAGCCAAGGCAGGTCGATGACGAGCTGCGCGGTGGCGAGGATTTCGCCGCTGATGGCGTCGAGCTGCTGCGACAGCTGCCCGAACCAAGTGACGGCGACGGGGGCCTCCTCGGCCTCGATGCCGCGCTGGGCCGCGATCAGTGTGCGGAGCTGCTCGACGAGGCGCGCGCGGGCCGCCTCGTCCTCGAGCGTGGCTACGAGGCGCTGCAGCTCCTCGATGGAGGGCGCCGGAGCAGCGGAAGGTTGCTGCGCCGCTGTCTGGGCGCCGACGGGAAGGCTGAAGAGAAGGGAAAGCGCGACCGCCAGTGCAGCGAAGGTCCGCCGGGACATGCGCCGGAAGATAAGCAAGGTCGGCGACGGCCGCCAAGCCGTGCCCCGAAAAGACCCAAGTCGTTGAGGGCGTCTAACTTGCCCGGGCTGCTGCGGACCTGGCAAGGGGGCGCTCTATCCCCGCGGCAGAGAGGTAGCAGGTGACGCGCGTCCCCTGGCCCGGCGTCGATTCCATCTCTACCCGGCCGCCGTGCAGCTCGATGAAGCTCTTGACGAGGCTGAGGCCGAGGCCCGCCCCCGATTGCCGGGCCTGCGGATTGCCGCGCTCGAACTTCTCGAAGACGCGCTGCTGCTGCTCGCGCGGAATGCCGATGCCGGTATCCGTCACGCTGAGGGCGACCTCGCCGTCCAAGCGTCGCGCGCGGATCGCGATC
Source organism: Rhodospirillales bacterium (assembly GCA_019689675.1). Classification (GTDB taxonomy): domain Bacteria; phylum Pseudomonadota; class Alphaproteobacteria; order ATCC43930; family CGMCC-115725; genus JADGGZ01. The sequence continues at coordinate 5,417 of JADGGZ010000085.1, read as the reverse complement.
GTGCCGCCCGAGGGCGTGAACTTGATCGCGTTCGACATGAGGTTGAAGAGCGCCTGCTTGAGGCGGCGCTCGTCTGCGATGATCGAGCCGATCTCCGGCGGGCAGTCGAACTCGAGATTGAGATTCTGCTTGCGCGCCCGCTCCCGGGTCAGCGCGAGCACGCTCGCCAGCAGCGTATGAATGTCGACCGGCTCGGTCTCGAGCGTCATGTAGCCGGCCTCGATCGTGGCGAGGTCCAGAATGTCGTTGATGAGCGAAAGCAGCCGGTGCGAGGAGTCGAGAATGCCGCGGCTGTAGTCGAGCTGCCGCGGGTTGAGCTCGCCGAAATACTGGTTCGTGAGGATCTCCGCGAAGCCGATGATCGCGTTCAAGGGCGTGCGGAGCTCGTAGGAAACGTTCGCGATGAACTCGGTCTTGAGCCTGCCCGTCGTCTCGAGCGCCTCGTTCTTCTCGCGCAGCGCGCGCTCGACCCGTGTCGAGTCGGTGACGTCGAGATACGACAGGAGGACGTTGCCGTCGGGCAGCGGCACGGTGGCGACGCGCAGCACCGAGCCGTCCTGCCGCTCGAGCGTGCCGTCGCTCGCGGCCCAGGCGGTGATCCGTGCGATGACGCGGGCCTTCTTCTCCGACCAGTCGCTGCCGTCGTCGTAGAAGGCGCGTGTCTTCTCGACGATGTCGGCGACGTGCGGCTCGCCCGCGATGTCCTCCGGGCGCAGCCGCCAGATCTGCGCCCAGGCCGGGTTGGACAGCTTCAGGCGGCCGTCGCTTCCGAAGACCGCGATGCCCTCGAAGAGATTGTCGAGCGTCTCCCGCTGCACCTCGATGAGGGTGTTGTACGAGCGTTCGAGGGCGAGCCGGTCGGTGACGTCTTCGTAGAGAAAGGTGAGGCCGCCGAACGGGTGCGGCGAGACGACCATCCGCAAGGTCCGGTCGTCGGGAAGATGGAGCAGCTCCTCCTGCGGCTGCAGGAGCGATGTGAACATCTGCTGCTGCTGCCGCTTGAAGGCGCGGAAATCGGCGTATTCGGGGAGCCGCCGGCGCTCGCGCAGCCGCTCGAGCACCTCGTCGAGCGCGGGCTCGGTGCCGAGAAAGTCCTCTTCGAGGCGCCAGAGCGCGGCGAAGGCGGTATTGTAGAATTTGAGCCGCGTGTCGGGCCCATAGATCGCGATCGCGGTCGCGACCGCCTCGAGCACCTCGGCATGGGCGGCGAGATGCCGCTGGAGCTCGGCCTGGAGGCCCTCGAGATCGGTAAGGTCGCGCGCGAAGCCGAGCAGGTTCCCGCACGGCAGCGGCAGCTCCGTGATCTCGACGAAGCGGCGCGCCCCGGCGACCACGACGTGATAGCACTCGGATTCGGGGCGGCCGCTCTCTCGCGCGCGTGCGGCGATCTCCTTCCCGCGCCCGGCGAGAGCGCCGGAGAGGAGCTCGCGGCCCTCGGCGAGCGCAGTCTCGGGCGTGGCGTCGACGGCGGTGGCGTAGGCGCGGTTGCAGGCGACGAGCGCCAATGTATCGGCATGCCGGCGCCATACCGGCAGCGGCAGGGCATCGAGGACGTTTCGGGTCGCCTGCAGCTCGGCTGCCGCGGTCTCGCGTTGCCGTTCGGCGGCGCGACGAGGGCCGGCATCCATGAACCAGACGACAGCCTCGTCGCCGACACGCCGGCCGCCGACATCGAGCGTCTCGCCGCCAGGCGCCGTCACGCTCAGCGCGAACTCTGCTCCTTCCTTGCGCAGCCGCTCGACGGCGCCTCCGACGGCGGTGGCGTCCTCGGGGGAAAGCTGGCCGAGAACGTTCTCGAGGCGAGGCTCGGCGATGGCGGCGAAGAGCGCGATCCCGCCCGAGGCGAAATGCTCCCGTCCGTCCGATCCGCTTCGCCAGACGGCGATGGGAAGCGCCTTCACCGCCGCCTCCGCAGCTACGGCCCGGGTTTCGGCGGCGAGCCGTGCGGCGCTCTCGTTTGCGGCGCGCCGGCGGAAGGCGAGCAGCGCCACCGTCCCGGCGGCAGTCACCGCCAGGAGCGCGAAGGCGAGGAGAGCGGGCAGAATGTCGATCAGTAGCGGTAATGCTCCGGCTTGAACGGCCCCTGCTCGGAGACGCCGAGATAGGCGGCCTGGGCGGCGGTCAGCTTCGTCAGCTTGACACCGAGCTTCTCCAGGTGGAGCGCCGCGACCTTTTCGTCGAGATGCTTCGGCAGCACGTAGACCTTGTTTTCGTACTTGCCGGGATTGGTCCAGAGCTCGATCTGCGCCAGCACCTGGTTGGTGAACGATGCGCTCATGACGAAGCTCGGGTGGCCGGTGGCGCAGCCGAGATTCACGAGGCGGCCCTTGGCGAGGACGATGAGGCGCTTTCCGTCGGGGAAAATGACTTCATCAACCTGCGGCTTCACCTCCTCCCAACGGAAGTTGCGGAGCGCCGAGATCTGGATCTCGCTGTCGAAATGGCCGATGTTGCACACGATCGCCCGGTCCTTCATGCGGCGCATGTGGTCGAGCGTGATGACGTCGATGTTGCCGGTCGCGGTCACGAAGATGTCGCCGATCGGGGCGGCCTCCTCCATGGTCACGACCTGGTATCCCTCCATCGCCGCCTGAAGGGCGCAGATCGGGTCGATCTCGGTCACGAGCACCCGGGCGCCCTGGCCGCGCAGCGAGGCGGCCGACCCCTTGCCCACGTCGCCGAAGCCGCAAACCACGGCGACCTTGCCGGCGAGCATCACGTCCGTGGCGCGCTTGATCCCGTCGACGAGGCTCTCGCGGCAGCCGTAGAGGTTGTCGAACTTCGACTTGGTGACGCTGTCGTTGACGTTGATGGCCGGCACCTTGAGCTGGCCCTTCTTCATCATCTCGTAGAGACGATGGACGCCGGTCGTGGTCTCCTCCGAAATGCCGCGCACGCCTTCGAGGAGCTCCGGGTATTTCTCATGCAGGATTTTAGTCGCGTCGCCGCCGTCGTCGAGGACCATATTCGGCGTCCAGCCGTCGGGGCCCCGCAGTGTCTGCTCGATGCACCATTCGTACTCTTCTTCGGTCTCGCCTTTCCAGGCGAAGACCGGGATGCCGCGCTTGGCGATCGCGGCGGCCGCGTGGTCCTGGGTCGAGAAGATGTTGCAGGAGGACCAGCGCACCGTCGCTCCGAGATGGATCAGCGTCTCGATCAGGACCGCGGTCTGGATCGTCATATGCAGGCAGCCGACGATCCGGGCACCCGCGAGCGGCTTCTTCTCCCCGTATTCTTTCCGCAGCGCCATGAGGCCGGGCATTTCCGTTTCGGCAATCGCAATCTCCCGACGCCCCCAGTCGGCGAGCGAAATGTCTGCGACCTTGTAGTCGGTGAACGCGGGCATCCGGAATGTCTCCAGCGGGGAAATGAAGCGCGCGGCATATAGCAGTCGTGGCCACGAGCGGCAACTATTGGGGCGTCCGGCGGTCAGTCTCGTGCGCGGCTTCGTGCGCGGCGCGGCGCAGCTCGGCAAGGATCCGCCTCTCGCAGGCCGGCCGGCGCGGTTCGGGGCAGCGACGCGCCAGAATCGTCTCGACGCTCGGAACGTAGCCGCCTGCCTCGCGGACGAGGGGCGCCGGCACCGGCTCGAGCCGGCTCGGCGGGGTCGCGAGCACGAGCGCCGCGAGAGGCTCCGGCGTTTCCAGCGCCTCGAGATAGCGGCGAAGTGCCGACTCGCTCTCCTCCCGCGACTCGGGATCGGTTCCATCGGCGCGGCCAGGCCGGTGGACTTCCAGGCGAGCGTCCAGGTTGCGGTGGATGCCGGCTACCCAGACGAACACGCACGCGCTGGCGCAGACGCAGTCGGCGGCGTGCTCCGGGCACGACGCAGACACCCCTTCCGCGGGCGGCGCTTCCGTGGCGAGAAGATACTGGCGGACGAGGGCGCCGATCTTCATCGCCTCCCCGGCGCGCCCCCCGGGGGAGCGGAGGCGGAGCGTCGCGATTCGAGGTCCGGCATCCAGCATGAAGCGCTCGAACTTCGCCGCGTCGCCGGGTTCGATCCGCCCTTCGAGCGAGGCGATCGTGCCGTTTCCGCTCTCGGCGAGAAAGATCTCGGCGGCCTGCGCTTCTCCGGCGAGCGCCGCAGCCGCGCTGAGAGCGAGGAAAAGCGCCCTCATCGCCCCGGCAGAACCACCACCTCGGGCGGTTCGGGAAGGCTCGCTTTCGAGAGCAGGATCGAGTTCGTCTCGCTGTAACGCACCGGCCATTTCCGGCCGAGCTTGCCGAGAAAGGTTTCGAGCACGACGCTCCCGAAATAGTGCATTGGGACGAGCATCGCCGGGCGGATCGCCTCGACGGTCTCGACCATCTCCTCATGGCCCATCGTCCAGGTGCCGTCGACCGGCGCGAGCAGCACATCGACCTTGCCGAGATCCGCGAGATGCCGCGCCGTAAGCGTATGGTGGAGGTGGCCGAGATGGACGATGCAGACGTTCTCGATCTCGAACGCGAACATCGAGTTCCCGGCACGGCGCGTCCCGCCGAACTCGCGGATGTTGGTCGGAATCGAGCGAATGCGCACGTCGCCGTACGAGGTATCGTACTGCTCGACGCCGCCTCCCGGATCCCAGCCGCGCAGCACCAGCTTGATCCCCGGATCGGGCTGCAGCGAGTGGTGCGTCGAATGCGCGAGGTTCATCGTCACCACGTCGGGCGTGAAGGGCGGGCGGAGGTAGTCGTTGTAATCGGTCACGACGGTGACGCCTTGCGGGCTTTCGATGAGGAAGCTCGCATGGCCGAGGAAAGTGAGGTTGACGCTGCCTTTCGCGGGCGCCGCGGCGAAGTGAATGGGCGGCTTCGGGCCCGCCACTTGGGCGTCGCAGGCGGCTCCTTCGGCCTTCGCGGCGCCGAGGCAAGCAACAACGAGACCGAGAACAACGCGCGTCCAACGCATGTCGCCCTCCCGAGGCTCAGGCGCCGGTTCGACGGACCGGCGCCTCCACCTTCTCCTCCGGTTTCGTCCGGGTCCAGTGAAAGCTGCGCCGGCGCTTCTTCTCCCCCTCGATGCGCGGCCGATGCACGATCATCGGCAGGATCACCATCTGAATGCCGCGCAGGTGCAGCTGATTCTGCATAGCCAGCGCGGTCTGGTTGTGCAGCATCCGCACCCACCAGGATTCGTCCTCGAAGATCAGCTTCGAGGCGAAGACGATCGAGTTGGGATATTCGGCGATGATCCGCTCGCAGAGTCGCGAAAGCTCGCTCACCGTATCGGTCCCGAACGCCTTGAAGGAGGTCGCCGCGAGCCCGTGCGCATGGCAGTACGAGACGAAGTAGTCGAGCGTCTCGTCGACTTCCCGGGTCATTTCGCGCAGGCGCTCCTCGCCGCCGAAGCTCTGGGTGTCGACCTCCCCTGAGCGGACGAAGATGAAGTTGCGGAACTGGTCGGGGAAGAGCCGGCGCACCCAGAGGAG
>JADGGZ010000386.1 GCA_019689675.1 Rhodospirillales bacterium | reverse complement strand
CCGCCCACCCTCCCCGGAAAGCAGCCGGTGTAGCCCGATGAACTACCGCGGCTCGTACCGAAAGCTCCTCGGCAACTCCAAGGCCGCAATTGTGGGAGCGATTGAGATCTACAACAAACCGCGGTTTGAATACCGGGACGAGTGCTTCGTAATCCTTCTGATAAACGGGTGGGAGTTGTTGCTCAAGGCTCTGCTGTCCAAGAACCACCAGTCGATCTACTACAAGAAGAAGCGTGGCCAACCCTATCGCACTCTTAGCTGGAGCGATGCACTTACGCGGGTGGAATCACGAGGAATATGGCCTTCGAGTGCGCCGCCACTTCTCGCGGTTCGAAGGAATCTCGAGCTCCTCACTGTCTACCGCGACAACGCTGTTCACTACTACAACGAGCCGAACTTCGGCGTTCTGATCTATTCGTTCTCCCAGACGAGTATCGTGAACTACCGCGACCTGCTCACCTCAGGATTCGACCACTCCCTCGGCGACGAGATCACGTGGCACCTGCTCCCGTTGGGCCTTGCTCCGCCGGTCGATCCTCTTGCTTACCTGCGCGAGGCCAGCAGGGCATCGAGTGCGCGCGCCGTGGGCGACTTCATCCGTCTGATCAGCGATGCAACCGCCGAGCTGGAAGCGGCCAACATCGATACGGGACGGCTTCTGACGATTTTCAGCGTGTCCCTGCAGTCGACGAAGAAGATCAGTCACGCAGACGTCGTAGTCGGCGTTCAGGAAGTCGCTGCTGACGAGAATGGTGAAACGGTTGTGGTCAGACCCCTAGATCCGAACCGGTCGCATCCACTGTTCCAGAAGAACATCGTCGAGCAGATCGGTCCTACCCTCAACGGCGTCAAATTCACGGCGTACACGTTCCAGGCGATCGCATGGCACTACAGGCTTAAGTCCAAAGCAAGGTATTGCTGGATCGACGACGACACGCAGCGACCCCGTTGGTCGAGAGACGTGCTGACGTTCTTGCGGAGCCTTACACCCGAGGCGATCGGGGAATCACTGGCTGCTTATAAGAAGCGACCGGCGCGAGGCGCTCTTCAGGATGCCGCATGAGGCTCGGCCCACGACGGCCTTGGGGGATGGAGTGAAGTCTGAGACTCGGACCGTCACGCAGCTCTTCGGCCTCGGCGCCCGCTCCATCGTCCCGCTCTACCGGCGCTCGTGGCTCTGGGAGTAGGAGCGGCAGCTCGACGAGGCGGCGATCGATGCAAGGTGTGCATTCCTCGTCGACCGGATCATCTCCGTCTCGCTGGGCCCGGATGCGTGGACGTAGCGCCCGCTGGAGGCCTCACTCGAGCGCGCACCGCTCCCACGAGAACCGTGGGAGCGTCCGGAGCCGCTCGGCGTTGTCCTCGAACTCCTCGTGGATGTGGCGGCCGATCACGACCACGGCGGCGACGCCTGCGCCGGCGACTTTCAGCACGTGCGCGGCGCTCTCGGCGCTCGCACCCGTCGTCCACGTGTCGTCGATCAGGAGCACGGCCTCACCCCCAAGGCGGCGCGGGGCCGCATAGCGACGAGCGTCCACAGCTCGCTTTTCGACCTCCACACCGGTGGGTCGAAGGAGCCGCTCGAAGCGATTCGCGGTGTGGCCGACGAGCCGACGGACGATCTCGTGGAGCGGATGCGCTGCGTCGCGCCCGACGTCGCTCGAGGGGACCGTCGTGACGACGTCGAAGTGGCTCACTCCGACGCGACTGGCAAGACATCGCTCATGGAGATGGAGAAACCGCCAGAGAACCGCTGCAAGCTCGATCGTCAAGCGTCTGGAGTGCGGCCAGCTCTCCTTGTACCCGCGGAGCGCCGCGTGCAGCTGGCCGAGGTGAGGGCTGTACGAGATCGGCAGGACTGCATCCGCCGCCCGCCTGTGGTGCCCGCATGCGTAGCAGGTGTCGAAGCCCCGCGTAAAGGTGAGGCAGACCGAGCAGACGCCTGCGGTCTCGGGCGAGGCAGGCGGAAGGAGGAAGTTCGCGTACGGGTCGCTGAGCTCGACGACGGTGGGCACGACTACCTCCGTCGGCGCGCCGCTCTCAGAAGGTGAGCGCGAGCTCGGGCGCGACGAGGCGCTCGATCTGCCCGACGACCTCGTCCGCCGAGTCGACGACGGTCGTGCCGGGTCGAGCGGCATTGTCTCGAGCCCAGGCGTGGTCGAGGAGCGAGCGGTGGAGGAAGACGCGCCGCCCGTGCTCGAGCGCAAGCCGAGCCTGCATCCTCGCTCCGCTTCGCGCGGACGCCTCGATGACCACGGTGGCGAGGGCGAGACCGGAGATCGTGACGTTCCGCATCGGGAAGCTCGTTCTCGTCGGCGGCGCGTCGGGCCAGAACTGGGAGACGACGGCGCCGGTCTCGGCGATCCGTCGCTCGAGCGCGGCGTGGGAGGCGGGGTACGTGCGC
>JADGGZ010000385.1 GCA_019689675.1 Rhodospirillales bacterium | reverse complement strand
GCGAATCCCGGGCCCCATTGAAGCACGATGCCGACGGTCGCCTAGCCGTGGCCGATCACAGCGTTTCCCGGGACGCGAATCCCGGGCCCCATTGAAGCCCTGCTCTCCTGACAGGCGCATTGCAGTGGTCAGAACGTTTCCCGGGACGCGAATCCCGGGCCCCATTGAAGCGCTCGGCGGCGCGGAGGAAGGCGGGCACACAGGTACGTTTCCCGGGACGCGAATCCCGGGCCCCATTGAAGCGTCATGTCGCTTCTCGACGGGATCGGCCGGGCCGATCTCCGTTTCCCGGGACGCGAATCCCGGGCCCCATTGAAGCGGGTCGCCGAGCCCGGCGAGGGCGACGTAGTCTCTGTTTCCCGGGACGCGAATCCCGGGCCCCATTGAAGCTCCGACTCACCACGAGACCAGACACCGACGATCCCGTCGTTTCCCGGGACGCGAATCCCGGGCCCCATTGAAGCTGCCGCGAGGTGTTCCGCTGGATCGAGGACACGTCCAAGTTTCCCGGGACGCGAATCCCGGGCCCCATTGAAGCACCGTGTTCACAGCGGCCCGCAGCGGCTCGTAGGTGGGTTTCCCGGGACGCGAATCCCGGGCCCCATTGAAGCGCGAGGCGAGCCTCTCGCGCGGGCTGCTCGCCATCCTGTTTCCCGGGACGCGAATCCCGGGCCCCATTGAAGCGGCGAGTTGGCGACGGGCCCCGGCCTCGCGGAGCCCGTCGTTTCCCGGGACGCGAATCCCGGGCCCCATTGAAGCGTGATGGACGCGCTTCTTCGCGGCGACGTGAAGACGCGTTTCCCGGGACGCGAATCCCGGGCCCCATTGAAGCCGGTTGATCCCGAAGGTGACCCGATGGATCTTCTTCGCGTTTCCCGGGACGCGAATCCCGGGCCCCATTGAAGCGTGAAAGCGGTCGCTGAGGAGATCCGCGACGATGCGAGACGGGTTTCCCGGGACGCGAATCCCGGGCCCCATTGAAGCCGGATGTAGGTGCGCGGCATGTGCCGGTCGATGATCTCGTTTCCCGGGACGCGAACCCCGGGCCCCATTGAAGCGCTTCCTGGCGCGGTCGGCGGCCGGCGCACGTCAGGGTTTCCCGGGACGCGAATCCCGGGCCCCATTGAAGCCCGCACGCGCAACCCTTCGCGGTGCAGATTTTTGCCTCGTTTCCCGGGACGCGAATCCCGGGCCCCATTGAAGCGTCGCGGGCGTGTTCGCCGCCGGGCCGGTGCGCCGGTTTCCCGGGACGCGAATCCCGGGCCCCATTGAAGCTCCCGGTCTACTCGAAGTTCCTCGGCCTGCAAGAGCAGGTTTCCCGGGACGCGAATCCCGGGCCCCATTGAAGCTTCCCGTTCTGGCGGGGCGGACGACCGCGACCTCGAACTTTCCCAGGCGATGTTTCCCGGACCCCATTGACCTTGACGTCGAGATGAGACGAATTCATCCTGGGACTCGTGGCACACTCTGACGATGGCGACCTTCACGATCACCGGCACGATCGACGGCCTTCCGGCGACGCTTTCATGGACGAACGGCGTCTTCGACGGTGACGACCGCGCGGTCGCACGCGCGCAAGCGCTCGTCGAGCTCGACGAGCTCCTCTGGCGGACGCCGACCGGGCCCGCGTTCCGCGCCGACGTTACGCCAGCCTGGGTAGCTCTCCTCACCGGCCTCGAAGTCTTCGACCAGGGCCGTGAGGCCGAGGTCGCCGGCGACCCGGTCGAGTTCCCCGATGACGAGCTCCCAGCGGAAGCGGTCGCGTGAACGACTTCAAGATCACAGGCTCCTCGTACGACGCCGACGAGCGCGCCTCTTTCCCGGGCGATGTCTCCCGGACCCCATCGACGCCTGCATTGCGCCGAGCCGTCTTCGAGCCGGTGGGGGCGCTGCGCATCGGCGACCCGATCATGCCCGCCGAGCTCGCGGACGCCCTCGCGAGCCCGTGTCCTGAACAGTGGCATCCGGACGACTTCGCGGCGATCGCCGCCGCGTTCGACCGGCCGGTCGAGAGGCTGGGATGGAAGACGCGCTGCCCCTCATCGACGCACAGCTCGAGGAGGCGTTCATCGCCGCATACGGGATGTCGCGGGAGCGCGCGCTCCGGCAGGTCAAGATCGCGTGTGGCGAGCTTCGATTGCGCCCGCTCGAGCGACGCGAAGACGACGGCGCGGCTCGACCGCTGCCTGACTGGGTCGAGAGCCGGCTCACGTAGCCGGGCGAACCTAGACCGGGAACGAGCTCCCGGTCAGGCTGCACGGCGACGACGACTCCCTGCGCAAGATCGAGGATCCACCGCGCAGTGACCTCGCTGGAAGCGGAGGGGGAGGGATTTGAACCCTCGATCCGCCGAACGACGGATAACGGTTTTCGAGACCGCCGCATTCGACCGCTCTGCCACCCCTCCG
>JADGGZ010000384.1 GCA_019689675.1 Rhodospirillales bacterium | reverse complement strand
GTCTTCGGCTACGGCATGCTGGTCCTCTCTGCCGTGGTCGTCGTCGAAACCGTCGGGCGCAAGCTCTTCAACTTCTCGCTGCAGGGCGCCGACGAGCTCGGCGGCTACATCTTCGCCGTCGGGTCCTCGCTCTGCTTCGCCGCGGCGCTGGTCGAGCGCGGCCACATCCGGATCGACCTTTTCCACGCGATGTTTCCGGGTCCGATGCGCGCCGTGCTCGACTGGCTCTCGATCGTTCTCCTTGCGGCCTTCTCGGTGATGATCGCCTGGCTCGCGTGGCTGCAGCTCGCCGACAGCGCCGACTACGGCAGCACCGCGCCGACGCCCTGGGCGACGCCGCTCGTCTGGCCGCAGACGGTCTGGCTGGGGGCGCTCGCGATTTTCGCGCTCATCGCGCTCGCCTTCGCGCTCGACGCGACGCGTCTTCTCGTCGGCGGACGCACGGCCGAGCTCGCATGCCGCTACGGTCCCAAGGCGACCGACGAGGAGGTCCGCGAGGAGCTGGCCGATCTCGAGCGGCGCTAGCGCGTCATTCGAAAAAGAAAAGGGCGCCGAGGCGCCAGGGGAAAAAGTCGATGGGTGTAGGAACGATCGGGCTCGGATTTGCGCTCGTGGGAGCGCTGCTCCTTCTCGGTCTGCCGGTGGCGGTGGTGATGGCGGGGCTCGGCGTCGGGGCCGGGCTCTTCGCCTCGGGCTCGGCTTTCGTCACCTCGATGGGAAGCGTGCTCTGGGGCGTCCAGAACGACAACATGATGACGGCGATACCGCTCTTCATCCTGCTCGGGGAGATCCTGCTGCGCAGCGGCCTCGCCGACGGGATGTACGTCGCGCTCGCCGCCTGGCTCGGGCGGCTGCCGGGCGGGCTCGTCCACACCAATATCGGCGCCTCGGCGTTGTTCGCGGCGACCTGCGGATCCTCGGTCGCCACGGCGGCGACGATCGGAACCGTCGCGCTTCCCAATCTCGACCGGCGCGGTTACGACCGGCGTCAGGCGCTCGGCTCGCTCGCCGCCGGCGGAACCCTCGGGATTCTCATCCCGCCCTCGATCGCGATGCTGGTCTACGGCTCGCTCACCAACAACTCGATCGGGCAGCTCTTCATCGCCGGCATCGTCCCGGGAATTCTCCTCACGCTGGCCTTCATGGGCATCATCGTCGTCCAGAACCGGTTCCAGCGCGCCGCGACCGCCGAGGCCAGGGTCCCTCTATCCGAGTGCATCCGCCTCTCCGGCGGCCTCTTCCCGCCCTTCGTCATCTTCGGCTTCGTCATGGGAAGCCTCTATCTCGGCTGGGCGACGCCGACCGAATCCGCCGCGGTCGGGGTGGCGATCGCGTTGCTTCTCGGGCGCCTCTACGGGCGGCTCGACTTCGCCGTGCTGCATCAGAGCTTCCATCACACGGCGGTTCTCACCGGGATGATCGTGCTCATCATCTGCGGCGCCTTCATCCTCAACGTCACGCTTTCGATGCTGGGGATTCCGCAGATCCTGACGAAATGGGTGACGGAGCTCGGCCTCACGCCGACCGCGCTCATCTTCATCCTCATCGTCTTCTACCTGATCCTCGGCTGCTTCCTCGAAGTGCTCTCGATGCAGGTGACGACGATCCCGATCGCCTATCCGATCGTGACCGCCGTCGGCATCGACCCGATCTGGTTCGGGATCTTCATCGTGCTCATGAGCGAGATCGCGATGATCACGCCGCCGGTCGGCATGAATCTCTACGTCGTTCAGTCGATCCGGAAGGACGGCGGAAAGATCGACGACGTCATCTGGGGCGTCATGCCTTACGTCGTCGTGATGCTCGCCTTCACCGTCCTTCTCTGGTTCTGGCAGGACCTCGTGCTCTGGCTGCCGCGGGGGGTGCAATGACGGCGCTCTGGCAGCACGGCGTCGCGGCGCTCTCGCGGCTTCTGGCGCGCGGCGAGGTCTCGCCGGTCGAGCTCCTCGAGGTCGCGCTCGCCCGCATCGAGAAGCTGAACCCGGCGCTCAACGCCGTCGTCGCCATCGACGAAGGCGCGTCCGCCGAGGCCGAGCGCAGCGCGGCGCGCTGGCGCGCCGGGACGCCGCTCTCGCCGATCGACGGGATTCCCTTCACCGTCAAGGACAACCTCCTCGCGGCAGGGCTTCCGGCCGTCTGGGGCAGCAACCTCTACCGCACCTATGTCCCCGACCGGGACGAGCTTCCGGTCGCGCGGCTCCGCGCGGCCGGAGCCGTGGTGGTCGGCAAGACCAACGTTCCCGAGCTGACGCTGCAGGGCTACACCTCGAACGCGGTCTTCGGCGCGACGCGCAATCCCTGGGACCCGCGCCTCACGCCCGGCGGCTCCAGCGGCGGCGCGGCGGCGAGCGTCGCCGCCGGCATGACGAGCTTCGCCCTCGGCACCGACGGCGGCGGCTCGATCCGTCGTCC
>JADGGZ010000383.1 GCA_019689675.1 Rhodospirillales bacterium | reverse complement strand
CCCCCTCACGCTCGCCTGCCCCGTCTCCTACCGCACGTGAGAGACGCATGAACTACCGCGGCTCGTACCGCAAGCTCCTCGGCAACTCGAAGGCCGCCATCGTGGGGGCAATCGAGATCTACAACAAGCCGCGCTTCGAGTATCGGGACGAGTGCTTCGTGATACTCCTCGTCAATGCTTGGGAGCTCCTGCTGAAGGCATTGCTGTCTAAGAACGGTCAGTCGATCTACTACAAGAAGACTCGCCGCCAGCCGTATCGCACGTTGAGCTGGAGCGACGCACTTACGAGGATCGAGTCGAGAGGCTATTGGCCCGCCCGAGCACCTGCGCTGCTCGCGGTGCGACGAAACCTCGAACTCCTTACTGTCTACCGCGACAATGCGGTCCACTACTACAATGAGCCTAAATTCGGCGTTCTCATCTATTCCCTATCTCAAACGAGCATCGTCAACTATCGCGATGTACTGACAGCTGGATTCGGACAGTCACTCGGAGATGAAATTACGTGGCATCTTTTGCCGCTCGGACTCGCGCCTCCCGTCGATCCGCTGGCATACCTTAGGGAGGCGAGCCAAGCACCGAGCCCGCGTGCACTCAGTGAGTTCATCAAGCTAATCAGCGATGCGACAGCAGAATTGGAGGCGGCTGGCATCGACACCGGACGGCTGCTGACGATCTTCAGCGTCTCGTTGCAGTCAACCAAGAAAATTAGTCAGGCGGATGTCGTGGTTGGAGTCCGTGGCCGCGATGGCCAGGAAGCTGGAGACACAGTGGTCGTCAGACCGCTCGATCCGAACCGATCACATCCGCTGTTCCAGAAGAACATCGTCGACGAGATCGGCCCTGAGTTGAATGGGATGAAGTTCACGAGCTACACGTTCCAAGCGATTGCTTGGCAGTATAGTCTCAAGTCGGATTTGACCTACTGCTGGATCGACGACGACACGCAGCGACCACGCTGGTCGCGGAACGTGCTCACGTTCCTGCGAGACCTGGCGCGTGAGGAGATCGCCAAGGCTCTCGCAGCCTATAAGGTACGGCCGAAGCCCGGTTCGCTCCCTGAGGCGGCATGAATTCGCCATCTGCATGGGAATCGGCGTCAGGCCCCCTGTTGCGGAGGAAAGCGAGGTCGGCTCCGCGCTGTTGCACGTGTCAGGCCGCCGAGTGAAGATGCCGAACTACCTCCTGCCGATCGCCGACCGCGAGCCGCTCGCGTGATTCGGCACCGCTGAACGAACTCCGCGAGGATGACGCGGCGGTCGAGCTATCACCTCGACCCGCCGCAGGGATGCGTCGCACAGGTACCTCGCGGAGGTCGTGCTCACGAGTGTTACTCTGTGTTACAGAACCACGATGGCGCGGCAAGGCAAGAGACGGCATATGTCGCTGCGCGTCGCCGAGGCGACGGCGGCTGAGCTCGAGCAGGCAGCGAGACGTCGCGGCCTCTCCCGGAACGAGCTCGCAGAGCGCTACCTGATCGAGGGCGTCGCCCAGGACGAGTTCCCCGAGATCGGCTTCCGTGACGGTGCTCTCGGCCGGCGGGCGATGCTCCTCGGGACGCGGCTTGACGTCTGGCAGGTGCTCGAGACGGTTCGCAACCACGGGAACTCGGTCGAGCAGGCGGCGCAGTACCTCGATCTGCCGGTCGAGCGCGTGCGCGCGGCCGTCCGCTATGCGGCTGCACACAGAGAGGAGGTGGAGCAGGTCGCCGCCCGTGAGATCGAGGCGGCGGTGCGAGCGGAGGAGCTCTGGCGCGCTGAGCAGGAGCTCCTCGCTTCGTGAGGCTCCTGCTCGACGAGCTCTACTCGAAGGAGATCGCCGAGGGGCTCCGCGCTCGTGGGCACGACGTCGTCTCGGTGAAGGAGCGTCCTGAGCTCGTAGGGCTGCGCGACGAGCAGCTCTTCCGGCTCATGGCGGCGGAGCGTCGAGCGATCGTGACCGAGAACTGGAGCGACTTCAGTCGGCTAGTTCGGTGGGCGGCGGACGAGGGCCTCACCCACTACGGCGTCGTCTTCAGCTCGCGTCGGAAGCTACCGCGTAGCCGCGAGACGATCGGCCTCTACGTGCGCATACTCGATGACTTCCTTACGCGCCATCGGACGGACGACGCGCTCCTCGACAGCTCGTGCTGGATCCCGGATCGGCCTGCGGGGTAAGGGGCGCCCGCTCGACCCCCGCTGTGGCCGAGCAGGAGGCGTACGCCGATCCATGGCGGCGCCGAGGTTTCGAGGTTGAGAACTGAAGGCGTCGCTGCGGGACTCTCCGTCGGTGGCGGTCTCGCGCCTGCTCCCGATCGGCGACCGCAAGCCGAGGACGCGGGCTACGCGGCGGAGTGATGCCGGTCGCGCACGACCGCGAGGCCGCGAGCTGGGAGCGACGCAGGCGCGGCTGCTGCGCGACGGCGAGGAGGCGCAGCGCAAGACAC
>JADGGZ010000382.1 GCA_019689675.1 Rhodospirillales bacterium | reverse complement strand
AAGCTGCCGTACTGGGACCGGAACGCGCCCTTGCCGGAGGACGACGACACGACCATCCCGTGGGCGGAGGCCGAAAAGACGGTGCTCGATGCCTATGCCGCCTTCTCGCCGAAACTCGCCGAGGTGGGGCGCGCCTTCTTCGAAAAGCCCTGGATCGACGCGCCGGTAAGGCCGGGCAAGGCGCCCGGCGCCTTCGCGCATCCGACCGTTCCGAGCGCCCACCCCTATCTCCTCCTCAACTACCAGGGAAAGCTGCGCGACGTCATGACGCTCGCGCACGAGCTCGGGCACGGCGTCCACCAGGTTCTCGCCGGCGCGCAAGGCTACCTTCTGGCGGAGACGCCACTGACGCTCGCCGAGACAGCCTCGGTCTTCGGCGAGATGCTCACCTTCCGCGCCATGCTCGACCGCGAGAAGGACCCCCGTAAGCGCAAGGTCATGCTCGCCGGCAAGGTCGAGGACATGCTCAACACGGTCGTGCGCCAGATCGCCTTCGTGGAGTTCGAGCGGCGCGTCCACGACGAGCGGCGGCAGGGTGAGCTCACGCCGGACCGGCTCGGCGAGATCTGGTTCGATGTGCAGCGGGAGAGCCTCGGCCCGGCCCTCGAGTTCAGGGACGAGTACCGCTTCTACTGGAGCTACATCCCGCACTTCATCCACACGCCGTTCTACGTCTACGCGTACGCCTTCGGGGACTGCCTCGTGAACTCGCTCTACGCGGTCTACGAGGGCGCCGCGCCCGGCTTCGCCGAGAAGTACCTCGACATGCTGCGTGCCGGCGGCAGCAAGCGGCACAAGGAGCTGCTCGCGCCTTTCGGGCTCGATGCCTCGGATCCGGCCTTCTGGGACAAGGGGCTCGGCGTGATCCGCGCCTTCGTCGACGAGCTGGAGCGGATAGGGTGAGCCGACGCCCGTCCGCTTTCCCCGCCCGTAAGGGAAGGCAGGGGAGGCAGCATCTCGCGGCTGCGCGGAAGTCGCGTCGTCGCCAACGGGAACTGGAACAGGAATGAGCGACGGCGAGAACTCGCTTACGGGCCGGGTCCGCCGGTATGCGCGCGTTTCGACTGCGGTCGGCGGCCTGGCGGCGCGACTCGCCTCCGAGCGCTACCTGGGTCTGCCGCTCGACCGTGGTCGGCACGCGGCGGAGCTGCGCGCCGCGCTCGGCGGCATTAAAGGGCCGCTCATGAAGGTCGCGCAGCTTCTCGCGACCATCCCCGACGCGCTACCGAAGGAATACGTGGCCGAGCTCGTCCAGCTTCAGGCCGACGCGCCGGCCATGGGGTGGCTGTTCGTGAAGCGTCGGATGGCCGCCGAGCTCGGGCCGGACTGGCAGAAGAAGTTCGCGTCTTTCGAGCACGAGGCGCGCCGCGCCGCCTCGCTCGGGCAGGTGCATCGCGCGATCGGCCTCGACGGGCGGGTGCTCGCCGCCAAGCTCCAGTATCCCGACATGGCGGCCGCGGTGGAGGCCGATCTCGCGCAGCTCCGCCTCGCGATGTCGATCTACGAGCGCTACGATCGCGCCGTCTCGACCGCCGAAATTCACGCCGAGATCGCCGACCGGCTTCGCGAGGAGCTCGATTACGAGCGCGAGGCGAAGCACATGCGGCTATACCATGCGCTTCTCGCCGAGGAGCCGGACGTTCACGTGCCGGAGCCGGTCGCTTTCCTCTCGACCAAGCGTCTCCTCACGATGACGTGGCTCGAGGGCGATCGCCTTCTCGGCGTCGCGGAGGCCCCGGTCGAGGTGCGCAACCGTGTCGCCATGACGATGTTCAGGGCTTGGTATGTCCCGTTCTACCGCAGCGGCGTCATCCACGGCGACCCGCATCTCGGCAACTACACGGTGCGGAAGGATCATTCGATCAACCTCCTCGACTTCGGCTGCATCCGGATCTTCAAGCCGTCTTTCGTCAAAGGCGTGATCGACCTCTACCACGCGCTCAGGGACGGCGATCGCGACCTTGCCGTCTCGGCCTACGAGCGCTGGGGGTTCCGGAACCTCTCGTACGAGACGATCGCCGTGCTGAACCGGTGGGCGGCCTTCGTCTACGCGCCGCTGATGGAGGATCGGGTGAAGCGGATCACCGATACGGGCCTCTACGGCCGGGAGGTGGCGGAGAGCGTCCACCGCGACCTGCGCCGGCTCGGCGGCGTGCGGCCGCCGCGCGAGTTCGTCTTCATGGACCGGGCGGCGATCGGCCTCGGTTCGGTCTTCACCCACTTGAAGGCGGAGATCAACTGGCACCGGCTTTTCCACGACCTTATCGACGACTTCGACGAGGCGGCGCTCGCCCGGCGGCAACAGGCGGCGCTCGCGTCGGCGGGGCTGCCGCTGCCGGACTAGTTGCCTTGCACCCGCGCGCCCGCTAGGTATCTCGCCATGCGCGCTGCCCTGATCCTCGCCCTTTCCCTCGCCCTTTCGGCCTGTGCCGGCCTTGC
>JADGGZ010000381.1 GCA_019689675.1 Rhodospirillales bacterium | reverse complement strand
ACGCAGGAGCGGCATCGTCGCGACGGCGATGCCGCCCGCCTTCAGCACCGCGAACCAGCACGCCGCCATCATCTCGTTGTTCGCGCCGCGCAGCAGCACGCGGTTGCCGGGGACGAGCCCCATGTCCTCCACGAGGACGCGCGCGATCCGGTTCGCATTCTCGAGGAGCTCGGCGTAGGTCCAGACGAGGTGCGGCGTGCGGATGCAGGGCCGGTCGCCGAATCCCCGTTCGACCATCCGATCCAAGAGCTCGGCGGCGGCGTTGAGGCGCTTCGGGTATTGCAGCTCCGGAAGCCCGAAATCGGTCATCTCGGGCCAGAGCGTCCGCGGCGGGAGGCGATCCCGCGCGAACGTGTCGACATGCGCGCTAGGGTCCAGCGTCGGGAACGGGGCGGTCGAGACCACGGCGAACCTCGGCGTCAAAGAGGTCTGGTACGCGCGCCGCCTCCGGCCATGGCGGCGGTTACTCGTTCAGAACCTGGCCGGCGATGATGAGCTTCTGGATTTCGGTCGTTCCTTCGTAGATGCGCAGGGAGCGGATCTCGCGGTAGAGCCGTTCGACGGCGGTGCCGCTTCGCACCCCCATCCCGCCCCAGAGCTGCACCGCCGAGTCGATGACCCGCTGGGCGGCTTCCGTGGCGTACATCTTCGCCATCGCCGCCTCGCGCGTGACGCGCGCAGCGGCGACATCCCGGGTCCAGGCGGCGCGGTAGACGAGAAGCGCCGCGGCGTCGATTTCCGTCGCCATGTCCGCGATGCGGAGCTGCGTTGCCTGGAAATTCGCGAGCTTCTGCCCGAACGCCTCGCGCTCCTTGACCCGCTTTACGGCCTCCTCGAGAGCCCGGCGGGCAAAGCCGAGGGCGGCCGCGCCGACCGTCGACCTGAAAATGTCGAGCGTCGCCATCGCGACCTTGAACCCTTCCCCGCGGCGGCCGAGAAGATGCGTCTTCGGAACCCGGGCGCCGGCGAATTCCAGCGTTGCGAGCGGGTGCGGCGCGATCACGTCGATGCGCTCGGCGATGCGGAGGCCGGGCGTATCGGCGTCGACGACGAAGGCGGAGAGGCCCTTGGCGCCCGGCGCCTCGCCGGTGCGGGCGAAGACGACGTAGTGATCGGCGATGCCGCCGTTCGAGATCCAGGTCTTTCGCCCGTCGAGGACCCAGCTCGCCCCGTCCTCGCGCGCGGTCGTGCGAATCGCGGCGACATCGGAGCCGCCTTCCGGCTCGGAGAGAGCGAAGGCGGCGATCTGCCGCCCGGCGCGGACGCGGGGCAGGTATCCCGCCTTGAGCTCTTCCGAGCCGAAGAGCGTGATGGATCCGCTCCCGAGCCCTTGCATCGCGAAAGCGAAATCGGCGAGTCCCGAATGGCGCGCCAATGTCTCTCGCGCGATGCAGAGGCTGCGGACGTCGAGGCGCCCGTCGTCGGGCGCGGCATGCTTCAGCCACCCGGCCGTGCCGAGGAGCGCGACCAACTCGCGGCAGGCCGCATCGACGTCCTCCGCCGCCTCGAAGCGGTGCAGCTCCTTGGCCGCCCACGCGTCGAGCGATTCGGCCAGGCTGCGGTGGCGCTCTTCGAAGAAGGGCCAGGCGAGAAACGAGCGGTCCGCCATCTCAATCCAACTCCATGTTCGGGACGCGGTCGAGCATCCGGTCTCGGCCCTTCTTCGAATTCGTCTCGGCCAACAGCCTGTTCATCCCATCACCTCGCCGCCGGCGACGACGATCGCCTGACCCGTGATCTGCGCTGCGCTCGGAAGGCAAAGGAAGGCGATCGCCGCGGCGACTTCTTCGGGCTTCACCAGACGTCCCGTCGGATTGCTGCGGACGAGCTCGGCGCGGGCTTCCTCTGTCGAACGACTGGTCTTCGAGACGATGTTCTCGATCGCGCGCGACACCAGCTCCGTCTCGGTGAAGCCCGGGCAGACGGCGTTCACGGTGACGCCCTCGGCCGCGAGCTCGCGGGCGAGCGCGCGGGTGAATCCGACGAGCGCGTGCTTCGCGGCGCAGTAAGCGGAGACGTACGCGGCGCCCGTGAGGCCGGCGGTCGAGGCGACGTTGATGATCCGCGTCGCGCCGGCCTTGAGCGCGGCTTGCGTTGCGACCCAGGCCGTGCCGAGATTCGCCGCGAGCATGCGTTCGAGAAGGGCGAGGTCGCTCTTCGAAAAGGGCGCGCTCTCGGCCGCGCCCGCGTTGTTGACGAGGATGT
This sequence comes from Rhodospirillales bacterium, assembly GCA_019689675.1. GTDB lineage: Bacteria > Pseudomonadota > Alphaproteobacteria > ATCC43930 > CGMCC-115725 > JADGGZ01. The sequence goes on along the minus strand of JADGGZ010000381.1, from coordinate 243 downwards.
CGACCTGGCCGAGGCGCGAGAACGCGGCGCCGACATCCGCCACCCGCGTCAGGTCGAGCGCGAGAATTCCATGCTCCGCCCCGAGCTTTCCGCGCTCGGCCTCGAGCCGGTCGCGGCGGCGGCCGACGAGAGTGAGCCGCGCGCCCAGCCGTACGAGCTCTTCCGCCGTCGCGGCTCCGATGCCGCTGCCGGCCCCTGTTACGACAGCATGCTTGCCTTTGAGCGGCACGCGAGCCGTCTCCT
>JADGGZ010000380.1 GCA_019689675.1 Rhodospirillales bacterium | reverse complement strand
GAGGCGGGTGATCGCGCCCTGAGGATTGCGGTGCGCCTCCATGCGCTCGCGCACCCACTCCTCCGTTCGGCCGCGCGCCACCGGCACGAACCCGCTCTCGGCCTGGGCGCGCATGAGGTCCTCGAACCGCGCGCCCGGAACGAGAAAGGCGAGCGCGTGCGGGAAGAAGCTGCGCGTGACGCTGTTGAAGTGAACGATGCGGTCCTCGGCATCGCACAGGAGGATGCTCGCCGGCACGCTCTCCATCGCCTCGACGAAGCGCGCACGCAGCTCCTCGGCGCGCCGCGTCGCCTCGAGCTCGGCCGTGACGTCGCTGCCGACCCCGCGATAGCCCAGAAAGACGCCGTCGGCGCCGTAGACCGGCTTGCCGCTGATCCGGAACCAGCGTCGGCCGAACGCGGTATCGGTCTGATATGTGAAGTCGCGGAACGGCCGGTGCGCCTCGAGATCGGCGAGGTGCCGCCTGAACTCGAACGACTGAGGATCGCCGATGAGCTCCCGCCGCGTCTTGCCGAGGAGGTTCTCCCGCGAGAGGCCGGTCGACGGCTCGAGCCCCTCCGAGAAGTAGGTGAAGCGCAGCTCGGCGTCGGTCTCCCAGAACCAGTCCGAGGACACCTCGAGAAAGTCGCGCAGGCGCCCCTCGGCGTCTTCCGAAGGCATTCCGATCCTCGCCTGCGCCGCCGACGCGCGCATGGGAGCCCCCTTTCTCCTTCAGCGGATGCTGCGGGCCGAACCCTCGCACGAAGCTCGTTAATCCACCGTGAACCCCTGGTAGTAGTCCGGTTTCTAGATCTTGTTGTGTTCGCACTTGCGGCACGGCACTCGGCCGTCGAGGATGCCCGCCGCAAGCAAGAAGAACCGAGAGAACCTGCGATGAAGCCCGCGACCCGCGCCGCCCAGGCGCTCGGCTGGATCGACGAGACGACGCGAGCGGTGATTCCCCCGCTCCATGCGGCGACGACCTATCTCCGCGACCCCGACAACCGGTATCGCAGCGGTCGCAGCTACGGCCGGGCCGACAATCCGGGCTACGACCAGCCCGAAGCGCTGCTCGCCGCGCTCGAAGGCGGAGAGGCGGCGCTCCTCTTCGCCTCGGGCATGGCGGCCGCGACGGCGGTGTTCCAGGCGCTCCGCCCGGGCGACCACGTGGTCGTCCCGCGCGTCATGTACTGGGGCCTCCGGAAATGGCTCCAGGGCTTCGCCGCCGGCTGGGGGCTCGCCGTCGATTTCGTGGAGCCGGACGGCTACGAGGCGGCGCTGAGGCCGGGGCGCACGAAGCTCGTCTGGATCGAGACGCCGGCGAACCCGACCTGGGCGGTGACGGACATCGCCGCGGTGACGCGCGCGGCGCACGCGGCAGGCGCGCTCGTCGCAGTCGACAATACCGTGCCGACGCCGGTCCTGACGCGGCCGCTCTCGCTCGGCGCCGATCTCGTCATGCATTCGGCCACGAAGTACCTCAACGGGCACAGCGACGTGATCGCCGGCGCGCTCGTCGCTGCACGGCGCGACGACTTCTGGCGGCGCCTCGTCGGGATCCGCGCCGAAGGCGGCGCGATCCTCGGCTCGTTCGAGGCTTGGCTTCTGCTTCGCGGCATGCGGACGCTCTTTCTCCGGGTCGAGCGCGCCTGCCGATCGGCCGCGCTCGTCGCGGCGCATTTCTCGGCCCACCCGAAGGTGCGCGAGGTGCTCTATCCGGGCCTCCCCTCGCATCCCGGCCATGCGGTCGCGCGAAGCCAGATGACCGGCGGGTTCGGCGGCATGCTTTCGATCCGCGTCGCCGACCCGATCGGAACCGCGGCGCGCGTCCAAATCTGGAAGCGGGCGACCTCGCTCGGCGGTGTCGAAAGCCTCGTCGAGCACCGCGCATCCGTCGAAGGGCCCGACAGCCCGGCGCCGCCCGACCTTCTCCGGCTTTCGGTCGGTATCGAGGACCCCGCGGACCTCATCGCCGATCTCGAGCAGGCTCTCTAGCTTTGCGCAAGGGTTTCCCGGCCGCCTCGCGAAAGCTTAGGATCGAACCGGTGGCCGCGGCCGGCCGTTAGCGGAGCAAGCATGCCGATAAAGTCGATCCTCCTCCACCTCGCGAACGATCCCGGGCACGGCGCCCGGCTTCAAGTCGCGCTCGACCTCGCCCGCCGGCACGACGCCGCTCTCCGCGCGCTCTTCGCCGAGCCGACGGGGCGCATGCCCGACGCCCTCGCCGGGCGCGCCTTCTCGTACGCGTTCGTGAGCGAGAGCCGCGAGGCCGCGCGGGAGACGGCCGCGCATCTCTCGCGGGAGCTTTCCGCCGGCTGCGCGCGCGACGGCATCGCCTGCGAATGGGTCGACGAGCCCGGCGAGCCGCTCGACCTCATCGCGCGGCATGCTCTCCTCTCCGACCTCGTGATCGTCGGTTGCCGGGCGGACGAGCACGGCCTGGAATCGGAGGTCTTCGAGGAGCTGCCGGCCCGCGTGCCCTGCC
>JADGGZ010000379.1 GCA_019689675.1 Rhodospirillales bacterium | reverse complement strand
TCTCGCCGAGATTTACGAGATCCGGGAAGCGATCGAGAGCTTCATGGCGCGCCGCTTCGTCGATCTCGCCACGGCCGATGCGCTGGAGGAGATGGAGGCCGCGCAGGCCGAGCTCGAGCGCTGCGAAAAGGCGGACGACCCGGTGGGCCGTCAGGAGGCCGACCGGCGCTTCCACAGAATCATTCTCGGCGCGTCTCGCAACAGTCAGGCGGTGCTGCTGCTCGAACGGCAGAACAACCTCATCAACGCGCTGCGGCTGCAGTTCGGACAATCGGAGGCGCGGCGCCGCCAAATCCACGAGGAGCACCGCGCTCTCCTGGCGGCCTTCCGCGCCGGCGACGGCGAGAAGGCCGCGCGCATCTCCGCCCGCCACACGCGCCACGCCCGCAACGACCTCATCGCCCGGCTGGAAGCGAGCGCCACGGGCGCGCGGCGCACGACCGCCGCCTCCTCGCACTAGGCTATCCGGTCCGCTTCAGCGCCGTCGTTCCGGCGAGGGCGCGCACGACGTTCGCGACGAGTCGGTCGCCGCCGCGGGTCATGATCGACTCGGGGTGGAACTGGACCGCGGCGACGGGTAGGGCGACGTGCTCCACCGCCATCGGCACGCCGTCCTCCGTCGAAGCCGTCACGCGCAGGCTCGCAGGCACCGTCGCTGCGAAAAGCGAATGGTAGCGCCCGACGGTGAAGCGGTCGGGCATTCCCTCGAAGAGGATGCTCGGCCGCGTCACGGTCAGCTCTCCGGTGCGGCCGTGTTGCGGGAACGGCATCGTGCCGAGTGTGCCGCCGAGGGCCTCGACGATGCCCTGAAGGCCGAGGCAGACGCCGAACAGCGGAAGCTGCCGTGCCATTGCCGCGCGAACGAGGTCGGGGACGCGGAACTGCTCGGGCCGGCCCGGTCCCGGGGAGAGAACGACCATGTCCCAGGGCTCGGTGAGCGCGGCATGGGCGAGGTGATGGCGCAGCACGGCCACCTCGGCGCCGGTTGCGCGGAAGTAGCTCGCGAGCGTGTGGACGAAGGAATCCTCGCAATCGACGAAGAGGAGACGCTTGCCGGCCCCGGGGCGCTCCGGCGCTGCGCTCGCGCCCGGCTTCGGCGCGGCGCCGGCGCGGGCGAGCTCGAGCGTCCGGAAGAGCGCCGCGGCCTTGACGTGCGTCTCCGCCTCCTCGTCCTCGGGCACGGAGTCGGCGAGGAGCGTCGCGCCGACCCGCACCTCGGCGATGCCGTCCTTCAATCGGATGGTGCGGAGCGTCAGCCCCGTGTTCATGTTGCCGTCGAAGCCGATGCGGCCGACAGCGCCGCCGTACCAGCGCCGAGGGCTCGTCTCGTTCTCCTCGAGGAAGGCGAGCGCCGCCGGCTTCGGCGCGCCCGTCACCGTCACCGCCCAGGCGTGCGAGAGGAACGCGTCGAGCGCGTCATAGCCGGGCGCGAGCATGCCCTCGACGTGGTCGACGGTGTGGATGAGGTGGCTGTAGACCTCGATCTGCCGCCGCCCGATCACTCTCACCGTGCCCGGCTCGCAGACGCGCGACTTGTCGTTGCGGTCGACGTCGGTGCACATCGTGAGCTCCGCCTCGTCCTTCGCCGAGTTGAGGAGCTCGCGGGTGCGTTCGGCGTCCTCGAGCGCATCCTTGCCGCGCCTGATCGTGCCGCTGATGGGGCAGGTCTCGACGCGCCGCGCCTCGACGCGGACATACATCTCGGGCGAGGCGCCGATGAGGTATTCGCCGCCGAGATTGAAGAGGAACCCGTAGGGGCTCGGGTTCACCGTCATCAGCGTGCGGTAGAGCGCCGAGGGCAGCGCCGTGCAGGACTCGTAGAAGCTTTGGCTCGGCACGACCTCGAAGAGGTCGCCGCGGCCGAAATAGGGGAGCGCCTTTCGCACGATGTCGGCGTAGCCGCCGGGCGGGTAGTCGCCCTTCTTCTCGGGCTGGAGCCGCGCCCCCAGCGGGTCGAAGCTGTCGCCCTCGCGCGGCAGGCCGCGGGTCGAGGCGCCGTGCGCCGCGAACTCGTAGGAAAGCCGCATCGCGCGTCGGAGCTGGTGGTCGACGACGACGAGCGTGTCGGGGATGTAGGCGACGAGATCGCGCTGGTCGTCGGGCCGCTTCCGCCGGGCCGGGACCGGCTCGAGCTGGTAGACGAGATCGTAGGCGTAGGCCCCGTAGAGGCCGAGCTCGGAGTCCTCGACCGCCGCGAAGGCTTCGACGAGAGCGCGGACGGCGGAGAGGACCGAGGGCTGGCGCGTGCGCTCGCGCTCGTCGAAGGAGCGCGGCGGCTCGATCGCGGTGCCCTCGATTGCTGTCTCCCCGACGACGAGGCCGGCAAGATGCGGGTGCGTCCCGAGCCGCTCGGCGAGGAGCGGCAGGAGCACGCGTCCGCGCGCGTTGAGCGCCGCGACGCGGAAGCGGCGCCCGCGCGCGCTCAGCTCGATCGGCGGGTCGACGAAGCCGAGGCTCCAGCGCTTGTACCGGCCGGGATACTCGTAGGAGGAGCCGAGAAGCGCG
>JADGGZ010000084.1 GCA_019689675.1 Rhodospirillales bacterium | reverse complement strand
GCCACGTAATCGCCCGGGGCAGCCTCGCGGAGCAGGCGGATATCGGCCGAGATCCGCGCCTGAAGATAAGCCACCGCCGAACGGGCATAAGGGTAGTAAGGGTAATACGGATAAAAGCGGCGGCGCGGCCCCCAATCCCATGGACCCCAGAACGGCCCGTAGAGCGGGTCGTACCCGTAGTCCTCGACCCGCGTGTCGATATGCGAGCGCGTCTGTCCGACCCGGAAGGCCGGGAAGCCTTCGCGGAGCGCAATTTCGGCCGCGTGCCAGAGCATCAAGTCGAAAGCTTGGGTGCGTGCCGCAATTTCGTCCGCCTCCCGACTGCCGCCGTAAGCCGTCGTGCGCCGGGTCGGGCCAACATACGTCACCTCCCATTCCTGCGGGCCGGTCCGCCGCTCCGCGTAGCCATAGCCGAACGACCCGGTAGCGACGAGCGGCGACATGAGCGGCGGCGCCGGAGTCGTCTCGCAGGCCGCGAGAAAAAGCAGCGCCAGTAGGACCGGCGCGACGCGGATCATGCGGAGGAGATAGTTCCCTCGCACCCGCGGGCCACCGCCAGAAGCCGGCGATCCCCCATTCTCGGACCGACGAGCATGAGCCCGGTCGGTGCATCGCCGGGTCGGTGCATCGGCAGCGTTGCCGCGCAGCGGTCGAGAAAGTTGAAGAGCGAGGTGTTGCGCAGGAGCAGCGCATTGCGTTTCCAGAACCCCTCGTCCTCGGCGATCTCGTCCATACGCGGCGCAATGATGGCGCAGGTCGGCAGCACGAGCGCATCGTAGCCCTCCGTCGTGCGGCCGGCGCGGGCGACGAGCTCGGCCCGACGCCGGCCCAGGCGGACGTAATCGGCGCCCGTCATGCTTCGCCCCCGTTCGATGCGGGTGCGAACGCGAGGGTCGTACTCCTCGCCGCGGCTCGCCAGCAGCTCCTCATGCCAGGCGAGCGCCTCGACGGGCGAGAAGCCCCCCTTCGCGTTCGCCTCGACCACCTCGCGCAGCTCCGGCATGTCGATTTCCGTGATGCGGGCGCCCGCGCGCGAAAGCGCGCCGAGCGCGCGCTCGAAAGACGTGCCGACATCACGGTCGAGGTCATCGAGGACGAGCGTTTTGGGGACCGCGAGGTGCAACCCGGCCGGACCGATCGGCTCCGGCACGGAAGGAGGCTCACCGGCGAGAATTGCGTCGACGAGCGCGCAGTCGGCGATCGAGCGTGCGAGCGGACCGATCGAATCGAGAGTCGTCGAGAGTGGAAGGGCGCCCTCGAGCGGCACGCGCGCCTGCGTCGGCTTGAAGCCGGCGAGCCCGCAAAGCGCGGCCGGGATGCGCACCGACCCGCCCGTGTCGGAGCCGATCGCGGCGACGCACATTCCGTCGGCGACCGAAACCGCGGCGCCGGACGACGAACCGCCCGGCACGCGCGCCCTGTCCCAAGGATTGCCCGGCGTGCCGTAATGCGGATTATGACCGATGGCCGAGAAGGCGAACTCGGTCATGTTGGTTCGCCCCACGAGCACGGCGCCGGCAGCCTTCAGGCGCTGCACGATCGCGGCGTCCTTGCGCGCAGGCGCGGCATCCCGCAACGCCTTCGAGCCCGCGAGAGTCGTCTCGCCGGCGACGTCGAAGAGATCCTTCAGGCTGACGGGTATCCCGGCGAGCGGGCTTGCTGCAGCGCCGTTCTTGCGGAGGAGATCCTGCGCGTCGGCAGCGCGCCGCGCCTCCTCCGCCCAGAGCTTGATGAAGACTCGGGAGCCTTCTCCAGCGGGATCGGCTGCGCGAGCGAGCGCAGCGTCGACGAGGGCGCGAGCGGAGACGCGACCGGCACTCAGCTCGGCATCTAGGTCCTGGATGGTCTTGTTCGGCATCTTTCCAGTCTAGCCCAGCTCGGGCCAACCCAGGAAAGATGCCGAGCGCCTACTTGCAGGTCCGGTAGTGCTGGCGGTTGAGGTGTGCCTTCTCCGCTGCGTAGTTCCGGAAGTCCACGGGACCCAGGGCGTTGGCCGTCTTGAGCAGGTTGGCCCCGTGGTCGCAGACGACGGTCTTGGGGGCCTGCCCGTTCCGAAGCGAGGATTCGTTCGCGAGCTTCGTGAGATAGGAGTCGAGCGCAGCCTCGGCCCGCTTCTCTCCATTGCGGCGGAAGCGCTCCACGAGCCGACGCTGATAGTACTTTACGGGCTCGATGTTGCGCTTGAGAAAGGAGATGTAGGCCGGATCGCGGCAGGTCTCGGCGACGACCATCAGCTCTGTCTGGAAGAGCATCGCCTGCTCCGCCTCGATCTCGTCCGGAAGAAAGCACGGCTGCGCGGCAGCCTCGATCGTGCTCGCAACCATTGCGCTCAGTGCAAGGGCAGCAACCCACTTTCTCATCGAAATCCCCCGAAGATTCCCCGCACCCCAGTTTAGGGATCAACTCTGCATCGGCAAGCAGAACGCCCGACGAGCAGAATTGCTTCCCTAGCAGAAATTTGTTTACGAACCCGTAATCCCTTTCTCGGGGGTGCACGCAAATTGCGCGCCTTTTACGTGAGCGACCCGGAAATCAGTTCGGCGGGCTCGCTTGGGCGGCAGCGGCAGGCAGCCGCATCCGCCGCCGCTGAATGCGGTGGACGAGGTACACGGCCCCGAACATGAACACCAGCACGCCGAGCACGATGAGCGTGAAATGGCGCGCGACGGTTTCGATCCCGATCACTTCCTTGAACACCGACCCGATGATCATGCCGATGCTCACGAAGCTGACTGCCCAGATGCCGGCGGCCAGAAAATTGAGGACCAGGAAACGCCGCCAGTCGAGCCCGCTCATTCCCATCGCGAACGACGCGAAGTTCCTGATGCCGTAAATGAAGCGGAAGCTGAGAATGAAACCCGTATTGTAGCGTTTGAGCCAGCCGAGCGCATTGTCGACCGGTTCGCGCCAGCGCGGCAGCCGGCGCAGCAGCCGCGGGCCGAATTGACGGCCCAGCCAGAAATAGCACTGATCCCCCAAGAAGCTTCCGAGCCAGGCAACGGTGACCAGAAGCCGCCAGTCGAGCAGGCGGGTCAAAGTCTCGGGATGCTTCTGCGACGCCAAAAACCCGGCGATGAGGACGAAGGTCTCGCCTTCGAAGAAGGTCCAGCAGAACGTGACGAGGTACGGCCAAGCACCCGACTTGGCTAGGAGCCAATCAAGCTCCATGGCTGCAGCGACTCTGCCGCGTGCCGCGAATCATCTATCCTCTTCGCCTTCCCGCGGTGCGCGGTCCCGTGTCAAGGCTGCCTAATTTAGGGGCCACGGACCCTCCCGTCTACCTCGTCCCGAACAATCTATCGCCGGCATCGCCCATCCCTGGGAGAATGAAGCCGGCTGCGTCGATTTCCGGATCGACTGCCGCGGCGTAGACCGGCACCTCGGAATGACTCTCTTCGAAATGCCGAATCCCTGGCGCTGCAGCAAGGAGGGTCACGAACCGGATAGAGCGCGGCTGGGCCTCTTTGAGCCGGTCGACGGCGGCGACGGCCGAATGACCTGTCGCGATCATGGGGTCGACGACGATCGCCTCGCGCTCGCCCACGTCCTCGGGCAGCTTGAAGTAATACTCGACGGGAACGAGCGTTCCCGGGTCGCGGTAGAGCCCGATATGCCCGACCCGCGCCGCGGGGACGAGATCGAGCATGCCGTCGAGGATGCCGCTGCCGGCACGAAGGATCGAAACGAAACAAAGCTTTTTGCCAGCGAGGACCGGGGCATCGAAGCTGGCGAGCGGCGTCTCGATCCGCTCTGTCGTCATCGGCAAGTCCCGGGTCGCCTCGTAGGCCATCAGCAGGCTGACCTCGCGAAGGAGGCGACGAAACTCCGCCGTCGGGGTCTCGGCCTTGCGCAGCAGCGTCAGCTTGTGCTGGACGAGCGGATGGTCGACGAGAACGAGCATCGGGTCGGGTCTTTCGCAACGCTCAAGAACGCTCAGAACACTGTGCCGTCGCTCACAACGCGTATGGGAGGCGCGCCGTCCGACCGCCGCTCGTGCGCGATGCGACGCCCGGCCGACCAGGTGCCCCCTTGCAGCACTTTGGCGAGCGGAAGGGCCGCTGCGGTGAGCCCGAGACGCTGCCGCACGGCCGCGGCCAGCTCGTCGAGAAGCGCCACGGTGAGAGCACGCCATTCGACCACGAGCTCGCTTTCCACGGGGTAAAGGTCGGCGGCCGGATGCTTCAGGACGAGCACGCCGGTGTCCAAGAGAAGGCCCCCGTTCCGGTACTCGGGAAGCCCCGTCAGCGCGTCGAGGTCGGCGATCCGTCGGCCGGCCGCCTCGAGCGGCTCGATAAGCGAGTAGACCAGCCACTGCGATAGCTTGTGGAACGGCACGATCCCATCGCCCGGAATTGCGGGATGACGCCAGGCATCCCCCAGGGACACACCCTCCACCATCAAGCGACCGGGCCAGATCGGGCCGAGCACGTCGAGCAGGACCGCGAGGATACCGCCGGCATCGGCGGGCAGGAGATCGAGGAGGTTGCCGAGATCACCGCCAAGGCGCCGGTCGACGACAGCGCCCAGCCGCTGCAAGAGTTCCGCCCTCCCCTCGACGCCGACGAGAGGATTACCTGGGCCGGCACGAAAGGCGGCGCTCAATGCCTCTGCGCTCACCTTCCGCAAAGGCGGCATGCCGGCAAAGAACCAGTCGAAGCTCGCCGCTGCCAGGCCCTCTGAGCGCGCGAGCCCGTCATAGCGCCAGTCCAGGCCGGCCCCGGCGTCCAGCAGGACGCTTATGACCGCGAGCGCCACCTGCTCCCGCGGGGTGCAGCCGGGAGGGACGAAGCGTCCTGCCGCCTCGAAGTGACGCCACCGGCTGTGATACGGCACCGCGAGATCGGGATAGTTCTGGCGGATCGTCTCGACGACATAGTCGGCGCACGGCCCGAGACGTTTCTCGTCCAGCTCGAAATGAGCGAGGCCGCCTCGGCGGGCGGCCTCGTAGAGGATGCGGCACCGCCGGCGCACCGCGCCGGCGGAAAGAAGTTCGCTGACGCTCACTTCACCTTGACGTACCGCAGCGGGAAGAAGTTGTCGGCGAGCTGCACGAGGTCGATGTTCTTTCGTGCCGCCCACACGACCGTCTGCTGATGCAGCGGAATGTGGCCGAACTCCTCTTTGTGGATCTTCATCGCCTCGCTGATCATCGCCTGTCGCTTCTTTTGATCCGTCTCGACCTGGATGAGGCGGGTCAGCTCGTCGACGCGGCTGTTCGAGTAGCCGCCGACGTTGAACAGCCCTTGGGTCGAGCCTTCGCCGCGCGAGGAGATGATGTTGAGAAGCACGTTGTGCGCGTCGTAGGTGTCGGGCGTCCAGCCGAGCATATAGAAGCTCGTGTTGTAGCCGGGGCCGAGGATCTCGGCGAAATACTTCGCGCGGGTCTGGAAGTTCGGCACGATCTTGATGCCGATCTTGGCCAGCATCGCCGAGATCGCCTGGCAGATCCGCTCGTCGTTCTGATAGCGGTCCGTCGGGCAGTCGAAGGTGACTTCGAAGCCCTGCGGGTAGCCGGCCTCGGCGAGCAGCTTCTTCGCCGCTTCCGGATCGTAGGGATAACGCTTGTCGAGCTCCTTGTCGTAGCCGTTGATGCCCTCGCCGAGCATCAGCGCCGTCGGGCGCGACGCGCCGCGCATGATGCGCGACTTGATCGCCTCGATGTCGATCGCCTGATAGAAGGCCCTGCGGACACGCACGTCCTTGAACGGGTTCTTGCCCTTGACGTTCGACTTCAAAAGCTCGTCGCGCTTCTGGTCGAAGCCGAGGAAGATCGTGCGCAGCTCCGGTCCCTCGTAGACCTTGATGCCCTCTGTCTTGCCGAGCCGGTCAACGTCCTGCGTCGGGACGTTGTAGATCATGTCGATGTCGCCGGAGATGAGCGCGGCGACGCGGGTCTGGTCGTTGGCGATCCGCGAGAAGACCACCTCGGTGAGGTTGTGCTCGGCCTTGTCCCACCAATTCGGGTTCACGACGAGCACGGTCTTGATGTCCGGCTGGCGCTCCTTGAGCATGAAGGGGCCGGTGCCGTTCGCGTTCCGAGTGGCGTAGGTCTCCTCGCCGGCCTTGGTCAGATCGGCGGGTTTGACGGCGTTGTGCTTCTCCGTCCACTCCTTGTCCATGATGTACCAGTTCGTGATCTCCTCGGGGAGAATCGGATCCGGCCCCTTGAGCACGAAGTCGACGGTGTAATCATCGACCTTGCGGACCTCCTTCACCGTCGCGAGCTTCGTCGGGATGTTCGATCCCGGCATCAGCGCGCGCTGGAAGGAGAAGATCACGTCGTCGGCATTGAACGGGCTGCCGTCATGGAATTTGACGTTGCGGCGCAGCTTGAACCGCCAGATATCCGGGCTCGGCTGCGACCATTCGGTGGCGAGGGCAGCCTCAACCTTCAAGTTCTTGTCGCGACGGACGAGCGGCTCGTAGACGTTGCCGAGGAACGACAAGAGAAACGTCTCGTTCCGCGCGTAGGGATCCATCGAATTGACGTCGCCGTCATTACCCCATCGGAAAGTCTTGGCCGATGCGGGCACTGCCGTCAGAAGCGCGATCGCTGCGCACGCAGCGAGCAGATATTTGCCGCGCATTCTTCCTTCCCCCCGTGGTTGGTCACGTGGATGCAGGATCGCCATACGCCGCGGCGGCTGTCAACTCGCGCAAGCGTGCGCTGTGCGCGCGCCGGCAGCCTCCACGAGGTAGTCGAGGCGCTTCTCACGGAGCGTTAACGTTCTGAGATCCGCCGCACCCTCGATCGCGCAACGCTGGCGATCGGTCGCTCTTTTCCAGCGCATCTCCGGCGCGTTCGGTCGCTTTGTCGACTATTTGCCCGCCCGCTCGGCGGGCCCCTCGTTCAGATCGCCGGCGGCGGGCAGCGCCCCGCTGCGGAGGCGACGAGAGCCGGAGCCCAAAGCTTCCGGCACATGCTTCATCCCTTCGTGCGGTCCCGGGAAATCCAACGCCGGCTTCGAGAACAAGGTTCAGGTCACGGCGGCAACGAGCTCGGCGAGGCTCGTCTCGATGTCCTTCCCCGCGGTGTCCACCGCGATATCCGCTTTCGCGTAGAGCGCGGCTCTGCCGGCGAGGATGCGGCGCAGGTCATCCATGGATTCGGCGTTGTCGGCCATGGGCCGAAGGTCTCCTTGCGCCACCACCCGGGCCATGTGCTCCTCCGGCGCGGCCTTGATCCAAATGGTGAAGCAGGAGGAGAGCAGGAGGTCGAACGTTCCGGGCTCGGAGACGATGCTGCCGCCGGTGGCGATGACCGCGCGGGGGTACCGCTGCAGGACCGATTCGAGCGCACGGCGTTCGTGGCGGCGAAAGGCGGCCTGACCGTAGAGATCGAAGATTTCTCCGAGCGCCAGTCCCGACTCGAGCTCGATCTCGCGATCGAGCTCGAGGAACGGCACCCCGAGGTGCTGCGCGAGGCGCGCGCCCAAGGTCGACTTGCCGGCGCCGCGCAATCCGATGAGCGCGATCCGGCTTCTGCGATCACCGGAAAGGGCGCCGAACCGATCGGTGAGCAGGCGCCGCGCCTGTGCCAATTGCTGCGGCGAAAGCCGCGCCAACGACTGCACGAGCAGGCGGAGCTCGACCGGCGGTTCCGGCTCGTCGCGGACGAGATCCGAAAGCGGAATCCCCATCGCCTGCGCGACCTTTCGCAACAGGGCGATGGAGATGTTCCCCTGCCCGGCCTCGAGCTGCGCGAGGTACCGCTCCGAAACCCCGCTGTCCCGCGCCAGGATGCGGCGGCTCATGCCGCGCTGCGCCCGCGCGGTCCTGATCCGCTCGCCGAGGAGCTTCAGGTAGTCGGCTTCGCCGTCCCGCATCTATGCTTGTCGCCTGTAGCGGCGTGTCCCGAGCGGCACTATAACGCCGGTTTCGGGCAGCGCACGCAGCATATTGCTTGACCCGCGGCCGCCTTCGCCGGAACATCCGGGGCAAAGTGGGGAGGAAGGAAGAATGGAACTGCCGCGCGACTACAACGCGGCAAGCGACCTCATCGGACGCAATCTCGCGGCGCGTCCGGACAAGGTCGCGATAGTCGACGACAACGGAAGCTACACCTATCGGGACCTCGCTGAACGGGTGGACCGCTTCGCGGACGCTCTGCGCCGTCTCGGGATTCAGCAAGAGCAACGCATTCTCCTCTGCCTGCTCGACACGGTCGATTTCCCGACGGCATTTCTCGGCGCGATCAAGGCGGGCATCGTGCCGGTCGCGGTCAACACGCTTCTGACCTCGGCCGATTACGCGTTCATGCTGAAGGACAGCCGCGCGAAGGCTATCGTCGTCTCGGCGCCGCTTCTTCCGACGCTGCTCCCCGTCGCGGGCGACGTGCCTGTCATCGTTTCCGGCGGAGACCCGCCGCCGAACGGGCGACGTTTCGCGGACCTTCTTGCGGAGGGGCAGCCCGGCGGCGCCGCGGCCCCGACAACGCGCGACGATATGTGCTTCTGGCTCTATTCATCGGGCTCGACGGGCGCGCCGAAAGGTACCGTTCATCTTCAATCGCACCTCATCCTCACGGCCGAGCTCTACGCCAAGCCGGTGCTCGGCATCCGTGAGGACGACGTGGTGTTCTCTGCGGCCAAGCTCTTCTTCGCGTACGGGCTCGGCAACGCCCTCACCTTCCCCTTCGCGGTCGGCGCGACCGCGATTCTCCTTTCCGAACGGCCGACCCCGGCGAGCGTCTCGCGCATATTGGTCGAGAAACGGCCCACGATCTTCTACGGTGTGCCGACGCTCTACGCGGCGCTCCTCGCCTATCCGCAGCTGCCGCCCAAGGAGAAGTTGAACTTGCGACGCTGCGTGTCGGCCGGAGAAGCGCTGCCCGAGGACATCGGACGGCGATGGTCGGACCGGATCGGCGTCGAGATTCTCGACGGCATCGGATCGACCGAGATGCTGCACATCTTCGTCTCGAACCGGCCCGGCGCCGTGCGCTACGGGACGACCGGGTATCCGGTCCCCGGCTACGAAGTGCGGCTCGTCGACGAGCACGGCATGCCCGTGCCGCGAGGAGAGGTCGGCGAGCTCCAGGTCAGCGGCCCGACGAGCGCGCCCTTCTATTGGAACAACCGCGAGCGTAGCCAGGCGACGTTCCTCGGCCCTTGGACGCGCAGCGGCGACAAGTACGTCCAGAACGAGGACGGCAGCTTCACCTATTGCGGGCGCACCGACGACATGCTGAAGGTGGGCGGCATTTGGGTGTCGCCGTTCGAGGTGGAGGCCGCGCTGATGACGCACGAGGCAGTGCTCGAGGCGGCGGTGATCGGGTGCGAGGACGAGGCGAAGCTCGTCAAGCCGAAGGCCTTCGTCGTGCTGAAGCCGGGAGCGAAGGTGGACGCCGAGACGCTGCAGCGTCACGTGAAGGACCGGCTCGCCCCCTACAAGTATCCTCGGTGGATCGAGTTCATCGACGAGCTGCCGAAGACCGCCACTGGGAAGATCCAACGATTCAAGCTGCGAGGGAGGACAGCATGACCAAGATCAGGCGCCGCACGCTGCTGGCCGGCGCTGCCGCGACCGCCGGGCTCGCCACCGCCGGAAGCTTCGTCCCGGCGCGTTTCGCCATCGGCCAGCAGGCGAAGGTGAAGATCGGGCTGATGCTGCCCTACACCGGCACCTACGCCCAGCTCGGCCAGGCGATCACCGACGCCTTCAAGCTCGCGATCATGGACCGCGGCGGCAAGCTCGGCGGGCGCGAGGTCGAGTTCTCCGTGGTCGACGACGAATCCGAGCCCTCGAAGGCGCCGGAGAACGCCAACAAGCTCGTCACCCGCGACAAGGTCGATTTCCTCGTCGGCACGGTGCATTCGGGCGTCGCCATGGCGATGGTGAAGGTCGCGCGCGACAACGACGCCATGCTGGTGATTCCCAACGCCGGCGCCGATGCCGCCACCGGCCCGCTTTGCGCGCCCAACATCTTCCGGAGCTCGTTCTCGAACTGGCAGCCGGCTTACGCCATGGGCAAGGTCATGGCCGACCGGAAGGTGAAGACGGCGGTGACGCTGTCCTGGAAGTACGCGGCGGGCGAGGAATCGACGAACGGCTTCAAGGAGAGCTTCGAGAAGGGCGGCGGCAAAGTCGTCAAGCAGCTTTGGCTGCCGTTCCCCAATGTCGAGTTCCAGCCGCTCCTTACCGAGATCGCGTCGCTCAAGCCCGACTGCGTCTATGTCTTCTTCGCGGGCGGCGGTGCCGTCAAGTTCACCAAGGACTACGCCGCTGCCGGATTGAAGCAGTCGATACCGCTCGTCGGGGCCGGCTTCCTCACGGACGGCACCCTCGAGGCGCAGGGCGAGTCGGCACAAGGGCTCGAGACCACGCTCCATTACGGCGACGGGCTCGACCTGCCGAAGAACAACGCGTTCCGCGCGGCCTACAAGAAGGCGACCAACAAGGAGGCCGACGTCTATGCCGTCCAGGGCTACGACGCCGGCCAGCTCATCGCGATCGGCCTCGATGCGGTGAAGGGCGACACGTCGGCGCGCAAGGAGCTGATCGCGGCGATGGAGAAGGCCGAGATCGACAGCCCGCGCGGCAAATGGACCATGTCGAAGGCCCACAATCCGGTGCAGGACTTCTATCTGCGCAAGGTCGAGGGGAATCAGAACAAGGTCGTCGGCGTCGCCGTGAAGGCGCTCGCCGATCCCGCCCGCGGCTGCAAGATGGCCTGAAAGAGCTCTTGGCTGTTAGTCGTTAGCTGTTGGCGCGGTGACGCGCCGACAGCTAATTGCTAAGAAGCTAACAGCTTCGAGCATGGACCCTCTTCTCTTCTTCCTCATCCAGGTCCTGAACGGCGTCCAGTACGGGCTGCTGCTCTTCCTCATCGCGGCCGGGCTGACGCTCGTTTTCGGAATCATGGGCGTGATCAACCTCGCGCATGGCAGCTTCTACATGCTCGGGGCTTACGTCGCGTTCAGCCTTTCCGAGGCGACGGGCAGCCTCACCCTCGCCGTGCTGCTCGGCCTTCCACTGGCGGTCGTCTTCGGACTCGTGCTCGAGTGGGTGTTCTTCCGCCGCCTCTACGACCGGGATCATCTCTACCAGGTGCTGCTCACCTACGGGCTCATCCTGATGATCGAAGAGACGCGCAGCCTCATCTGGGGCGACGACGTGCACGGGGTGAAGGTTCCGGCAGCGCTCGACTGGTCGATCCCGCTCACCGATACGCTCTCCTATCCCGCCTACCGGCTCTTCATCTCCGGCGTCTGCCTCGCGGTGGCGGCGGCGATGGCGCTCGTGATCCGCAACACGCGGCTCGGCATGTGGGTCCGTGCCGGCGCCACCAATCGCGAGATGACCGAGGTGCTCGGCATCGACGTCGGACGGCTCTCGATGGCGGTGTTCGCCGCCGGCGTGGCGCTCGCCGCCTTCGCCGGCATGATCGCCGCGCCCGTCGCCTCCGTCTTTCCCGGGATGGGCAATCAGATCCTCATCATCTCCTTCGTCGTGGTGGTGATCGGAGGTATCGGGTCGATCAAGGGCGCGCTCGTCGCGGCGCTTCTCATCGGCCTCGCAGACACGTTCGGCACCGTCGCCGCCCCGGAGATCGCCGGCATGTCGGTCTATCTCCTGATGGCCGCGGTCCTCCTCTGGCGCCCCTCGGGGCTCTTCGGGCGCGGCAGCTGATGCGCTGGGCCCTCCTCGGCGCGGCGCTCGCGCTCGCGCTCTTTCCCTTGGTCGGCAGCACCTTCTACCTGCAGCTCGTCACCAAGATCATGATCATGGCGATCTTCGCCATGAGCCTCGACCTTCTCGTCGGCTACACGGGGCTCGTAAGCCTCGGTCATGCCGCCTATTTCGGGCTCGGCGCCTATACGCTGTGGGTGCTTTCGCCGCAGTACGAAGCCTCGCCGATCTGGCTCAGCCTTCCCGCAGCGATTCTCGCGGCCGGGATCGCCGCCCTCGTCATCGGGGTCTTCGTCCTGCGCACGAGCGGCATCTACTTCATCATGGCGACGCTCGCCTTCGCGCAGATGCTCTACTCCTTCGTCTCGGAGTCCGACCTCTTCGGCGGCTCCGACGGCGTCTACGTCTACATGAAGCCCGACGCGCTGCTGATCGACCTCGAGCAAACGAAGCAGTTCTACTGGTTCGTGCTCGCCCTGCTCGTCGGAACCTATCTTTTCCTGCGCACTCTTCTCAACTCGCTCTTCGGGCAGGTCATCGTCGGGATCCGGGCGAACGAGCGCCGGATGCGCGCGCTCGGCTACCCGGTCTTCCGCTACAAGCTCGCGAGCTTCGTCGTCGCCGGCGCGCTCGCCGGGCTCGCCGGCTATCTCGCCGCGGCGCAGTTCGGATTCGTCAATCCTGAGCTCCTCGGCTGGCACCGCTCCGGGGACGCCCTCATGATGGTCATCCTCGGCGGCATGGGCAGCCTGTTCGGTCCGGTGCTCGGGGCGTTCGTCCTCGTCCTTCTCCAGGAGCTTTTCTCGAACCTCACCAAGCACTGGCTGCTGCTGATGGGCGCGTTCGTCGTCGCCGCAGTGCTTCTCCTCCCGAACGGGATCTCGGGTCTTCTCCAGCGCGCGGCGGCGATCCCCGTCGCGCGCCGCAGCAAGCGGAGCGAGTAAATGCCTCTCTACCGGAACTTCGAGACCCAGGCCGAAATCGATCGCGAGTACAGCCCGCGCCTTGCCCTCGGCGAGGCGCGCACCGAAGCCTATTTCCGGCGCTTCGCGGCGGAAAACGAGCGCGTCCGCGCGAAGCTCCGGCACGAGGACGCGCTCGCCTACGGCCCGAGCGCGCCCGAGCACGTCGACGTCTATCCGGCCGCGGCGCCGAACGCGCCCGTCCACGTCTTCATCCACGGCGGCTACTGGCGCGCCTTCTCCTCGAAGGACTTCGCTTTCGTCGTCGAAGGGCTCAACGAGCGCGGCTTCGCGGTGGTGATGGTGAACTACGCGCTCTGCCCGACGGTGCGGATCGGCGAGATCGTGCGGCAGTGCCGCGCCGCGATCGCCTGGACGTGGCGGAACGCGGCACGGTTCGGCGCCGACCCCGCGCGGCTTTCGGTCTCGGGCCACTCCGCCGGGGGCCATCTCACCGCGATGATGCTCGCCACCGACTGGACCGGATGGGGTCTGCCGGCCGATGCGATCAAGGCGGCGCTGCCGATCAGCGGCCTCTACGACCTGGGGCCCTTCCCCCATTCCTTCCTGCAGCCGGAGTTGCAGCTCGACGAGGCGCAGGTTCGCGCCGAGAGCCCCCTCCTCAACCCGGTCCGCACGCACTGCCCGGTGCTGGTCGCGGTAGGCGGCGCCGAGTCAGGGGAGTTTCACCGTCAGGCGGAAGCCTATGTCGATCACCTCAAAGGCGCCGGGCTTCCGGTCGAGTACGCGGACCTAGGACAGCACGACCATTTCAGCGTGCTCGATGATCTTGCTGCCGCGGAAGGGCCGCTCTGCGCGTGGCTCGCCGCGCACGCCTGACCGGCCGCGCCGCAGCCGACTCGAGAAACGTCACCACCGCCGCCTCTTCGGGGCGAAGCCCGTCGCGCCACAGGGCGCAGGGCTCGTTCTCGGCCGCACGCATGACCGGCTTCAGGGTTCGCGCGAGATAGCCCTCGATCACGGCCGGGTGCACGTAGCACTTCCGACAGATTGCCGGGGTGTTGCCGAGAATGTCGGCGACCGCCTCGATCGCAAGACGGATCGTCGCCTTCTGCGCCTTCTTGGTTTCCGCGTCCTCGAACCGCGCGAGCGCCACCGCTGCGAGCGTCGTCGCCGCCCAGGTCCGGAAATCCTTCGCCGTCACGTCCTCGCCGGCGATCTCGTGCAGGTACTCGTTGACGTCGCTGGAGCCGATCGACCGTACCTCGCCGTCCTCGCCGAGATAGGTGAAGAGATCCTGGCCCGGGAGCTCCTGGCAGCGCCGCACGATATCGGCGAGGAGCTCGTCCTCGAGGTCGATGCGGTGCTTCACCCCGCTCTTGCCCTTGAAGTTGAAGATCACGGTCGCGCCATCGACGCGGGCGTGGCGGTTGCGGAGCGTCGTCAGCCCGTAGCTGCCGTTGGACTTGGCGTACTCGTCGTTGCCGACGCGGATGAGCGTGCGCTCGAGAAGCTGAACGACGGTCGCGAGCACCTTCTCGCGCGGCAGCCCGGGCCGGGCGAGGTCGGCGGCGACCCGGGCGCGGATCACCGGCAGCTTCCGCGCAAAGCCGACGATCCGCTCGAACTTCGCGCCATCGCGCACTTCCCGCCAGCGCGCGTGGTAGCGGTATTGCTTGCGCCGACGCGCGTCGCGCCCGACCGCCTGGATGTGACCGTTCGGTTCGGGGCAGATCCAGACTTCGTCCCAGGCCGGGGGAATGGCGAGCTTCCTGATGCGGGTCAGGACCTCCTCCTCGCATACCGGCCTTCCGTCCGGGTAGCGGTAGACGAAGCCTTCGCCGTCGCGCTCGCGCGTGATGCCGGGCCGCCGGTCGGAAACGTAGCGGAGTTGGGCGGCGCGCGCGGCCGCCTTGGCCTCGTGCTCCAGCCTGATGACGCCGGTGCCGTCCACGTGTCCCGCCCTCTTCCCGTCGAAGAGGGCGGATCAGTAGCGAAGCCCGCTTTCCGTTCCGTAAACATCCGCGCCAGATCAGACCGTTTCGCCCCAAAACGGTCCTGAATCATGCTTAAAGCCATCCGCGCGCCGGCGGCGGAAAACCGGGCGCGCGTTCGTTAACCGGAGATGGAAGTTGCCGTATCGGAAAGGGCGTCCTCAGACCCTTGCGCCAGCCGACGCCGCCTGCGTGCCCGCTTCCGGGACGTGCCGCCTGCCGGCCTTTCCGGCTTGTCCCCGGCGGTCGCGGCTCGCTTTCCGAGGAACGCCAGAACCGCCGCCTCCTCGGGTTTCAGCCCGGCGCAGGCGATGGAGCGCGCCGTGCGCCGCAGCGAGCTGCGGAGCGTCCCGTCGAGGTATCCCTCGATGACCGCCGGATGAATGTAGCACTTGCGGCACACCGTCGCCGTGTTGCGCAGCATTTCGGCGACCGCCTCCACCGCCCGGCGCACGTTGCGCTTCAGCGCCGCCTTGCTTTCGCCCGCCTCGCAGCGCTCCAGCGCCACGGCGGCGAGCGTCGTCGCCGCCCAGGTGCGGAAATCCTTAGCCGTCACGTCCTCTCCGGCGATTTCGCGCAGGTACTCGTTGACGTCGGCCGACCCCACGTCGCACGGCTGCCCGCACTCGTCGATATAGGCGAAAAGATCCTGTCCCGGGATCTCCCGGCACTTGCGCACGATCCGGGCGAGCCGTTCGTCCTCGAGGTCGATCCGATGCTCGATCCCGCTCTTTCCCTTGAAGTCGAACACGACCTTGCGCCCATTCACCCGGGCGTGGCGGTTGCGCAGCGTGGTGAGGCCGAAGCTCTCGTTGCTCCGCGCATACTCGTCATTGCCGACGCGAATGAGGGTGGTCTCAAGGAGACGGACCACAGCCGCCAGCACCTTCGCCCGCGGCATCCCCGGCCTCGCGAGGTCGGCCGCGACGCGGGCCCGGATTTGGGGGAGCTTCTCGGCAAAGGCGGAAAGGCGGTCGAACTTCGCCTCATCGCGGACCGAGCGCCAACGAGGATGGTAGCGGTATTGCTTGCGCCCTCTGGCATCGCGCCCGACCGCCTGGATATGCCCGTCCGGGTCCGGCGAGATCCAGACCTCTTCCCATGCAGGCGGAACGGCGAGGCGCTTGATCCGCGCAAGCGTGTCCGCGTCGCGGATCGGCCGGCCGTCGGGACTGCGATAGCCGAATGAAGCGCCGCGGCGGTGTCGCGTGATTCCGGGTTTCCGGTCGGAGACGTAGCGGAGCCGGGCCGCGCGTGCGGCCGCGGCCGCCTCCGTTTGAACGGTTCCGTCTGCCTCCATCTCCTCTCGCCCCTCGCGCCGCTGCAGACCTTCAACGCGGCCATCGGGAGCAGCGTTTCCTGAAATAACAGGAATGTTTACAGGAAAGGG
>JADGGZ010000378.1 GCA_019689675.1 Rhodospirillales bacterium | reverse complement strand
GTCTCGTTCGCGCATGGTGCGCTGGCCGGGATCGGCGCTTACGCGACGGTGATCGCGCTCAACGCCGAGCTCGGGATCCCGGTCGCGCTCGTCGTCGCGCTGGCCGTCGTGCTTGCCGCTTCGCTCGTGATCGGCGCGACGAGCCTCCGCCTCAAGGGCATCGCCTTCACCTTTGCGACGCTCTTCTTCCAGGCATTGGCGCTCCTCATCCTGCGCAAGCTCCCCTTCGCCGGCGGCCCCGGCGGGCTCGTGCTCCAGGAGATCCTTCCGATCTGGCTGCCGCACGTCATGATGATGGCGGTCGCCGGATGCGGCACGATCGCCGTCCTCCTGCTCCGCCGCAGCCGGCTCGGCATCCGCGTTCTCGCGATCAAGAACGACGAGCTCGCGGCGGTGTCGGTCGGGATCGACGTCACCCGGCTGAAGCTCGTCCTTTTCGCCGCCAGCGCCGCGCTCGCCGGCTTCGCCGGCGCGACGCACGCGCTCTTCGCGGCCTCGCTCTATCCCGACGTCGTGTTCGCGGTCGACACCTCGATCGTCGCGCTCGCGATTCCGCTCATCGGCGGCGTCGCCACCGCGGCCGGACCGGTGCTCGGCGCCGTGCTCTATGTCGGAATCCGCGAGATTTTTCAGGTCATCGCGCCCGGCCTTCACCTCACGATCGTCGGCCTTCTGCTCCTCGCCGTGATCCTCTTCATGCGCGACGGTGTCGCCCCGACGCTCGCGCGCGTGGCGGCGCGTCGGCGCAAGGCCGCGCCCTGGACGCCGAAGGCGGAGAGCTGAGATGCGGGTACTGGAGGTGAGGGGGCTCCACAAGCGCTTCAGCGGCGTCCATGCCGTGCGCAACGTCGATTTCGAGGTCGAGTCCGGCGAGCTCCTCGGCCTCTTCGGGCCGAACGGCGCCGGCAAGACCACGGTCTTCAATCTCGTCGCCGGCACGCTCTATC
The DNA here is from genome assembly GCA_019689675.1 of Rhodospirillales bacterium. Classification (GTDB taxonomy): domain Bacteria; phylum Pseudomonadota; class Alphaproteobacteria; order ATCC43930; family CGMCC-115725; genus JADGGZ01. The sequence goes on along the minus strand of JADGGZ010000378.1, from coordinate 1,562 downwards.
CCGACGCGGGCGAGATCCGGCTGCACGGAAACGAGATCACTCGGCTGCCGGCATTCCGTCGCGCGCGGCTCGGGATCGGCCGGACCTTCCAGATCGTCCGTCCCTTCCGGAGCCTCACCGTCTTGGAGAACGTGCTCGCCGTCGTACCGAGCGGTGCGGATGGCGCCGGAGCCGCTCAAGGCGACAGCCCCTATGCCCTCCTCGACAAGGTCGGCCTCGCCGGGCGCGCGGACGACCTCGCCGGCGAGCTGACGCTCGGCATGCTGAAGCGGCTCGAAGTCGCCCGCGCGCTGGCGCTTCAGCCGCGGCTCCTGCTGCTCGACGAGCCGCTCGCGGGGCTCACCAGCGGCGAGGCAGCCGAGCTCCTCGCTTTCATCGGCACGCTCCGTTCGCGCCTCAGCATCGTCATGGTCGAGCACAATGTTCGCCTCGCGCTGCCGATCTGCGATCGTGCGGTAGTCATGGATGCGGGCGCCGTCATCGCCGCCGGCTCGCCGGAGGCGGTCCGCACGAACCCCGAGGTCGTTCGCGCCTATCTCGGAGAGGATGCCGGCTAGATGCTCGTGGTCGACGAGATCGAGGTCCGCTACGGCCAGGCGATCGCGGTCGCCGGGGTCAGCCTGCGCGTCGAGCGGGGGAGCTGGGTCGCGCTGATCGGCGCCAACGGCGCCGGCAAGACCTCGCTGCTGCGTGCAATCATCGGCCTCGCGCCCCATCGCGGCCGGGTCGTCCTCGACGGCGCCGACGTCTCGGCCTTGCCGGCGTGGGAGCGCCAGCGCCGCGGCTTCGGCCTCGTGCCGGAGGGGCGGCAGGTCTTCGGCAACATGACCGTCGAGGAGAATCTCCGCGTCGGGGGTTACACGCGCGACGTCGCGGAGGTGCGGCGCGGCCTCGAGAAGGCCTACGCGCTTTTCCCGCGCCTCGAGGAGCGCCGCCGGCAGCTCGCCTCGACCCTCTCCGGCGGCGAGCAGCAGATGCTCTCGCTCGCGCGCGCGCTGATGACCGGCCCCAAGCTGCTGCTCGTGGACGAGATCTCCTGGGGCCTCATGCCGATCCTCGTGACCCAGGTCTTCGCGCAGCTCGCACGCCTCCACGCCGAGGGCATGACGATCCTCCAGGTCGAGCAGAACGCGCGCGAGGTGCTGCGGCACGCCGAGCATGCCTATGTGATGTCGGCAGGACAGCTCGTTCTCGACGGACCGGCCGGCGAGGTCGCGCGCGATCCGCGCGTGATCGAAAGCTATGTCGGCTGAGGTGGGGAAAGACGCGGGTGAGCGAGCAGGACGCCGGTCTGACGATCAGCTCCTCGCCGAACGCGACAGCCGCCCCGCGCTTTCGCGGGGGCCGCGCGAAAGCGAGATCGCGCGACAAGGAGACAGCATGGATTTCTCGCTGAGCGAGGATCGGGAGGAAAGATGGCCGGACTCTACTTCGAGGACTTCGAGATCGACCAGGTGTTCGAGCATGCGGCGAGCCGCACCGTCACGGAGATGGACAACGTCCTCTTCTCCGCACTGACGCTCAATCCGCAGCCGCTCCATCTCGACGAGGAGTTCTCGAAG
>JADGGZ010000083.1 GCA_019689675.1 Rhodospirillales bacterium | reverse complement strand
TGCCGCTCGTCGATGGAGAGGTCGAAGGAGACACCGCCGTCGAGCCGGTGCGGCTCTTCTGGTCGCTGCTCGACCCGGTGCTGCCGCCGCCCGCATAGGCCAGCGACGCGACGCCCATCGTGAGCAAGGCGGCAAGGCTGGTCAGCGTCGATTTCCGCATGAAAACTCCTCTGATCGGTTGATTGGCGCCTTCAAGGCTCGGCGCGTCTCCCCACTAACAGGACGCTTCGGCGCCCCTCCCGCTCAGGAATCATGGAATTTTCGAGGCGGCCGGCGCACTGCCGTGGCCCGCAAGGGAGTGCCCCTTGCTCCCAGGTGTTGCTCGGGAAAAGGCATCAGACGGAGGTTCTTCATGCGGCTCTTCCTGGCAGCCCTCGGTGTCGCAACGCTGGCGCTCGCCGGCGCGGCCGCGGCGCAGAGCAGCGGCGGCTCGTCCGGCAGCGCCGGATCGAGCAGCGGCGGTGTCGGCAGCAGCGGCGCGATCGGCGGCGGAACGGGCAGCGGGCTCGGCGGCACGTCGCTGCCGGGCATGGGTACGCCATCCGGCGGAACCAGCCCCGGCGGGCTCGGCAGCACAGCGCTGCCGGGCGTGGGCACGCCATCCGGCGGAACGACCCCCGGTGGGCTCAGCACGGATCCGGGCGCGCGGCCCAACACGCTCGGCTCGACGAGCTCGGACCCGCTGCGGCGCGACACGCTGCGCCCAGGCAGCGCCCAGCGGCTGAGCGACCCGTCGGCGGCGCGCGAAGACAGCCGGCTCGCACCCGGCGGTATCGGAACCGGCAGCGCCATCACCGGCCCCGCGAGCGGGATCGCGGGCGGCACGCCAGGTGCTGCCGCCAGAACGCCGGGGGCCCGCGGAACCGCGCCGATCGGCGGCAGTCCGCTCGACCCGGGCGGCTCCTTCGGCACGCCGGGCGCGTCGATCGAATAGCTACTTCATGGTCGGCATCACGTACTCGGCGCCGGAACGAATGCCGGCTGGCCAGCGCGCGGTCACGGTCTTGAGCCGTGTGTAGAACCGCACGCCTTCGGGGCCGTGCACCGCCATGTCTCCGAAGAGCGAGCGCTTCCACCCGCCGAAGGAATGGAAGGCCATCGGCACCGGAATCGGAACGTTGACGCCGACCATGCCCGCTTGCACGCGGCTCGCGAACTCGCGCGCGGCGTCGCCGTCGCGGGTGAAGATCGCCGTCCCGTTGCCGAACTCGTGCGTATCGATGAGGCGAACCGCCTCGGCGAAGTCTCGGGCGCGCACGACCGAGAGCACGGGCCCGAAGATCTCCTCCTTGTAGATCCGCATCTCCGGCCTGACGTCGTCGAAAAGGCAGCCGCCGATGAAGAATCCGTTCTCGTAGCCCTGCAGCTTCAGCCCACGGCCGTCCACGACCAGCCGCGCGCCTTCCCCGACGCCGAGATCGACATAGCTGCGGACCCTCTCGAGGTGCTGGCGCGTCACGAGCGGCCCCATCTCCGCCTCGGGATCCGTTCCGGGCCCCACCTTGAGCGCCCGCACGCGCGGCGCCAGCTTCTCGACGAGGCGGTCGCCGGCGCTCCCTACCGTCACCGCGACCGAGACCGCCATGCAGCGTTCGCCCGCCGAGCCGTAGGCCGCGCCCATGAGCGCGTCGGTGGCCTGGTCCATGTCGGCGTCGGGCATCACCAGCATGTGGTTCTTGGCGCCGCCGAGCGCCTGGACGCGTTTTCCCTGTGCGGCGGCGGTCCGATAGATGTACTCGGCGATAGGCGTCGAGCCGACGAAGCTCACCGCAGCGACGAGCGGGTGCTCGAGGAGCGCATCGACCGCCTCCTTGTCGCCTTGGACGACGTTGAAGACGCCGTCCGGAAGCCCCGCTTCCTTCAAGAGCTCGGCCAGCAGAAGCGAGGCCGACGGATCGCGCTCCGACGGCTTCAGAACGAAGCTGTTCCCGCAGGCGAGCGCGACCGGGAACATCCACATCGGCACCATGGCCGGAAAGTTGAACGGCGTGATGCCGGCGCAGACCCCGAGCGGCTGCCGCGAGGACCAGGAATCGATCCCGCGACCGACGCTCTCGCTGAACTCGCCCTTGAGGAGATGGGGTATCCCGCACGCGAACTCGACCACCTCGGCGCCCCGAGTGACCTCGCCGCGCGCATCGGAAAGGACCTTCCCGTGCTCCGCCGTGATGAGCCGCGCGAGGTTCTCGGCCTCGCGCTCAAGGAGCTCCCGAAACTTGAACATGACCCGCGCCCGCAAGAGAGGCGAGGTGGCGGCCCACTCGGGAAAGGCCGCAGCCGCCGCACGCACCGCGGCGTCGACTTCCGCAGCGCCGCCCAGCGCGACGGTGCGGGCTCGCTCGCCCGTGGCGGGATTGAAAACATCGCCTCTGCGCTTCGACTGCCCTGCCTCGCGGCGGCCGCCGATCCAATGCGTCACGGTTTCGTTCATGGCGCTCCTCCGGTTTTCCTCATGGGACGGCGAACCGGCGACGACCGCAAGCCCCCGGAGGGAGGATCAGGCGGCTGGGCCGTTCGATCCCGCCGCGCGCGGCGCAAACGTCCTCACGATCGAGAGCAAGAAGGCGAGCGCGGCGACGAGCGGCAGGACGAAAGCGTCCGGCGCCTCCATGGTCCAGAGCGTGGCGCCGCTCGTCGCGCACCAGAGGAGGGGAATCGCGAGAAGGAACCAGCGCGGCTTCTTGCTCCCGGCGAGGAGCCCGAGCGTCGCCAATGCGGTCGGATCGGGCGCGAGGCCGAACAACTCGATCTGGGACCATGGACGGCCGATCAGCGGGCCGACCAGCGGCAGGACGCAAAGCGCGAAGACGAAGATCGCGAGGCCGACCCGCCCGCCCCAGTCGTGGTCCGTGCGCAATACTGGTGCCTCGCGGACAGCGCCCGCCCAGGCGATGAGCGCCGCCTCGACCGCGAAGGCGGCGGCGAACCAGCTCGCCGCCCAATTGATGGTCGCATAGCGCGCGGCGTGGAACGCGAGCGCGACGAAGAGCCAGAGGCCGGCGAGGAGCGCCGCGGCGAGCCGATCGGCGCGCGCATTCCCCCGGCGCGACAGGACGAGGATGGCGAGACCGAGGGCGAAGGCGCCGAATTGCGCCGGAAACACCGCCTCGTTGTAGAGCTCGAAGAGGCGGTAATAGGTGCGCGGCGAGAAGAGGAGGAAGTCCGAGAGCCGATAGGTCCACCACTCGGACATCAGAGGCGCTCGACATGCGCCGCAATGCGCCGGCGCAGTGCCGCGTCGGGAAGAGGCTCGGAGGCCGCGGCGACGTTCTCGCGGACGTGATCGACGCGGGTCGTTGCCGGAATGACGCAGGTGACGGCCGGGTGGGCGATGATGAACTTCAAGAGAAGCTGCGCCCAGCTCGAGCAGCCGATCTCGGCGGCCCACGGAGGAAGAGCGTGCCGCTCGAGCCTGCGGACGAGCGAGCCTTGCCGGAAGGGCCGGTTGACGATGACGCCGATCCCCCGTTCCTGCGCGAGCGGCAAAATGCGCGCTTCGACCTCCCGGTCGAGGACGTTGTAGGTGATCTGGACGAAATCGATCCTTTCGCTGCGCATGATGCGCTCGATGTCCGCATGGCGCCGCCCCTCGGAGGTGGTAATGCCGACATAGCGCAGCTTTCCCGCCTCCTTCATCGACTGCAGCGTCGGCAGGTGCGCCTCCCAAGCGAGAAGATTATGAACCTGGAGGAGATCGAAGCGGCGAATGGCCCAGCGTCGACGCGACTCCTCGATCTGCGCGGGCCCACGGGCGCCCGACGAGATCCAGACCTTGTCGGCCGCGAACACGGGCGCGTTTCCGAGCTTGGCGAGCCCGTAGCCGATCACCTCCTGCGAGGAGCCGTACATCGGCGAGGAGTCGATGAGCCGCCCGCCCGCGGCGAAGAACGCGCGCATCACCTCGGCGCACTCGTCCCGCGCGACCGGATCGTCGCCGACGTTGAAGGTGATCCAGGTGCCGAGACCGACCGCCGGAATGGCCTCGCCGGTCGAAGGGACCGCTCGCGTCAGAACCGGTCGTGGCTGCCCGACGGCGTCGGCCGCGCGCAGAAGCGGCGCGATGCCGGCGCCGGCGAGCAGAGCCAGAACGGCACGGCGGTTCGGAACGGCGGCACTCAAGACGCGGCCCTCTCGAAGGCGAACCAGCTCACTGACCAAATAGGACGGAAACAGTGAAGATCGATCAAGCACCGGGGAGGGCCGCGCCCCCGCCGCCGTTATCGGAGCGCCGTCAGCGTTTCTCGTTTCCGGTGAGGCCGAGCGACCACATGAGGGCGAGGACCGCTCCCTTGCATCGCGGCAAGAGAAGCAACGTCAGTACCAGCGTCGTCGGCACCCAAAGCACGGAAGCGATCTCGACCGGCAACCCGCGCTGGTGCGCCATGAGCACGAGCGGTACCACGATGTGGCCGACGATGAAGATCGTGAGATACGGCGGAAAGTCGTCGGCCCGCATGTGCCCGTAAGCCTCGCCGCAATCGCTGCAGGCTTCGACCGGCTTCAAAAAGCTGCGCAGGAGCCGGCCCCGCCCGCAGCGCGGGCAGAGGCGCCGCCAGCCGCGGAGCACGCAAGTAATCTTGGAAAGGTTCGTCCCGGTCATCGCTACGGGCGCGTTCTAGCCGAATAGAGAAGGTCCTGAAACCCCTCCGGGGATGCCGGGCAGACGCGCGGGCGAGCGCGCCGTCGGCTTCCGATCAGCGGCGCCGGAAAGGCGGGCGCCGGGTGCCCGTCGGCATGCCGCCGGGGCGTTCGTCCTTGTGGCGGAAATTGATGCGGCCCTTGCTCAAGTCGTACGGCGTCATCTCGAGCGTCACCCGGTCGCCGGCGAGGACGCGGATGCGCGCCCGCTTCATGCGGCCGCCGATATAGGCGAGCGTCTCATGGCCGTTGTCGAGCCGCACGCGGAAACGCGCGTCCGGCAGCATCTCGAGCACGGTGCCTTCGAACTCGATCAGCTCCTCTTTCGCCATGAAATCCTCTCTTGCCGTCCGCTCGCAAAATGAGAAGGGCGGCTTGGCGCCGCCCTTCCTGTCGTCAGGCCTGCTGCAAATTGCAGGCCGACATCTTGCCGTTCCGGTCTCGCTGAAGCTCGAATCCGACGCGCTGGCCCTCGTGGAGATTGCCGATGCCGGACCGCTCGACAGCCGAGACATGGACGAACACGTCCTTGCCGCCGTCCTCGGGAGCGATGAAGCCGTAGCCCTTCTGGGCGTTGAACCACTTAACGGTTCCGATAGTCATGGAGTCTTGTTTCCGAAGTAGAGAAAGGCCGCGGCGCGGGATCGCGCAGCGGATCGGCATCGTCAGGGAACGGGAAAGCCGTCCGGCGCGAGAAGCGAAGGAAAGCCAGCCGGACCGAGGTCGAGGTCGACGGACAATGAAATAGGAACTTTGCGCCGAAGCGCAAGGTCGGAAGCGCGTTCAGGCGGCCGTTATCAGTGGCCAGAGCCCGTCGGCGCCGGACGACGCCACGAGACGTCCGATTACGCGGCTCCACGCTGCCTCGTTCCCGAATTCCTCGCGCCACGCCCAGAGCCGCCGGGTGAAGTGGTGCAGGACATGCTCCCGGGTGAAGCCGATGGCGCCGTGGACCTGGTGAGCGATCGCTGCGGCATGACCCGCGGCCTCGCCGCAGCGCACCTTGGCCGCAGCGATGGGCAACACGCGCAGGCCCGCCGCTACCGCTTCCGCCGCGACGTCGGCAGCCGCGAAAGCGGCCGCGGCCTGCCCCGCGAGCACGGCGAGCGATTGCTGGATCGCCTGGAACTTGCCGATCGGACGGCCGAACTGCACGCGCCCGCCAGCGTAGCGCGTGGCGAGCTCCAGCACTCGGCCGGTCGCGCCCGCGAGCGCGAGGCTGCGCAGCGCCGCGCCTAGCGTGCGCAGCTCATCAGCGCCGAACCCGTTCGGGGCGGGGGCGATCTGCTCCTCGCCGAGGGACGCGTCGATACGCAGCTCATCGCGCGGCTCGCCGGCGAGATTGGCCCCTTCCTCCAAGCTCCATTGATCCCGGCGGAGCTTGACGATGAAGGAGGCATCACCGTGAGAGACCGTCAGCACAAGGCATTTGGCCACCCGCGCCCACGGCACGCGCCGGGCGTTGCCGGCAAGGCGCCAGCCGCTCCCGGCCCGGCTCAGCTCCAGCCGATCCTCCTTGTGGACGGGAGCGACCGTCATCGGGCCCTGCGGGAGCGCGAGCCCAGCCTCGGCGAGGAGCTTCGCCGCCAGCATCGTCTCGGCAATGGGCAGCGGAACAACGTAGGCGCCGGCGATCCGGACCAGACCGAGCGCCTCGACCGGATCGATGCCGAAGCCACCCGCCTCCTCCGGCACGAGCGCCAGCGGCACTCCGAGCTCCTCCAGCGCCGCCCAATCCTGCGCGAGCCATTCGCCGGCGTCTGCCCTTCGCAAGGCGTCAGCCGTGAATCGCTCGGCGAAGAACCGTTCCACCGTATCGCGCAGAATGTGGCTCGGTTCGCTCATAAGCCTCTCCGCATGGTGAATGGACCGGTCATCGGGCACCCCTGCCGGCGGAGCTGCCCTCAGATGGGGCAATCCTCGGGGAAGACCGGCTTGCGCTTTTCCAGATGCGATGCGAGTCCTTCGCGCACCTCGGCGCCGGCGAAGCCCAGCATCTCGAGCGCGGTCGAGGTGTCGAACAAGGGACCATTGACGCGCAGCCAGTTGTTGAGCGCGTACTTGGTCCAGCGGATCGCGCTCTGCGCGCCGTTCGCGAGCTCCACCGCGACGTCGAGCGCGGTCTTCTGCAGCTCCGCATCCTCGACGCAGAGGGAGACGAGGCCGATCCGCTCCGCCTCCTCGCCGGAGAGCGGCTTGCAGGTCAGAAGATAGTACTTCGCCTTCGCAAGGCCGCAGAGCAGCGGCCAGATGATGCAAGCGACGTCCCCCGCGGCGACCCCGAGCCGCGTGTGGCCGTCGACGATGCGCGCCGATTTTGCGGCGATCGACACGTCGGCGAGAATGCCGACGACGAGGCCGGCGCCGACGGCGACGCCGTTGATCGCAGAGACGATCGGCTTGTTGCAGTTGACGACGTTGTAGACGAGGTCCTTCGCCTCCTTCCACGTCGCCATGCGCGCGACCGGATCATCGAGGATGCGCTTGATGAGCTCGAAGTCGCCGCCCGCGGAAAAGGCCTTGCCGGCCCCGGTGACGATCACCGCGCTGATGTCCGGATCCTCGTTGATGTCGCGCCAGATGTGCGTGAGCTGCGTGTGCGTCTCGGCGTCGACGGAATTGTACGTTTCCGGCCGGTTGAACGTGAGCCGCAGCACCCGCTTCGCAGGATAGTCCAGCTGGAGCCGGGTGTAGGCGGCATAGCGGTTCGCCATCGGGTTTTCCTTTGCTTGCTCGCTGTCGAGAATGATGGACGAGGGTTACGACGGGGCGAGCTTCCGGCGCAACCTGTCGCGGAGCCGCGGCCGTGACGCCGGTTAAACCTCGCGCCTCCTCGCCTGCGTCTTTCGGTTCCCGCGGTCCCAGGGCCCGCCGCGCGGAGCCGACGCGAGTCACACCGCAAGCGCTGCGCAGACCAGGGACACGGGCTCGGCGGTGGCAAAATCGGATATGCTGGGCCGAACCGATCCGATACCGACGAAAGGCGCGCATCCCGCGTTGTCTACCATCGCTTCCTTCGCTTCGGCTTCTTAAGAAGCGGCATTGACGCGATGGTCGATCATGCCTTCGATGACGCGCACCAATTCGACACGGTTGCAGGCGCTCTTCTGAACGATTTTCTCGGCGCATCCGCGCAGCCAATCCCTCTCCTCGCGCGTGAGGTCTTTTGCGGTGATGACGATCACGGGAATGTCGCTCCACTGCTCGTGGCGTCGCATCGTCTCCAGCACCTCGAACCCGTCCATGCCGGGCATCATGAGGTCGAGCAGCACCACGGCCGGATGGGCGCGCTGCAGCGCATCCAGGCACTCGGCACCGTTCGCCGCCTCGCCTATTGTCCACCCTGCCTTCGTCAGCGTTCGCCGGAGGATTTCGCGCATCTCGGGATCATCGTCCACCACCAGAATTTGCGCGCGCTCTGCCGTACAGTACCGGCGCAGGACCCGATCGAGAACTTCCGTGTCGATCGGTTTGGTCAGGAAATCGGATGCTCCGAGCGCGTAACCGAGATCCTGGTCCCGCAAGATCGTGAGCAGAATGACCGGGATGTCCCGCAGCTCTGGATCCTCTTTGAGCGCCCGCAGCACTGCCCAGCCATCGAGATCGGGCATGATGATGTCGAGCGTGATGACATGGGGCCGCACCTCCCTTGCGAGGCGCAACCCCTCGACGCCCCGAGCGGCCGCGAGTACGCGGTAGCCGCGCCGCGACAGATCCTTGATCAAATGCTCGCGCATCGCGGACTCGTCCTCGATGACGAGCACCGTGCCCTGGATCGCCGTTTCGCCGGCGGGCTGCTCCGTGACCACGGCCACGCGGCCCGCTTCGGCAGGTAGGGTGATCACGAAGCTCGAGCCCCGGCCGGGCTCGCTCTCGACCTCGACATCGCCGCCCAGCATGCGACAGAAGTGCTGCGTGATCGCGAGTCCGAGCCCGGTTCCTCCGTAATGCCGAGTCGTCGAGGCCTCGGCCTGGCTGAACGGCCGGAAGAGCTTCGCCACCTGCGCCGGCGTCATCCCGATCCCGGTATCCGATATGCGAAAGCGCAGGCGATCGGGCGCCGTGAGCCGTTCGGCCGCGAAGGTGATGCGTCCTTCCTTGGTGAACTTGGCGGCATTGCTGAGGAGATTTAAGAGGGCCTGCCGGATCTTGACCTGATCCGAGCGCATGTTTCCCATCTCGGCCGCCCAGCGTACCTCCATCGAATTGCCGCTCCTCTCGATCAGCGGTTCGATGGTCGAGCGAACATCCTCGAGCATGGTGCGTACGTCGAACTCCTCGACGAACACTTCCATCTTCCCGGCTTCGATCTTCGCCACATCGAGGATGTCGTTGATTAGGTTGAGGAGGTGCTTGCCGGCACGGTGGACGCGCCCGAGCGGCTCGTCGAGTTCCACCCGCCCCTCCGCCGCAGCTTCGTCCCTCAGCATCTCGGTGATGCCGATGATCGCGTTGAGCGGCGTGCGAAGCTCGTGGCTCATGTTGGCCAGAAAGTTCGACTTCGCCTGGTTCGCCCGGACGGCCTCGTCGCGTGCGGAGACGAGCTCCTCCGTGCGCTGCCTGACCATTTCCTCGAGGCGCTCGTTGAAGACCTGCAGCTTCCGGTTTGCCTCGTAGATCTCGCGCGTCTTCGTTTCGGCGATCGCCTCGGCGGCTTTCCGCGCCTGCCTTTCTCGTTCGAGGCGACGCTGGAGGCGCTCGATCTCGTTCACGCAGCAGCCGCCCGTTTGCTCAGCAGGAAGCGCGCAGAGGTTTCGGCGCCGCCGGAAAGATCCTCGACCTCGAGGTCTATCGATTCGCCGAAATGCGCGATGCAGCCTCTGATGAGCCCCTCGGCGAGGACCGAAAACGGACGGTTCGACTGATAGACGAGGATGAAGCGATCGGGGGCAGGCATCTCGTGGCTGAAGGATGGCAGCTCGGCGTCGGGGTAGAGCTTGCGAACCTCTACGTGGATGTAATCCTGCACATGGCGCAGGAATTCGAACGTCGAATCCATTCCCGCGAAATACATGGGAAACGTCTGGTGGAAGCGCTCGAAGAGGTGCGTTCCGAACGCGCGGACGAGATCGCGCGTCGAGATCCCGGTTTCCCGGCCGAGGCATGTCACCAGCTCGACCATCTCGGTATGGTCGTAGGTTCCGACCGCGGTGTAGGCGCCTCCCGACGGCAGCTTCGCGCTCTCCAGAATCCGGTCGAGCATCTCCGGCGAGAACTTGGCCTCGACCATTTCCAGGAACTCGGTGAAAATCAGCCCCTTCATGATCAGCCTCCGCACGGAGGTGGCGCCATCGCTTGATCTAATCATCAACGAGCGCCCCATGCACGTTGAAGATGCATGGAGGGGCGCCGGCGGACGATTTCCGCGTCCGCGCTTCTCAGGCAGCCCCGATCTCGGACGTCCCGTCACGCCATCAACATCGACACGAGCCGATGTTCAGCGAAGGGTGCTGCGAAGAGGGCGGACTTCCGTTTCGCGCAGTACGTTCGATGTCTCCACCGACCATCGATCAGCGGTAGCGCAGCGCGGACGAAACGACGACCTCTGCTTGACGCTTCGCGGACGTGATCCGTCTAATGACGTGCGGCCGAATCGTCGGACGCTGGGAGGCGCCGTGATGACGGAGCGAACCGGCGAGCGCCCCGCCCGCTGCGACAGCGAACGCGGGAGATTGCATCACGAGGCGACGCATACGCCGGGCGAGGCGCTCTTCCGCGCGGCGCTCGATGCGGTCGACCGCGCGATCGGCGTCTTCGACCAGACCCTTGGCCTCGTCCATTGCAATCATTCCTTCGCAGAAGCCGTTGATGCCGAACCGAGGCCGGGAATGCCGCTTGCAGCGTTCCTGCCGACGGCGACCGATTGCACGACGGCAGTTTCGGTCGAGGAGCGCGGGCGTGTATTCCGATGGACGCCCGTAGCGTCTGGCGGCGGCACGCTGATCGTCGAGCGGAAGCCGGGGCGTTCGAACGGCGCTGATTCAACCGCCGCCAACGAGCCCTCCGGCCCGCCCACGCTCGGTGCGGAGCTGGCCGCCGTCCTCGAGCACGTGCCCTACGGGATCGCCTTCTTCGATTCCGAACTCCGGCTGAAGGCGGTCAGCCGGGCGCATCGCGAAATGTGGGGCATTCCTCCGGACGCAGTCGAGCGTCGGATGACTCTGCGCGAGCTCGTCGAATGCAATCGCACGCTCGGCCTCTACGACGTTCCCGATAAGGAATGGAGCAGCTACGTCGAATCGCGTATCGCCGCCGTGCAGGCCGGGACGACGGCGCCGTTGGAGTTTCGTCGGCGGGACGGACGCGTCCTGGAATATTGTTGCCAGGCGCTGCCCGACGGCGGCCGGATGGTCACGTTCTTCGACATCACCCGTCTGAAGAACACCGAGGCGGCCCTCGCGGAGGCGAAGCGTCGCATGGAGTTCATTCTCGCCTCCTCACCGTACGTCCTCTACAGCTTCTCCGCGGAAGCCCCGCACAGACCGATCTTCACGAGCGACAACATCCGGACGCTGCTCGGCTACGAGCCCTCCGAATGCGCGGCCGGGGACTTCTGGCGCGCCGGGGTTCATCCCGACGACCTCGCGCGCGTCCTCACCGAAGTCGGCGAGGTCTTCTCCCAGGGCAAAGCCGTCTCCGAGTACCGGTTCCGGCGCAAGGACGGGAGCTGGATCTGGGTCTGCGACAATCTCAGGCTCGTTCGTGGGCAGGACGGCCGCCCGCTCGAGGTGATCGGAGCGTGGGGCGACGTCACGGCCGCCAAGGAGGCGGAGGAGGCGCTGCGTCTCAGCGAGCTGCGGCTGACCGACGCGATCGAGAGCCTGGAGCATGGCTTCGTCCTCTACGACGCGCAGGACCGGTTCGTGCTCTGCAACGGGCGCTATCGGGCAATGTCGCCCGAGCTCGCCGATTGCATGGTTCCGGGCGCGAGCTTCGAGGAGATCGCCGTCAATGCCGCCCGGCGCGGGTTCATCGATGGTGCCGGAGACGATCCCTCGGAGTGGGTGCGCAAGCGCATCCGGCGACGCAACTCCGGCACCGGGGCCTTCCTCCAACACCTGGAGAACGGCCGATGGCTAGAGATTCGGGACCGGCGGACCCGCGAGGGAGGCCTCGTCACGACCTATACGGATGTGACGGAGACGAAGCGCCGCGAAGCGGAGCTCGCCGAGGCCCTGCGCACGAAGGAGCGCCTGCTGGCGGAGCTCAAGGTGGTGCTCGACGCGATCGACTACGGCATCGTCTTCATGGATTCCGAGCTTCGCGTTCGGCTCGTCAACCGCGTGTTCCGGTCGATGTGCGACATTCCGGACGAGTTCCTCGCCAAGCGCCCAAGCTTCCGTGACCTTCTGGAGCACAATCGTCGGGCCGGCATTTACGACGTTGCCGACGACGCATGGGACGCCTACGCCGAGGCGCGCATGGCGGCCGTTCGGAGCGGGAGTCATCCACGTACCCTGCTGCGCCGCGCCGACGGTCGCGTCTACGAGTACGAGTGCATCGCCCTCCCGGATGGCGGCCGCATGCTGACCTACCTCGACGTCACCGATGCGAAGCGCGCGCAGGAGGCGTTGCAGCTCGCCCTCGAGCGCTACGACCTCGCCATGCGAGGTGCGAACGAGGGGCTTTGGGATTGGGACGCGCGCGCCGACGTCCTCCACATCTCGGCGCGCTTCAAGGAACTCGCCGGGATACCGAGCGCGCTGGACGAAATCGCCCCGTCGACTTGGCTCGGCAACCTTCATCCGGAGGACTTCGCCGCATACCAGGACGCCGTAAGACGGCATCTGCGCGGCGAGTCGGAGTTTCTCTCCGCCGAGTATCGCGTCAAGGACGAGGCCGGCATCTACCGCTGGGTCCATGCGCGCGGCGTCGCGCAGCGGGACGAGCATGGCCGCGTCTACCGAATGGCGGGCTCGATCGGCGACATAAGCGATCGGAAACGAAGCGAAATCGAGCTCAGGATCGCACGGAACGAAGCGGTCGCCGCGCGCGAGCAGGCGGAGAGCGCGAATCGAACCAAGTCGGAGTTCCTGGCGAATATGAGCCATGAGCTGCGCACGCCTCTCAACGCCATCATCGGCCTGGCCGAGATGCTCCGCGACGACGCGAGCGAGGAAGGGCGAACGAGCCTCGTCGAGCCCCTCGCCCGCATCCATCGCGCCGGCATGCACCTTCTGTCGCTCATCAACGAGGTCCTCGACCTCTCGAAGATCGAAGCCGGGCGCCTCGAGCTCGCACCCGAGGACGTCGACGTCGGATTGCTGCTCGCGGATACCGCGAGAACGGTCGAGCCGCTCGCCGCCAAGAACGGCACGCGGCTCGACGTCGCCCTCGCTCCGGATCTCGGCCGCATGCATGCCGATCCCGTCCGGCTGCGGCAGATCGCGCTCAATCTCCTAAGCAACGCCTGCAAGTTCACGGAGCACGGCCGCGTTACGCTCTCGGCGCGGCGGGAAAGACGCCAGGACAGGGATTGGCTGGTCATCTCGGTCGCGGACACCGGGATCGGGATGACACCGGCGCAGATGTCGAAGCTTTTCGTCGAGTTCAGCCAGGGCGATGCGTCGACGACACGCCGCTACGGCGGAACCGGCCTCGGCCTTGCGATCAGCCGCCGGCTGGCAAGGCTCATGGGCGGCGACATCGAGGCGGAAAGCACGCCGGGCGAGGGCTCGCGCTTCACCCTGAACCTTCCGTTCCGAGCGTCGGTTTCAGCGGAGGCGTTCGCCGAGCGCCCTTCTCCAAGGCGCCGCTGCAGTTCCTCGTCCCGCGTCCTCGTCATCGACGACGAAGAATCGGTTCGCGACATCATGCGCCGGTTCCTCACGCGCGAGGGGCTCGAGGTGGTGACCGCTGCGAACGGCCGAGAAGGGATAGAGCTGGCGCGGGAGCTCAGACCGACGTTCATCACCCTCGACGTCCTGATGCCGGATCTCGACGGATGGAGCGTGCTGCAGGCGCTGAAATCCGATCCTGAGGTCGCCGACATTCCTGTCGTGATGTTGACGATCGTGGACGAGAAGAGCCGAGGCTATACGCTCGGGGCCGACGACTATCTCTTGAAGCCGGTCGATCGTGAGCGGCTTCGCAGCCTGCTTGCCCGATACCGCTCTGCCGCCGCGGGCGGCGTGCTCGTGGTCGAGGACGACGGCGACATACGCGCCTGGCTTCGCCGGGCGCTCGAGGACGACGGCTGGCGCGTCGTCGAGGCCGGCAATGGAAAGGAGGCGCTCGATCTCATCGTGGGCCGCACCCGCGTCGACGTCATCCTCCTCGATCTGATGATGCCTGTCATGGACGGCTTCGAGTTCATCGAGCGGTTGCAGAAGCAAGGTCCGCACCCGCCGGTGATCGTGCTGACCGCCGCCGATCTCACACCGGAGGAGCGCAATCAGCTCAACGGTTCCGTCCTCCAGGTCCTGGAGAAGGCCGGCCGGACCAGGGACGAGATGCTGCAGGACCTGCGCCGCCTGCTCGCGGCGCGCGAGGCCGCGAGGGAATGATGGCGAAAATCCTTTACGCCGAGGACAGCGACGACAACGTCTACATGCTGGAGCGCAGGCTGCGGCGCTTGGGGCACGAGGTCATCATCGCTCCGGATGGCGGAACGGCGATCGATCTCGCTCATGCGGAGCTTCCCGACGTCATCATCATGGATCTCAGCCTTCCGAATGTGGACGGCTGGGAGGCGACGCGGCGCCTCAAGGCCTCGCCGCGGACGGCCGCAATTCCCGTCATCGCCCTCTCCGCGCACGCGATGCCGGGCGATCGCGAAGGCGCCCTCGCGGCGGGCTGCGACGACTACGACGTGAAGCCGGTCGATTTCGGCCGCCTGATGGAGAAGCTGCGTGCGCTCCTGCCGTCCGGGAATCCTCGATGACGGACGATGCCCGAATTCTCATCGTCGACGACGACGAGGGAAATCGCTACACGCTGTCCCGCCGCCTCGCGCGCGAGGGCTACACGAACGTCGCGGAGGCGGAGAATGGGCGGGCGGCGCTGGTGGCGCTGGACTGCGAGCCGTTCGACCTCGTTCTCCTCGACATCATGATGCCCGAGATCGACGGCCACGAGGTGCTGAAGCGGATGCGCGAGGATCCGCGGCTGCGGCATGTGCCGGTCCTCATGATCTCCGCTGCCTCAGATTCCGACAACGTCGTGCGCTGCATCGCGAACGGCGCCGACGACTTTCTGTCGAAGCCCTTCGATCCCGTGTTGCTGCGCGCGCGCGTCGGCGCCTGCCTCGAGCGCAAGCGGCTTCATGACGCGCAGGCTGCCCAGCTGGCGGCAGTGGAGCGCGAGCGGCGGCGCGCAGACCGCCTCCTTCACGCGATCCTTCCGGCCGAGGCCGTGGCAGAGTTGCGCGAGCGTGATTGTGTCCTGCCGCGGCGCCATGAACGCGTCGCCGTTCTCTTCGCCGACATCGTCGGCTTCACGTCGTACTGCGAGATGCACCCGCCCGAGGAGGCGGTCTCGAACCTGCAGCGCTTGTCCGAGGACTTCGAAGATCTCTGCGCCGTGCACGGGCTCGAAAAGGTCAAGACGGTCGGCGACGGGATGCTCGCCGTCGCGAATTTGCTGGCGCCGCATCCGGATCCTGTGCTCGCTGCCGTCCGTCTCGGGATCGATCTCGCCGCCGCATCGCTGCGCAATCCGGCGGCATGGCGGATTCACGCCGGCGTCGATTTCGGACCGGTCGTGGCAGGCGTCGTCGGCCGCACGAAGTTCAGCTTCGACCTCTGGGGCGACACGGTAAACACGGCCGCGCGGCTCGCCGGGTTCGGGAACGCCGGCATCCATGTGACGGAATCGGCATGGCGCGAGATGCGGGGCAGGATCCAGGGGCGCTCGCTCGGCCCTGTCGCCCTCAAAGGCAAACGCACCCTCGAGGTCTTTCGCCTCGAGCCCGGGACCGGGCCGGGTTCCATCTAGATCCGCCCGGCACGTCTCGAAGCGCCGCAGGAGGGGGCAATCGATCGATTTCGGATTACCCGTCCTGCACAGCCGGGCCATCGAAGCCGAACCGTTCGCCGATGCGCTATGAGCTCGCCTCGGGGAATTTCCCGGGAAGGGCTGCGACCGTCTTCGCCAAAAAGAAAGGCCGCCATTCGGCGGCCTTGAATTGGTTGCGGGGGCAGGATTTGAACCTGCGACCTTCAGGTTATGAGCCTGACGAGCTACCGGGCTGCTCCACCCCGCGGCAAGAGAGAAGAGAGAAGTTTGTTTGTTGTCTGGCCTTTGCGGGCCTGGCGGCGACCTACTCTTCCGCGCCTTGGGGCGCAGTACCATCGGCGCTGAGGGTTTTCA
>JADGGZ010000377.1 GCA_019689675.1 Rhodospirillales bacterium | reverse complement strand
TTCAACAACCGCTCCTACGCGATCCTGCGCGGCGAGCTCGCGAATGTCGGGGCGCAGAATGTCGGACGCAAAGCGCTCGACATGCTCGATCTCTCGCGGCCCGATCTCGATTTCGTCTCGCTCGCGAAAGGGATGGGCGTGCCCGGAACGCGCGTGACGACGATGGAGGAGTTCAACGACGCGCTCGCCCGCGCGCTGGCCACCCCGGGACCGAACCTCGTCGAGGCGATTCTCGCGTGACCGCGGACGAGGTCGCCCGGCTTCTGGACCTTGCGCCGCATCCGGAAGGAGGCCGCTTCCGCGAGACGTTCCGCGACGCCGCGTCGAGCGCGATCTACTTTCTTCTCGCCGCGGGCGAGGTCTCGCGCTGGCACCGGGTCGACAAGGCGGAGACATGGCACTGGTATGCCGGCGCGCCGCTCGAGCTCCGCATCGGCAGAGCGCTGCATCGGCTCGGGCCCGACCTCGCGCGGGGCGAGCGCCCGCAGGCGGTGGTCCCCGCGGGCGAATGGCAGTCCGCGCAGAGCCTCGGCGCCTGGAGCCTCGTCGGCTGCACCGTCGCGCCGCCCTTCGACTTCGCCGGTTTCGAGCTCGCGCCGGAGGGGTGGACGCCTGGGTGAACGGCCGCCTGCGGCGTCAGGCTTCCGCTCTGAAAAGCCAGAGACTCGACTCGAAGGCGCTCGGCACGAGGGGCAGACGCGCGGCGGTCGAGCGGGCGACCGCATCGCCGAGCCGCGTTGCGACATAGCGGCTCGCCCAGAGGGGAACGAAGGCGCCGCTCTCGACGAGCGGCGCCACGAAGCGGTGCTCGTCGTAGCGCCGCCACGCCCATTCGGCCGGATAGTCGTCCGGCAGGAACACGTCGTGGACGTGGAGCAGAGCCCCGACAGGGAGCCGCGGGACCGCCTCTTCGTATAGAAACGCCACGTCGTTCCCGGGCGCGTAGCGGTGGCCGGAATCGATGAAGAGGATGTCGCCTGGCGCGAGCGCCGTTACGCGATCGCGGCCCTCCGCCTCGACGCGCGCTCTCAGCATCTCGATCGGAAGCCCGTCGAGGCTCGCGCGCGGATGCGGGTCGATGCTGACAAGCGACGTGTCGAGGCGCGCGTCCGCGATCGCCCGCGCCATGAAGCGCGTCGAGTGGCCGGAGCCGACCTCGACGATGCGCCGCGGCGCGCGGTCGCGCACCATGGCGTACGCGGCTGCGGCGTCGAGGCGCGGAAACCAGTCCTGGTTCCAGCGCGGCTGCGGCGGCGCGTCGGCGCCGATCGCGGCGAGCGGAGCCGCATGCGCGTCGATGCGCGCGAGCATGTCGAGAAAGCGCCCCTCTGCGGCACGCAGGGATTCTGCGAGTGGCGCTGTCATCCCGCGATGCCCGCCCGGCGCCGCGCCGCGACGATCGCCTCGGCAAGCCCGACGGCCGGGCTCTCGACCGGCCGCCCCTCGCGGCAGAGCGCGGCCGCTCCCGCCATCGAAGCCTGCGCGAGAGCGACCTTGTCCGCGCCCTCTCGGAAGGCGGCGTCGGCGGCCTTCGCGATCATTTCGTGGTACGCCGCGATCCGCCCCGCCTTGAAGGCGTCCCAGGCCGAGGGCACGCGGCGCAGCTCGACCATAGCGCCCGTCTCCGCCGCGGCCTCCTCGAACAGCGCGCCGGTCGGGCCGAGTGTCGTCTCTGCCGCGCAGAGCACGACGACGCGCCCGCCGCCACGAACGGCGCCGGCGGCGAGCGCCGCATCGACGCGCAGCACCGGGAGGGCGGCCCCGGCGAGCCTGGCGACGGAAGGGCCGAGCGTCGAGCAGGTGAGGAGAACCGCCTCGGCGCCGCTAGCGAGGCCCGCCAGCGCTTCGGCGACCTGCGCCGCGATTTCCTCGGTCAGACCGCCGCTCCGCTCGGTCGCCTCGAGGAGGTCGGCGCGGACCTCGTGACGAAGTGCGATGTCGCCAACTGGTCTTGCGGCCTCGAAGACGGCGACGTTGCTCGCGATCGTATGCAGGCAGGCGATGCGCATGGCCAAGTCTCTCCGCGCGTTGGACGGCGCCGGAGCGTTATCATGCCACGCAAGCAGCAGGAGCAACGAGCGCCATGCGTCCCATTCCGATCGGGGCCAAGGGAACGGCCCGCCTCGTCGCACGCCCCGAGCACCTCGCCGACCGGTTCAAGGACGCGATGCTGCCGCCGGTTTTCGCGACCCCGATGATGGTGAAGCTGATGGAGGACGCGGCGCTCGACGCGATACGCGCCTATCTCGACCTGGGCGAGAGCGCGGTCGGAACTTCCGTCGACGTGCGTCACATCGCGGCCACCCCGGTCGGGCACGAGATCACCGCCGAAGCAAAGGTGACAAGGGTCGAGGGACGGCGCATCTGGTTCGACGTCTCGGCGCGCGACGAGGTCGAGGAGATCGGCCGCGGAACACACGAGCGGATGGTGGTGGACCTCCGCCGGATCGGCGAGCGCCTCGCGCGAAAGAGCAAGGATCGAGCGCGCTAGGCCGGGCGTCGTCTCGCCTCAACCGGCACG
>JADGGZ010000376.1 GCA_019689675.1 Rhodospirillales bacterium | reverse complement strand
ATCATGGTGCGCGGCCGCGCCATCGCCGTCGTTCCCCAGACCGGCGGCGACGTGTCCGTGATCGGCGGCGATCCGGAAGCCACGACCGAGATCGTGCCCGAGGTGGACTTCACCTACTTCATCACGGACAACATCGCTCTCGAACTGATCGCCGCGACGACCCGGCACAACGTCAAGGTCAACGACACGGCGCTCGGCTCGGTCAATCTCGGCAAGGTGTCGTTGCTGCCGCCGACCCTGACGGCGCAGTACCACTTCCTGCCCAAGAGCGACTTTTCGCCCTATGTCGGCATCGGCATCAACTACACGTTGTTCTACGACGACGATGCGCCCGGCGGGGCGGTGACCAGCATCGAATACGACAACAGCATCGGTCCGGCCTTCCAGATCGGCTTCGACTACCGCATCGCGCCGAACTGGTATCTGAACCTCGACGTCAAGAAGGTGCTGATCAATACCGATGTGAAAGTGAACGGCGGCGCGATCCGCGGCGACGCCGACCTCGATCCGTGGATCATCGGCCTCGGCCTCGGCTACAAGTTCTGAAGCGCCCTCGCCGCGTCCGGACCCGTTATCATGCGGCGTTCCGGACGACGGCGAGGAGGCGGTGATGATTCCCACGGAAGAGCAGGCCATGGTGCAGGAGGCGGCGCGGCAATTCGCGCGCGACCGCCTCCTCCCCAATGCCGCAGCCTGGGACCGCGAGGGCCGCTTTCCGCGGGAGGCGCTCGCCGAAATGGGCCGGCTGGGCTTCATGGGGATGCTCGTCCCCGAGGAGTGGGGCGGGACTGGCGCCGACCATGTCGCCTACGCGCTGGCGCTGATCGAGATCGCTGCGGGGGACGGCGCCACCTCCACGATCATGAGCGTCCACAATTCGGTGGGCTGCATGCCGATCCTCAAGTTCGGCTCGCCGGAGCAGAAGGAGCGCTTCCTCCGGCCGATGGCGCGCGGGGAGATGCTGGCGGCCTTCTGCCTCACCGAGCCCCAGGCGGGCTCGGATGCCGCCGCGCTCAAGACGCGGGCGCGCCGCGACGGCAATCATTGGGTGCTGAGCGGCACCAAGCAGTTCATCACGTCGGGCAGCACAGCGGATGTCGCCATCGTGTTCGCCGTCACCGACCCGGCCAAGGGCCGCAAAGGAATCAGCGCCTTCATCGTCCCGACCCGGACCCCGGGCTGGAAGGTCGCCCGGCTCGAGAAGAAGCTCGGCCAGAACGCCTCCGATACCGCGCAGATCGTGCTCGACGATGTACGCCTCACCCCGGACCTGATGCTGGGCGAGGAGGGCGAGGGCTACAAGATCGCACTCGCGAACCTCGAAGGCGGCCGCATCGGGATCGCGGCGCAATCCGTCGGCATGGCGCGTGCGGCGTACGAGGCCGCGCTCGCCTACGCCAAGGAGCGCGAAAGCTTCGGCAAGAAGATCATAGAACACCAGGCAGTCGCGTTCCGGCTCGCCGACATGGCGACGCGGATCGAGGCGGCGACCCAGCTGGTTCTCCATGCGGCCGCCCTCCGTGACCGCGGCGCGCCCTGCCTCAAGGAGGCGTCGATGGCGAAGCTCTTCGCTTCCGAGATGGCCGAGCGGGTCTGCTCCGACGCGATCCAGATCCACGGGGGCTACGGGTATCTCGCCGACTTTCCGGTCGAGCGGATCTACCGCGACGTGCGCGTCTGCCAGATCTACGAGGGAACGAGCGACGTCCAGCGGCTCGTCATCGCCCGCGCCCTCGCAGCCGCGTGAGCCTGGACGCGTGACGCTTCGCGACGTCTCTCGGCCGGCGAGTTGCCACGCGGAGAGGCGCGCCGTAAATGTGCCGGCCGCGCGCGGCGGGAGGTAACCGATGAATGTGCGTTTCGACGGCCGGGTCGTGGTCGTCGCGGGTGGTGCGAGCGGGATCGGCGAGGCCTGTGCCCGGCTTTTTCGGGAGAGCGGCGGCCGGGTCGTGGTCGCCGACAGGAATCTCGCGGCGGCGGAGGCGGTCGCCCGCTCGCTCGACGGGAGCGCCGTCGCGCTCGACGTCGCCGAGGAGGAGAGCGTCGAGGCCGCATTCGCCTCCATCGAACGCGAGGTCGGCGCAGTCGAGGTCCTCGTCAACAGCGCCGGCGTCCTGCAGCGGACCCTGCCGCCGGGCGAACTCACGATGCGGGAATGGGACCTCGTCTCTCGGATCGACCTCCGCGGCACCTATCTCTGCTGCGCCGCTGCGGGCACGCGCATGGCGAGCCGGCGGCGCGGCAGCATCGTCAACATCGCCTCGGTCGCCGGGATGCGCTCGGGGCCGCTTCATGCCTACGGCCCCGCCAAGGCCGGCGTCATCAATCTCACCCAGTGCCTCGCCGCCGAATGGGGCCGCGCCGGGGTGCGCGTCAACGCGGTCTCGCCCGGTTTCACGCAGACGCCGGCGCTCGCCAAGGGCGTCGACAAGGGCGTTCTCGAGGAAGAGCAGATGGCCGCGGCGAGCGCCTGCGGACGGCTGCTCGACCCTCGCGAGATTGCCGCCGCCGTGTGCTTCCTCGCCTCGGACCTCGC
>JADGGZ010000375.1 GCA_019689675.1 Rhodospirillales bacterium | reverse complement strand
TGACCGAAGCGCGTCGGTCGCGCGCGCGCTCGGCGTGCGCGTGCTCGTGGTCGAGAACCGTGGCCTGGGCTTCCTCTACAACCGAGGGGCAGAGGCGGTAACGGCCGAGTTCATCCTCCTCTCGAATCCGGATGTCTCCTTCGCCCCGGACTGCGTCGAGCTGCTCGCGCGAGAGCTCGACGCGGACGAGACGCTCTTCGCAGCCGATCCGCGCCAAGACGCCTGGGACGGCGTCGCCCTCGTGCACGCGCGCGCCACGCTCCGCCGGGGCAGGCTACTTCGGGAGCTCCTACCGGGCTTCCACCTCGACCTCCGCGCCCCCGCGGAGCGAACCGCGCCGACCGTCACCGCGAACGGCGGCGCGATGCTCGTGCGCCGCGAGCGGCTCCTCGCGCTGGGCGGCTTCGACGAAGCGTTCTTCCTCGACTACGAGGACATCGACCTCTGCTGGCGCGCGTGGCTTCGCGGCTGGGGGAGCGTGTACGTGCCCTCGGCGCGGCTCCGCCATCGGGTCGGGGGATCAACCTCCACCGAGATCGTCTCAGCCCGCGTCGCGCAGTCGCACTACAACGTGATGCGCTTCGCGCTGAAGTGCCTGCCGCCCGGCGCGGCGCTTCGCGTGCTGCTCGCGGAGGTCCTGCGGCTCGGCGTGCACCCGCGCCTCGTCGCCCCCTCGCTCCTGCGGCTCGGCGCCTCCCTCCCCGAGATCCTCCGTCTTCGCCGCGCGATCCGGCCCCGGCGTGACCTCCTCGACTGGATGCTCGCCGGCCAGCCGATGCCTCACGGCGACGGCGGTCGTCCTCGGCCGGAGCCGGAAGAGGCACGCGCTGGCTCCGGCCGGTGAGCCGTTACCCTGTCCTGCCGATGGAAGCGACCGCGCCGTTTTCTCAGCGGACAATCCGGGTCGCGAGCTCGTCCTTGCGCCATCAGCTCCGGATCGTCCACGTCATCGCCTCCTCCGAGTTCAAGCTCAAGTACGCGGAGTCGGCGCTCGGCTACGTCTGGTCGCTGCTCAAGCCGCTCGGGCTCTTCACGATGCTCTACATCGTCTTCGGTCGCTTCTTCAAGCTCAACGGCGGCGTCGCCCACTACCCCCTCTACCTCCTGATCGGGATCGTCCTCTGGAGCTACGTCCAGGATGCCTCGTCGCTCGGGATGACCTCGATCGTCGCGCGCGGCTCGCTTCTCTCCAAGCTCGCCTTCCCCCGCCTCATCGTCCCGGTGTCGGTCACGGTCAGCTCGGCGATCACGCTCGCCGTCAACCTCGTCCCGATCGGAGCGCTCATCGCTGGCAACCGGATCGTCCCGAGCGTCAAGTGGCTGCTCCTCCCGTTGCTCCTGCTCGAGCTCTACGTCGTGGTGCTCGGAATCGCCCTGATCCTCTCCGCCCTCTACGTGCGCTTCCGAGACGTGGGCCAGGTCTGGGAGCTCCTGCTCCAGCTCCTCTTCTACGCCTCGCCGATCATCTACCCGCCGTACTTCCTCCCGCCTTGGTTCAAGCCGGTCGCGTTCCTCAGCCCGTTCGTGCAGATCATCCAGGACGCGCGCTCGATCATCCTCCCCTCCCCTGTGAGCCAGACGGCGAGCTCGGTGTACGGGTCGCCGCTCGGCGAGCTCGCGCCGCTCGGCGTCGCCTTCCTCCTCGTCTTCGGCGGCTACCTCTTCTTCCGCCGCGAGGAGCCGTGGTTCGCTGAGCGCATCTGAGCCTATGCCGCCCCTCGACGACACCGCCGCGATCGACGTCCGCTCCGTCTCGAAGGCGTTCCGCCTCCCGCACGAGCGTCGCGACACGATCAAGGAGCATTTCCTGCACCCGTTGAGCCGGTCGACGTACGAGCGGAACGTCGCCCTCGACAACGTCACGCTCCGGGTCGAGCGGGGCGAATGCTTCGGGGTCATCGGGCGCAACGGGAGCGGCAAGAGCACCCTCCTCAAGATCATCGCCGGGATCTACCAACCCGACTCGGGCTCCGTCGTCGTCGACGGCCGAATCTCTCCCTTCATCGAGCTCGGCGTCGGCTTCAACCCCGATCTGACCGGACGCGACAACGTCCGTATCAACGGGACGCTCCTCGGTCTCTCGAAGCGCGAGCTGGAGCGGCGTTTCCGCGACATCGTCGCATTCGCCGAGCTGGAGCGGTTCATCGACCAGAAGCTGAAGAACTACTCGTCGGGGATGCAGGTGCGGCTGGCCTACGCGATCGCGATCCAAGTCGACTTCGACATCCTGCTGCTCGACGAGGTGCTCGCGGTCGGCGACCAGGCGTTCCAAGAGAAGTGCTTCGAGACCTTCGAGGAGTTCCGACGCCAGGGGAAGACGATCCTGATCGTGAGCCACGACCTCGCCTCCGTGCGGCGCTTCTGCGATCGCGCGCTGTACATGCAGAACGGCGTCGCCGTCCGAACCGGGCCGGCAGAGGAAGTCATCGACGAGTACCTCGCGACCGTCGAGGGGGCGACGAGCGTCCTCGACTGAGCGACGCCCGCTCAGAGGCCGAACGTCGAGGCGATCCGCTCGGCCACGACGCGGCCGATGGC
>JADGGZ010000374.1 GCA_019689675.1 Rhodospirillales bacterium | reverse complement strand
CCCTGCCCGCGGTCGCCCCGCCCGCGGCGCCGCATGTCGTGCCGCAGGACCAGAAGGTGACGCCGGTCGAGCCGGCGCGCCGCGTCACCAAGGGCGAGAGCAGCGGCGAATCTGGGCTCGAGAAGGACAAGCGGCGCCGCCGGCGCGACGACCGCCGCGGCGACTTGTTCGACGTCGAGGTGTAGACGGAGGCGCGTCGGGCGCGCGAGACTGTCGCGCCATGACGACCGGCGGCCCGCGCATACTGCAGATCCCGGAGGGCGACAACCGCGAGCGGAAGGTCTGCCCCGAATGCGGCTTCATCGACTACGAGAACCCGAAAGTGGTGGTCGGCTCGGTGGTGACCAGCGGCGAGCGCATTCTCCTCTGCCGCCGCGCGATCGATCCCCGCAAGGGCTACTGGACGATCCCCGCCGGCTATCTCGAGCTGCATGAATCGACCGAGGACGGGGCGCGACGCGAGGCCCAGGAGGAGGCCTCCGCGACGATCGAGATCGACGGTATTCTCGCGGTCTACACGATCCCGCGCATCAGCCAGGTGCAGCTCATCTACCGCGCCCGGCTCGTCTCCGAGATCGCCCCGGGGCCCGAAAGCCTCGAGGTGAAGCTCTTTCGATGGGACGAGATCCCGTGGCGCGATCTCGCGTTTCCGTCGGTGCACTGGTCGCTGCGCCAGTTCCGCGAGGCCTCCGAGAGCGGCGACTGGCGCGCCCGCACGAACCCGCCCGAAGGACTCTGAAAGCCGCCGCGCGGCCTTACGGCTGCAGCACGTAGAGGCCCGGCGCGTCGCGCAGCACGCTGCCGCGCTTGCCCCCGCCCATCGGCGGCGGCGGGATGCGCTCGCCCGAGTGCCTCGAGAGCCAGGCCTGCCATTCCGGCCACCACGAACCTTCCTTGTTCTCGGCCTCGAGCAGCCAGCGGTCCGGATCGACGTAGCGCTCGTCCGCTCCGTGCGTCCGGACGGCGAAGCGTCGCCGCCGCGCCGTCGCCGCGCCCGGCGGATTCACCACGCCGACATTGTGTCCGCCGGTCGTCAGAAGGAACGTCACCTCGGTGTCGGCGGTGAGGTGGAACTTGTAGACCGAGCGCCACGGCGCGACGTGATCCGTCGTCGTCGCGACGAGGAAGCACGGGACGCGGATGTCCGAAAGCGACACCGGCCGATCCTCGACCCGGTAGCGGCCCTGCGCGAGGTCGTTGCCGAGGAAGAGGCGGCGCAGATATTCCGAATGCATGCGGTAGGGCATCCGGGTCGCGTCGGCGTTCCAGGCCATGAGGTCGTTCATCTTCTGCCGGCCGCCGAGCAGATACTCCCGCACCATCCGCGACCAGATGAGGTCGTTCGAGCGCAGGAGCTGGAAGGCGCCCGCCATCTGCGTCGTGTCGAGATAGCCCTGGTCCCACATCATGTCTTCGAGGAAGGCGACCTCGCTCTCGCTGATGAAGAGCGAAAGCTCGCCGGCATCGCTGAAGTCGACCTGGGCGGCGAGAAGCGTCATCGTCGCGAGGCGCTCGTCGCCGTCCCTTCCCATCGCCGCCGCGGCGATCGCGAGAAGGGTGCCGCCGAGGCAGTAGCCGACGGCATGGACCTTGCGCTCCGGCACGATGGCGCCGACCGTGTCGAGCGCCGCCATCACGCCGAGCCGGCGGTAGTCGTCGAGCCCGAGCTCGCGGTCCTCGGGTCCCGGGTTCTTCCACGAGACGATGAAGACGGTGTGGCCGCGCTCGACGAGGTAGCGGACGAGCGAGTTCTCCGGCGACAGGTCGAGGATGTAGTACTTCATGATCCAGGCCGGCACGATCAGCACCGGCTCGGCGGCGACGTCCGGCGTCGCCGGCGCGTACTGGATGAGCTCGATCAGCCGGTTCTGATAGACGACCTTGCCCGGCGTCACCGCGACCTCGCGACCGGGGCGGTACTGCTCGGCCCCGACCGGCCGCTTGCCCGCGACGGCGCGATGCCAGTCCTCGAAGAAGTTCTGCGCGCCGCGCACGAGATTGAGCCCGCCCTCGCGGAGCGTCGCCTTCGCGATCTCCGGGTTGGTGAGCGGCGAGTTGGAGGGTGCGACGACGTCGAGGAGCTGGCGCGCGGCGAAGGACACCACCGCCTCGTGCGACTTCTCCACGCCGTCCACGCCCGTGGTGGCGTTGTGCCACCACTGCTGGGTGAGGAGGAACGACTGATAGATGAGGTTGTAGGGAAACTGGCGCCATTCCGGGCTGGCGAACCGGCGGTCCTGCGGCAGCGGCTCGATGCAGGGATCGGCGTCGGGATCGAACGCGGCGTGACTCGCCCAGATGCCGAGGCGCTGCGCCTTGCGCACCGCCTTCTCGACGAGCTGCAGCCGCTTTCCCGGCGCCATCCAGAGATGGGAGAGCCAATCGAAATAGGCGCCGGCGAGCCCGGCGGGCGTCACCCCGAGCGTGTAACGGGCGATGTTGGCGCGGAAGGCGCGATCGAGGCTGAGCAGCGCGTGGCGCTCCGGCGGCTCGAGACGCGGCGACGCGACCGGTTCGACGACCGGCGTCTCTGCAGCAGCGGCTTGGGA
>JADGGZ010000373.1 GCA_019689675.1 Rhodospirillales bacterium | reverse complement strand
CCGGTCGCGGGCTGGGCCGCGGGCGTCACGGCGGAGACGACGCGCGAGACGATCCAGCGCCTCCTCCTCGGCCGCACGCTGAAGAGCGGCGAGGGCCTCCTCTCCGACGAGGCGGTGCTGCAGACCTCGATGCACGCCGTCCCGGGCGCGGTCGCGCAAATCCGCGTCCGCCACACGCCGACGAACGGCGTCTCGACGCTCGCGCTCAAGTCCTACGAGAAGGGGCGGCGCAAATGGCAGGGCGAGACGCTCGACTTCGTCTGGTTCGACGAGGAGCCGCCGGCCGAGATCTACGCCGAGGGGCTGACGCGCACGGCGGCGACGGGCGGGATCGTGTTCCTCACCTTCACGCCGCTCCTCGGCATGAGCGAGGTGGTGAGCCGGTTCCTCCTCGAGCCCTCGCCCGACCGGCACGTCACGCGCATGACGATCGAGGAGGCGCCGCACATAAGCCCCGAGGAGCGGGCGCGCATCCTCGCCGGCTACCGCCCGCACGAGCGCGAGGCGCGCGCGAGGGGACAGCCGCAGCTCGGCTCGGGCGCGGTGTTCCAGGTGCCGGAGGAAGCGATCGTCGTCGAGCCCTTCGCGGTGCCGCTTCACTGGGCGCGGATCGCCGGGCTCGACTTCGGCTGGGACCACCCGACCGCGGCGGCGCTCCTCGCCTGGGACCGCGACGGCGACATCCTCTACGTGACCCAGGACTACGCGCGGCGCGAGGCGACGCCGCTCGAGCACGCGGGGACTTTGCGCGCCTGGGGGGCGTGGCTCCCCTGGGCCTGGCCGCAGGACGGGCTCCAGCGCTCGAAGGACTCGGGCGCGCCGCTCGCCGAGCAGTACCGGCGGCACGGGCTCCGGCTTCTCCCCGAGCACGCGACCTTCGAGGGCGGCGGCAGCGACCTCGAGGCGGGGCTCATGGAGATGCTGGAGCGGATGAAGACCGGGCGCTGGAAGGTGTTCCGGAGCTGCGCGCTCTGGCTCGAGGAGTTCCGCCTCTATCACCGCGAGAACGGGCGGGTCGTGAAGCGCCGCGACGACGTGCTCTCGGCCTCGCGCTACGCGATGATGATGCGCCGCCACGCCGTCCCCGAAGGGGGCGACACGAGCTGGAGCCGGCCGATCAAGTACGACAGCCGCTGGATCGTGTGAGGAAGGCGCGGGCGCGACGTTCAGAAGCGAGGGTCGCGATGGGGCGCGGCGCCTGCGGGAGCGCGGCGGCTCCCGCAGCGGCCGCTTCGCTCAGGCGGCGAGGAGCGGGCTCTTCTCGCGCTCGAGGATCTTGCGCACGGCGGGGCGCGCCAGCATGCGGTCCTTCCACGCGGTGTAGTTCCGGAGCTCCTTCACCGGCAGCTCGATCCGGCTCCCCCAGCCGTAGAAGACGAGCGCGTAGGGATCGCAGACGGTGAACTGCGCGCCCATGAGCCAGGGGCCGGCGCCGATGATCCCGTCGATCTCCTGGAGATTGGCGAAGAAGCTCTTCTTGCCCATCTCCTTGATGCCCGCGCGCGCGCTCTCCTCCTCGGTGAATCTCTCGGGGCGGAAGACATGGGTGAAGCACGGGTGGACCGTGTTCGAGAGCCAGGCGCAGATCGAGAGGGCGCGGACCTGCCCGACGTCGTCCTTCGGCAGGAGATTCTTCTCGGGGTAGGTGCGGCCGACCCAGTTGAGGATCGCGACGTTCTCGGTGATGACGGTGCCGTCGTCGAGCCGCAGCGCCGGGACCTTCGAGCGCGGATTGATCTTCTTGTACTCGGGCGTCAGGTGCTCGCCCTTGGCGAGGAGCACGGGCTGCGCCTCGTAGGGGCCGCCCGCCTCCTCGAGGGCGATGTGAGAGGCCATCGAGCACGCGCCGGGGCTGTAGTAGAGCGTCGGCATCAAGTCACCTCTTTCCGCTGATCGAACATGAGGACAGTGTCGAACGAGGGCGCGAGCTTGCCCCCTCGCCGGGGCGCTGTCCATCGGCGCCTTGCCGTCGTATCACGCGAGCGCATGACAGGAGGCTCCACCCCCTCGCTCCGCCGCGCGCTCTCCTTCTGGCCGCTCCTCTTCTACGGGATCGGCATCATCGTCGGCGCCGGGATCTACGTCGCCCTCGGCCAGGTCGTGGCGCGCGCCGGGGCCGCCGCGCCCCTCTCCTTCCTCCTCGCCGGCATCGCCGCGGGGTTCACCGGGCTCTGCTACGCCGCGCTCGGAAGCCGCTTCCCGGAGGCCGCGGGCGCCGCCGCCTACGCCAAGCACGGCTTCGCCTCCGACCGCTTCGCGCAAGGGACGGGCGCGGCGGTGACGCTCGCGACCGCCATCTCCGCCGCCTCGATCGCGCACGGCGCGGCGCAGTATCTCGGCATCCTCCTGCCGCTCCCCGGCCCCGTGCTGGTGACGGCGCTCGTCGCCGGGTTCACCCTCATCGCGGCGCTCGGCGTGCGCGAGAGCGTCGGGCTCGCCGCCGCGATCGGCGCGCTCGAGATCCTCGGCCTTATCGCGGCGATCGGCGCCGGGCTCGCGCAGCGGGGCGCCGGCGCCCCGCCCGCCGCGATGCTGCCCGAGGGCCTCGCCGGCTGGCACCGGACGCTAGCCG
>JADGGZ010000372.1 GCA_019689675.1 Rhodospirillales bacterium | reverse complement strand
TCTCCTGGAACACATCTGGTTCGCCGCCGTTCGTACGCCGAAACGTAGACGCGAGTCATCGCGCTGAAGGGAGCGGAATTATGCGGCTTCGGACCCTTTTCGCCATCGCGGCCCTGCTGATCGGGCCGCTGACCGGATGCGCATCGCAGGGCGCGAACCTTCCGCCGCTCGAGCAGGCCGCGTCCACGGCGGGCAGCGGCGCCAGCGGCGACCCGGCCGGGTACCGCCTCGGCCCAGGCGACAAGCTGAAGCTCACGGTCTTCGGTGCCGAGGATCTCTCCGGCGACTTCATCGTCAACGATTCGGGGTTCGTCGACATGCCCCTGATCGGCGGCGTGAAAGCCGCTGGGCTCACCCCCAACCAGTTCGCGAGCGCCGTCACCCGCAGGCTCAGGGACGGCTACATGCGCGATCCGAAGGTCGCGGTGTCGGTCTCGACCTACCGCCCGATCTACATCTTCGGCGAGGTGACCAAGCCCGGCGAGTATCCCTACGCCGCCGGCATGACCCTCCTCAATGCGGTGGCCCTCGGCGGCGGCTACTCGTATCGGGCGCAGCAGAGCTATGCGATCGTGACCCGCGACGGCAAAGACTATCGGGCGGGCCCGACCTCGCGCCTCCTGCCCGACGACATCGTTCGAATTCCGGAGCGGTACTTCTGATCGACCCGCCCGCCGGATCGGGAAAGGGGCCGGCCCTCTCGGGCCGGCCCCGCCGCATTCAGCCGGCGTTGAGCGCGCGAAGCCCGCTATCGGCCGCCACGGCGCACGCGTGCCAGCGCCCGGCCTGCTGCTCGGACTTCGCCTTCTGGA
Organism: Rhodospirillales bacterium; assembly: GCA_019689675.1. GTDB lineage: Bacteria > Pseudomonadota > Alphaproteobacteria > ATCC43930 > CGMCC-115725 > JADGGZ01. The sequence goes on along the minus strand of JADGGZ010000372.1, from coordinate 1,760 downwards.
GCGAGCTCCGCGCAGCCTCGATGCGCTGCCCCGGTGCCGGTGCGATCACCTCGAGGCCGGTCTCGAGCTTGCGCGTCCATTCCGTGCAGTTTGTCTGCGGGTCCGGCGGCGTGTAGCCGCCCTGGGCGAGCGCGGGCGCGGCAAGTGCCGCAACGGCTACTGCGACGAGAGCTATACGCATGCGACCGATCCTCCTTGCGAGAGTGAACAATTCCAAAGCGCGCGCAATATCCGGGGATGTCGGAAATGCGCCATCCCCAACCGGCATTCTAACGCTCCGCGCGAGATTCCGGTTCCGAGTTCCCGGGGACTTTCCATACGACACGGCGTAAGACGTCGCCATGTCGAAAACGCGGGAAGAGCGCGTGCGCGAGCGCGCCTACGAGATTTGGGAGCAAGAAGGCCGCACCCATGGCCGCGACGCCGAGCATTGGCGCCGGGCGGAGGCCGAGATCGCCGCCGAGGAACGACAGACGACATCGACGGAATCGACGTCGGCGCAGATCGCCGCCGACGCGGGGGCGACCACGGCAGGCCCGACCGAGAGGGAGAAGGCAGACGCCGCGCCGGTGCGAAGCCGGCCGGCCGGGGCGCGCAAGAACGGGATCACGGCCCCGCCGAACGGCGCTCGGCCTAAGAAGTCCTCAGCGGCCAAGAGCAAACCGACGCGCTGAAGCGCTGCCGCGCAAAGCGGCAGGCCGCACGTTTACGAGGCGGCCGCCAGCCCCGTCGGGGGGCGCATTCGGTGCTTTCTCCGGATCCGCGGGACTGGCACAACTCCTGCTAGGTCCTGGATGCGTCCGGACGCCGGCCAGCCCGGCGCCGATCCGGACCGGGACGAACGGGTCGAAGCCGCCGCGCGACGGACGCAAAAGTCCCGGACCAGCGCCGGTCAGCTCTCGATGAGACGTTCGACGGCGCGCTCCAGCTCGGCGAGCCGGAACGGCTTGGGCAAGAAGCTGCCCGGTGGAAGCTGCGCATCGACGAGCGCGGACGCGAAACCGGAGACGAGAAGTACCTTGGGCGCGGGGCGACAGCGCTTGGCGCTGCGCATGACGTGAAAGCCGCTGATGCCGGGCATGATCACATCGGTGACGACGACGTCGATCGGCTCGTGCTCGAGAAGTTCGAGCGCCCTGCGGCCGTTCTCGGCCTCCAGAACGTGAAAACGGTCGCGCAAGCCGGCAACGGTCACGGCGCGCACGTCGTCGTCGTCATCGACCACCAGCACTGTCGGCTTCATTCGACCTTCTGCCTCTCGCATCCGACTTCGTTGCCTTTCGTCGGGGACGCGGCCTGTATGTATCTGGGCTGCCGCTCGTTTCGGCAACGCGGTCGGCCCCTGCAACGCTCCGCCCGCCGACGGAGCGGAATCAATTCTTTACAGAACAGCGCCCCAGAATTGCACCGCGCGGGGCCGAATCGCGGCGGGCGGGGCAATGACGAAGCGTGTTGCTTGCGGAAAAGGCGTCGGCGACTAGCGCTGGGCGTCGCGCACCAGGCGCTCGATCTCTTCGCGCACCAGGCGCTCGACCATCCCCGGCAGGTTGGCGTCGAGCCAATCGCGCAGCATCGGCCGCAGGAGATCGCGCACCAACTCCTCGATCGTAAGCTGGCCGTCGCCGAGCGCGAGCCCGTCTCGCTTGGCGGAAACCGCCGCGAGCTGCGAAAGGGCGGCGACCGAGGCGACCGCCGTGGGCTCCGAAACGAGGCGATCCTGCGGCGGGGCGGCGGCCGCTACGGCGGCGGGGCGGTCTCGT
>JADGGZ010000371.1 GCA_019689675.1 Rhodospirillales bacterium | reverse complement strand
AAAATCGAGCGGGTCGAGAAGAACCCCTGGGTCATCGTCGGCACGAAACCCGGTGCGCGTCTCAGCGACCTCCAGCCCTTCTGGCAGCGCGTTCGAGCCTAGAGCCCCTACACAAACGTGTGGAAACCGGCTCTCCGAATCGCCGATTTTTCATTGAGCGGCAGCGACTTATTCCCGACCGATCGTTCCCGGAGATTTCTCCGGCGAAGCGCGGCACGGAAGTTCAGCATTTCTGCGCTTTCAACAGATCACGAGCACCGCGCAGGGCAGGGTCGGCGGCCAGGAAAAACATGGGCTTCGATCCGCGATGTCGAATACGAGGCTGGTCCGACGAAATCGCGCGTGCGCGCAACACGTTGATGCGCCGCCGCTTCGGCTAGTCCCATGAACCGCCACATCAGCTCCAGCGCCTCAGCAGCGTCGATCTTCCCAGCTGATCGACGATCAGGCGGCGCTGCGCTCCGAGAGCGGGACAAGATCGCGCACCTTGCGCCAGTCGACGAAGGAAGGCGCGCGGGCGATCTGGCCGAGCCTTTTGCGCGCCTCCGCCGCCACGCTCTCCGGTGCTGCTCTGGCGGTGAGCTCCAGCCGCAGGCGCCGTTTCGCCGCAGCGTCATACTCGGCGATGCCGATCAGCAGCTCGGCCAGGCGCTTCGCGCCCAGGGCTTCGCAGGCGTGGTCCCCGAACTGCACCATCATAATGGTGCGGAAGAGTTGACGATCCGCCGTTAAGAACCCATTATAATGGTGCGCTAACCTGCGGATCGCCTGGCAGGCGCCCCATTTTAGTGGTCCACATGGAAACATTGACCGTCCAAGTTCACCACACCGGCGATTGGCACGATGCCGCGCTCGTCCAGATCGACGACGAGCGTGCGGGGATCCGCTCGGGATCGACGCTGGACTACGTCATGGATTACGTCGTGACGTGGGACGCCGAGGGTCTCGCGGCGGGCGCGCCCGCCCGCGACCGCCGGGCCGTCTCTGTCGCCTATCCGACGGACTTCTCCGTCTACAGGCGCGCAACTTGGCCGCCGTTCCTGCTCGACATGCTCCCGCAGGGCATGGCGCGCGCGCGCCTCGCGCGACGTCTCGGCCACGAGAACCCCGACACCCCCGAGGTCGAATATCCGCTCCTGCTGCAGGGTGGAGGCACCCCAATTGGAAATCTTCGCATCAAGGAAGCCTGGGAAGCGGAGCGGCGGCGCCTCGAGGCCGAGCCGTTCACCGGCCTCGAGTTGAGGGACATCCTCGAGCGCACCGAGCGGTTCGCCGACATGGTCGACCGCTTCATTCTCATCGCGTCGGGCTCGAGCGGCGTCCAAGGCGATTGGCCGAAAGCGCTCCTGACCCAGGCGGATGACGGCCTCTGGTATCCCGAGCCTCTGGTCGAAGACGCGCGCGCTCGGGACCACGTCATCGTAAAGCTGCTGCGCGACCGCGACCCCGATTACGCACAGATCCTCGCGTCCGAAGGGCCCTACCTCGAGGTGGCGCGCGAATTCGGGCTTCGCGTTGGGCGCCCGCTTCGCTACGCGGACGGGGTGCTGGTGATCCCGCGCTTCGATCGCGAGGTGGCAGGGGGCCGCGTGGTCCGGCACGGCCAAGAAAGCCTTGTCTCGGCGATCGGCGTCGCCGAAATGGGGCATCTCGCGCATCACGAGGATTACCTCGCGGTGATCAAGGACGTCAGCACCGACCCGGCGGCCGAGGTCCTCGAGTATGTGCTGCGCGACGTGCTGAATTTCGCAATGGGAAATCCCGACAATCACGGACGAAATACCGCGCTGCGCAAGCAAGAGGACGGATGGATCGGCCTCGCGCCGCTCTTTGACTTCGCGCCGATGCGCCTCGATCCGCAGCTCGTCGTGCGCAGCACGCGCTGGCGCTGCCTCGAGGGTCGCGACGCCGATCCCGACTGGGGCCTCGTCTGCGAAGCTGCCGCCGAAGGAGTGATGGAACCGGTCGACCTTCGCAGGGAGGTTGCGGCGAAGGCGGACTTGCTTCGTGCCATCCCCGAGGTCGCCCGACGGCTCGGCGTTCCCGACCGCGCGATCGAGGTGGCCTGCGCGGGGCACGAGGATGCCGCGCGCCGCGCTCAAGCCGCGGGAGTGGTCGGGCGATGAGCAGGATGGTACGGCTGGAACCTGCCGCGTCGGCGGCCGCGCGCCGCGAGATTTTCGACAGCGCTTCGCGCGGCGAACTCGGGTGGTCGGAGGCGGTGCGCCGGATGCGCCTCTCTCTCGGGAAAAGCCAGGGGGAGTTCGGGCGGCTGTTCGGGCTGACGCGACGGCAAGTTCAGGAGATCGAAACCGGAAAGGCGAATCCCACAATCGAGACGCTGGCGCGGCTCGGCAAACCTTTCGGGCTCGCCGTCGGATTCATTCCACGGAACGAGCTCAAACAAAAGGGGCGCGCCCCTTGACCAGCGTCGCCCGACCGATTCCCGAGTTCGGGATCGGCTGTGCGCTGGCTTGGATGGCGGTCCGCAGCGACAGGCCTTGCGAGGGAGGCGCAGTCAGCAACACCCGGGCGCGCGACGTCGGCGGCTCCCGGGCGGTTCCTCGACAAGATTTCAGAACCGCTCGAT
>JADGGZ010000370.1 GCA_019689675.1 Rhodospirillales bacterium | reverse complement strand
GGCGTCTCCACCAAAATCAGAAACGGCATCAGGTTCTGATCGTCGGCCTTCGCCGTCACGACCCCCGCATAGGCGAGCTCGACGACGAAAACGGTTTCGTTCTCGGCCGTCGCCTTCGCGTTCAGCGTCAGCACGACCTCGAAGAGGTCGGGGCCGAGATTGCGCGCTTTCACGTCAACGCCGAGTTGCACCTCGGGCTGAGTCTTCTGCTGAATAAGGCTCTGCGGCGCGCGCGGGTTCTCGAAGGAAAGATCTTTGACGTACTGCGCGTTCACCGCCAGCGTGACGCCACCCGTGCCGGCGGTCTCGCCGTTTGTCTCAGCCATAACATCGCTCCTCGGGAGTTTTCGAATGCGGCTGCTAGCACGGATGGCCCGGAGCCGACAACCGCTCTAGGAGTCCGCTCTCGGCTAGCGCGAGCGCTGCGGCCCGAATGCGCGCGAACGGCATGCCCGCGCGGGCTGCCATGTCGAGAAGGGAATGGGTCCCGTCGGCGAGATTGAGGACCCAGAGCAGCGCCATCCGGTCGTCGTCTGCGGCATCCGAGTAGAGGCCGCGCGCGCCGAGTTGCGGCTCTCCTTTCGGGTTGAGGCTCTTCCACACCTCCTCGCCGTGCTCGATCGCCTCGGCGGCCGCCCGCAGCACGGCGAGCGATCCTTCGAGCCGCTCGGGCGCGATGAAGCCGAGATCGTCTGCCGAAGTGTGGTATTCGGGATACGCGCCCCACTTGCCGCGCATGAGACACCCGACCGGCAGGTCGAAGCCGGGCGAGCAATACTGCCGCTCGTCATAGCCGTAAGGGACGAAATCTTCGACGACCGCCTCCTCGCCCGAATGGCGGAGCGAGAGCGCCATGATGCGGTCGATTGCCGCGTTGCCTCGCCGGCTGCGCTTCCAGCGCAAGTCGTGCCGTGAGCCCACTCCCGCAAGCACGATCCCGTGGCGGATCCTGGGCAGCACCTCCTCGTTCCGCGCCAGCCACGTCACCGCGCCGATCGTTCCCGGGATGAAGAGGAAGCGCCAGGTGAACGCGCGGGGCTTGCCAAGAAGCTCCTTCGCGAGCGCGACCGCGACCACGATCCCGGACAGATTGTCGTTCGCAAGCGAAGGATGGCAGCAGTGGACCGAGACCAGCACCTCGTCCGCGCGGCTGCCGCGCAATACCGCCTCTCCGTACGACAGGGCGCCCGGCGCGAGCGTCGCATCGATGAGCACGCGGTAGCGTCCCGCGGTCATCGCCTGGAGCCGGCGATGCTGGAGGCAGAAACCCCAGTCGCGCCGGTAATAGGTCGTCCGGTACGGAATCCAGTCGGGATGCTCGGGGAGCGTGTGGAGGCGCGGACGGAGCTCGTCGAGGGACAGGACCGCGTCGACCGGGGCGCTGTAGCTGACGACATGGAGATTGTGCTCCGCGGTGTCGGCGATGCGGCTTCCGTCGGGCGCCTCGACGAAGGCGCGGCGGAGATTCCACTCATCCGGCACTGTCCAGTCGAGAACCCGCGTCCCGGAGGGCACCTCGTGACGGTCAAGCGGCACCTCGCGCCCGATGATGTCGAGCGTCTGCCGCAGCCCGGCGCCGGTGATGCTGCGGCATATCGGATAGAGCTCCTCGGCGAGGCGCATCATCCCGCCCTCGAACGGAACAACCGACGGTCGGTTCCCGAACGCTCCTTTGTGCGCTAACCTGTGCCGATGAAGTCGGTCCTGGTCGTTGTCGGCGATGCTACGGCGGGTTCCGCGGTCGATGCGGCCATTGCGGTCGCGCGCCGTTTCGGCAGCCACCTCGTCGGCCTGCATGCGGTGACGACCGAATATGCCGTCGTCTTCGGCGGCGAGATGGGCTTCTCGATCTCGTCCGAGGTCGACCGCACGCTCGAGCGCGAGGCGCAGGAGCGCCGCGACCAGGCGCGCCGGCTTTTCCGCGAGAAGATGGCGGCGGCCAACGTGCCGCTCGTGCCGGCTGCCGCGCCGGGCACCGGGCCGACGGCCGAGTGGCGCGAGGAGGATGGGCGGCAGAACGCCGTCACGGGCTCCCTGGGGCGCGTCTTCGACCTCATTGTCGTCGAGCAACCGACGAAGCTCGCGAGCCTCGCCGAGGCGACGCTCGAAGACGCGCTCTTCGAGAGCGGCCGCCTCGTGCTCATGGTGCCCGCGGGGGCGCCTCCGGTCTTCGGAGAGAGGATCTGCATCGCGTGGAACGGCTCGACCGAAACCGCCCGCACAGTGGCGCTGTCGATGCCCTTCCTTCTCCGTGCGCGCGAAGTGAAGGTGGTCTCGGTCGAAAGCGGCTTCGTACCCGGCCCCGCCGGCGCCGAACTCGCCGCGAACCTCGCGCGGCACGGCATCAACGTTTCCTCGAAGCACGTCCAGACGAAGAACCCGCCGGGCGAGACGATGCTGGCCGAGGCGCAGGCCGTCGGCGCCGATCTCATGGTAAAGGGCGCCTATACGCAAAGCCGGCTTCGGCAGATGATCTTCGGCGGCGCGACCCGCCACATCATCAACGAAGCGAAGATCCCGGTGCTGATGGCGCACTAGGAACCGCTCCCCACCCGTCTTGTTTCCCTTCGGAGACTCGAATTCGGAGGAGAAGAA
>JADGGZ010000082.1 GCA_019689675.1 Rhodospirillales bacterium | reverse complement strand
GCGGCAGTTCGCGGCGCTCGCTCGCGACGGCTAGGCGGGCGCCGGGCGATGCGCCCGCGCGCCCTCCTCGCCGCCCCTCCGGGGGATCGGCGCTATTGCTGCTGCTGGCTCGGCGGCCGCGACGCGCCCGAGCCGGCCGCACCGGAGCCGGTCGAGCCCGAACCGGAACCGCCGGTCGTGCCCATGCCGCCGCTCGAGCCTGCGCCGCTCCGGTCCTTCGGCTCGAGGTCGAACGCCGCCATTTGCTCGAGCTGCTCCTTCGTCTTGTCGAGCGTGAGGCGTCCGTCCTTGAGGTCGTCGAGCTTCAGCTCGCTCATCGGCACGGCGACGTTCTTGCCGCCCATGCCGAGCGTGCCGCCGACCTTGACGACGACGTGCGAGATGCTGCCGTCCTGCTCGAGGACGAGATCCTCGATCTCGCCGATCTTGTCCTTGTTCTGGCCGTAGACGTCGGCGCCGATCACCTTCGAAGCGCGGAACTGGTTCTCCTTCAGCATCTCGGCGTGCTGGCTCTGTGCGTGCGAGCCGGCCCGAGGCTGGCCGCCTCCCGCCTGCTGCGCGAGGGCTGGACCGGAGACGCCGGCCATCAGAAAGGCGGCGGCCGCGATCGGTAACAGCTTCGTCATGTGAGCTCCTTGCTTTGCGGATGGATTCGGATCGAGAAAGGCGACGCGGCCCGCCTTGGCGGCGCCGGGCCGCCGGCTCTCATTCGAAAACGACGAGAGGCGCCGAAGGTCCCCGCCGGGCGTCGCCTTCGCCGCGCCGCCCGGAGCTCAGCGCGCGGCCTCGTTGCGTCCGGGGTGGCGGAGGCGAAGCCGCCGCGCGACTTTCGAGCCTCCGAGAAGAAGGCAGGCGCGGCGCTCCGCCGGGCTCAGCGGCGCATCGAGGATGCCGCGCCCGATCCGCAGCCATTCCTCGAGCTTGGCCGCGCCCGGGACGAGGTCCGCCAGGGTGCCGGCCCAGCGCGCCTTGCCGAGCCGGGAGAGAAGGCGCGTGTTGCGCCCGTGCTCGCGCTTCATGAACAGCGTCTCGGGCACCTCGGCGAAGCGGCCGTAGAGCGACAGCAGCACCAGGAGGGCGCGGTCGGCGCTGCGATAGGGGCCGAGCCCGCCGACGCGCCGCATCGCTCCGATGCGGACGAGGCCGAGCGCGTGATGGCAGGTCACCGTCGCGGCGAGCGCCTCGGCGAAGCGTGCGACAGGGTCGGGCGACCGCGCGTAGATCGGGTCGGGGCGCTCGATGCGCACGAGCCCCGTGCGGTCGACCAGCATGCCGCTCGGGGCGTCCCAGCGAAGGGGCGCGCCCTCGCCGTCGATAATCCTGGTGCGGCTGTGGCAGAGCACCGCGCCGGGGTCGGCGTCGAGAACCTCGACGCATTTCTCGAGATAGGTCGGCGCGCAGAGGTCGTCGTACCCGTTCCAGCGGAAATAGACGCCGGTGGCGAGCGCGAGGACGCGGTTGTGGTTGCGGACGGCGCCGAGGTCGCGGGGGCTGCGCCAGTAGCGAACGCGCCGGTCGCGCGCGGCGTAGTGCCGCGCGATCTCCGGCGTGCGGTCGTTCGAAGCGTTGTCGCCGAGGACGATCTCGAAGTCGGCGAAGGTCTGCGCGAGGAGCGAATCGAGGGTGGCGGCGAGATAGCGCTCGCCGTTGCGAACCGGGATTCCGATCGAAACCTTGGGCACTGGCAGGCGCGGCTCCCTTTTCGAGAACACGAGCCGGCCCGTCTCGTCCTCGCCGGCCCGCGGCCGGACCGAAGAGCGAGGGCGTCGCGGGTCGCGGCGGCGCCCCCCTTCGGCTCGGGGGAGGACCAATGCCCCGGAGAGCGCTCGCGTTCCCCGAGCGTCCTGCGACGAACCGCCGCGTTCGAGGGGGCATCAGCGTCAAGCCCAATTCGGAATTGACATGACCGAAAGAAACATGTAGCTTCGGCTACAGTCCAGATTTTCGCGCCCGCCCGGCCCCGCCGCGGCGGGCTTTTCGTTCTAGAGCCCCGAAGGAGCGACATGCCGAGACGGACGAAACCGGCGGCAGCAGCGAGGACGCGCGCGCCCCGCAACAAGCCCGCCCCGCGGAGCAAGCCCAATCCGGGTCGGACGAAGCCGCCGCCGAGGGCGCGCGCCGACGACGTGATCCCGGTCGTGCTGAGGGAAGAGAACAGCGATGGCGTCACGGCGAAGGAACTGCAGCGCCGCATCGCGTTGCAGGCGGCGGTGAGCCCCGCCTTCATCGAGGCGCTGAAGCGCGACTTCGCGCGGCACGGCGCGGCCGCGATCGCGAAGACGCGCGAGCTCGCCCCGGCGACCTACGTCCGGCTCGCCGCCGTGCTTCTGCCGAAGGACGCCCCGCCCGCCGAGCCCGCGCCCGAGCCCCTCGCGCCCGCCTGCGCTCCGGCGCCGGCGATGGACGAGGCGGCGGCGCGCCGCCGCATGGCGGAGCTGCAGGCCCTCCTCGCGCGCCCAAGCGACTGCGAAAGCGGGGAAGAGGAGGAAACGGCCGCGCCCCAAGAAGGCGGGCGATGACCGCCGACGCGCGCGATCCTGCGCGCGGCGGGGGGCCGGAGCGGGTTCTCAGCTACCGTCCCTATCCGCGCCAGCGCGCGTTCCACGCGGCGGGGGCGCGCCATCGCGAGCGGCTCTTCATGGCCGGGAACCAGCTCGGCAAGACCACCGCGGGCGCGATGGAGGCCGCGCTGCACGCGAGCGGCCTCTATCCCGACTGGTGGCCCGGCCGGCGCTTCGACCGGCCGACCACTGGCTGGGCCGCGGGCATCACGCGCGAGACGACGCGCGACACGGTGCAGCGGCTCCTTCTCGGGCGGTCGCGCGGCGCGGACCTCGGCGCCCTTCCGGAATGCACCATCGCCAAGGTGAGCCAGGCCTACGTCCCTTCCGGGCTCGCCGACGTGATCCATGTCCGCCACATCTCGGGAGGCATCTCGACGATCTCGCTCAAGTCCTACGAGAAGCGGCGCGAGAAATGGCAGGGCGAGACGCTCGACTGGGTCTGGTTCGACGAGGAGCCGCCTGCGGACGTCTACTCGGAGGGCCTGACGCGCACCGCCGCGACCGGGGGCCTCGTCTTCCTCACCTTCACGCCGCTTCTCGGCGTGTCGGAAGTGGTGCGCCGCTTTCTCTACGAACCCTCGCCCGACCGCTCGGTGACGCGGATGACGATCGAGGAGGCGCCGCATTTCTCGGAGGAGGAGCGGGCGCGCATCATCGCGGCCTATCCGCCGCACGAGCGCGAGGCGCGCGCGAAGGGCGAGCCGCAGCTCGGCTCGGGCCGCATCTTCCCGGTGTCGGAGGAGGCGATCGCCGTCGCGCCGTTCGAGATTCCGCGCCACTGGCCGCTCATCGGCGGGATCGATTTCGGCTGGGACCATCCGACCGCGGCGGTGCGCCTCGCCATCGATCCCGACGCCGACTGTCTCTACGTGACGCACGCGTATCGGCAGAAGGAGGCGACGCCCGTCATGCACGCGGCCGCGCTGAAGCCGTGGGGCGAGCGTCTTCCCTGGGCGTGGCCCATGGACGGGCTCCAGCACGACCCCGCCTCGGGGATGCGCCTTGCCGAGCTCTATCGGCAGCACGGGCTCGAGCTCCTCGACGCGCACGCGACCTTCGAGGACGGATCGGTCAGCGTCGAGGCGGGGATCATGGAGATGCTCGAGCGGATGCAGACCGGAAGGTGGAAGGTGTTCCGCCACCTCGCGGACTGGTTCGAGGAGTTCCGCGTCTATCACCGGAAGGAGGGGCGCATCGTGAAGGAGCTCGACGACCTCCTCTGCGCCTCGCGCTACGCCATGATGATGCGCCGCCACGCGCGGCCTGCCCGCGACGACGGTTTCACGAAAAAGCTCGTCTACGACGATCGCTGGATCGTGTGATGGGCGTTGACGCGCACGCTTCCGAGACGGAGATTTCGCGCGAGATGAGCAAGAGAACGGCCAGAACGCTTTCTCCCGCCCAGGCGAAAGGGGCGGAGCCCGCGCGGAAGCGGAGGCGCGCATGACGCCGCGCCCGCTCCGCCTCGGCGTCAACATCGACCACGTCGCGACGATCCGCAACGCGCGCGGCGGGCGGCATCCCGACCCGGTGCGCGCGGCCCTCCTCGCCGCCGAGGCGGGCGCGGACGGGATCACCGCGCATCTGCGCGAGGACCGGCGGCACATCTCCGACCGCGACATCGAGCGCCTCGCCGCCGAGATCCGCCTGCCTCTCAACCTCGAGATGGCGGCGACGCCGGAGATGCTCCAGATCGCGCTGCGTCACCGCCCGCACGCGGCCTGCCTCGTGCCGGAAAAGCGCACGGAGGTGACGACCGAAGGCGGCCTCGACGCCGTCGGCGGCGCGGCGCATCTCGCCCGGTACGTCGAGGAGCTCGGCGCAGCGGGAATCCGCGTCTCGCTCTTCCTCGACCCCGAGAAGGCGCAGCTCGACGCGGCGAAGCGCCTCGGCGCGCCCGTCGTCGAGCTCCACACCGGCGCCTATTGCGAAGCCGAGGGCGCGGCGCGCGAGGCCGAGCTCGCCCGGCTCGTCGAGGCCGCGGCCCATGCCGAGGCGATCGGCCTCGAATGCCACGCCGGCCACGGGCTCGGCTTCGACACGGTGGGACGCGTCGCGGCGATCCCGACGATCGTCGAGCTCAACATCGGCCACTTCCTCGTCGGCGAGGCGATCTTCATCGGGCTCGACGCGGCGATCCGCCGCATGCGCGCCCTCATGGACGAGGCGCGCGCCGGCCCTGCGAGACGCGCGTGATCATCGGCATCGGCAGCGATCTCGTCGACATCAGGCGCATCGAGAAGACGCTGGCGCGGTTCGGCGAGCGCTTCCTCGCGCGTGTCTTCACGGCCGAGGAACGGGCGAAAGCGGAGCGGCGCGCCGACCGCGCCGCCACCTACGCCAAGCGCTTCGCGGCCAAGGAGGCGTGCGCCAAGGCGCTCGGAACGGGGTTCCGCAACGGCGTCTTCTGGCGCGATCTCGGGGTCGTCAACCTGCCGTCCGGGCGCCCGACGCTCATCCTCACCGGCGGCGCGCGGGCGCGGCTCGACGCACTGACGCCGCCCGGGATGCGCGCCCGGATCGACCTCAGCCTCACCGACGAGCACCCGATCGCGCAGGCCCTCGTCGTGATCTCGGCCGAGAAGGCGGACTGACGCGGGCGGCTGGGGTCAGCCGAACTCCAGCCAGCCGTCCGCCTCGGCGAGGGAGCGGTAGCCGTGGACCCCGGCGAGGAGCACCTCGCCGCCGTGGAGGTCGATGACGGTCCCCTCCCTCGTGTCGAAAACCTCGACGTCCCGCTGCTCGATGCCGACGAGGCGCAGGACATCGTGGCCGATCTCGAAGTCCTGAATCGCGTCCCGGCCGTCGAGCGCCCGGTGACGCGTTCCGTGATAGACGAAGACGTCGTCGCCGGCGCCACCCCAGAGGATGTCGTTGCCGCGGCCGCCGATGAGGAGATCGTTGCCGTCGTCCCCGTAAAGCCTGTCGCGGCCGCCCTTCCCGAGAAGAACGTCGTCGCCGGCGAGCCCGTGAAGCGTGTCGTTCCCCTTGCCGCCCGAAAGGCGATCGTCCGTCGCAAGGACGTCGGGCGCCGGCGCGTCGGGGATGGCCTCGCGCACCGCGACCCCGCTGTCCTCCATGATGGCGAGGTCGAGAGCGGATATCTCGTAGCGCGTGCCGGTGCGGAGCGCGACGCCGTTCATGAGGTCGCTCGCGGCCTCGTCCCCGGGCCTGCCGAGATGACCGGACGCGAACAGCGACAGCGGGACCGGCCCGCCATACACCGCCTGGGCGGCCTCGCCGACGAAGGCCAGCTCGCCGTCGACGAACGACGTCTGCGCGTCGAAAGTCGATTGGTAGGGGCCCGGGAGCGCGCCGGTGGCCGGGTCCTTCCAGCCGTTGAGCGCGATCATGTGCCCGATCTCGTGCATGAAGACGGAGAGGGCGTCGACCTTGTCGGGATCGACCGGCGCCGAACGGCTCTCAGGGTCGGGGTCGAACCAGAGCCGGTCGAGATAGGCGGTCCCGATCGTCGAGATCGCATCGGGAGCCGCACCGTTGGGGTCGACGCCCGTCATCAGCTCCGACGCAACGCCCTGCTGATAGACCCTGACGCCGTCCGCCGTGCCGGCCGCGACAGAGGTGGCCGCGGCGCTCGCGATCGTCGGGATCGAGGGATCGAACCGCACCTCCAGCTCGATCGACGCCGAGCCGACGAGGTATCTGCTCCAATACTCGCCTGCCGCCTCGAACGTCGACCTCAGATTTTCGTAATAGTCGATGTAAGCGTTCGTGGGATCGTTAAAGGAAACCGAAAAGATGCTCATTGATTTCTCCAATGAACGGTTTCCAGATCCTGAGGATTGGAACGCAGAATATCAATGACACTTCTGGGGGTAAGTCCGAAGCCGCTCGATGAAAACGGCTGCGAGTCAATAGGCCCTAAATGACGATTGAAGGATTCGCCGGCCGAAATGCGCGATCGCCGGTGTTCCCAGGGGCGACGGCGGCGGCTCGCTTGCCGCTATGAACACGCCCTATCGCCAGCAACCGTCGGGAAGTTGCGGAAAGAGCGTAACACCTTCGACGTGTATCGATAATCTCTGGTTAACTCAAAACGGGTAAAGCGTCTCCGGTTCGAACGCATTTCGGCAGGCCGGGCGATGTCCGATGCAGGGGACGGCGGCACGGGTAGCGGGCGGCGGCTCGGTGCGAACGAACTGCTGCACGTCCTCCAGCTCCATGCCCGTTTTCGCGCCGGTGCGAAGGGCGGACGGCGCGCCGAGCTCGCCTTCTGCGACCTCGCCGAACACGACCTCACTCTCGCCGACCTCTCGGGCGCCGATCTCACCGGCGCCCGTCTCGAGCGCGGCACCTTGCGGCGCGCCAATCTGCGGCATGCGGTGCTGGTCGCCGCCAATCTTCGCCAGGCGCGGCTCGAGCGCGCCGACCTCAGCGGAGCGGATCTGCGCGGCGCGTCGCTGCGTGCGGCCAGCCTCGACGGCGCGATTCTCGCCGAGGCCGACCTGCGCGAGGCGACGGTGGCGCGCTACGACGGGGGGTCGGCGCTCCTGCCCGGCAGCTACGGCGATCCCCGCACCGACTTCACCGCCGCCTCCGTGCGCGGCGCCGATCTCACATACGCCAAGGCCGCCTATCTGTGCCTCCTCCAGGCGGACCTTACCGACTCCGTGCTGCGCGGCGTCGACTTCCGCGGCGCGGACGCGCGCAACGCCAACTTCACGGGCGCGATCCTCGAGAACGCGGATCTCGAAAACGCCAAGCTCGACGGCGCCATTCTTCGCGGCGCCGACCTCGCCGGCGTGAAGCTGGACGGCGCCAGCCTCAAGGGCGCCGACCTCGCGGGCGCCATCATCGATCCCGGCATGCGCGGCTATCTCGAGCGCGCCGGCGCCGTTCGGCCGGCAGCGCGTCGTCCGGAGCCGGCCGAGCTCGCCGAGACTCTCGCCCGGCATGCACGCTGGCTCGACAGCACCGGCCGCGAGGGCGAGCGCGCCGATTTCAGCGACGCGGATCTCAGCTACCGTGACCTCGCGGGCGCCAAGCTCGCCGCCGCCGTCCTGGCCCGGGCCAATCTCGAGGGCGCGCGGCTCTGCGAGGCGAATCTCGCGATGAGCCGGCTCGAGATGGCGAATTTGCGGCACGCCGACCTGACCGGCGCGGATCTCCGCGGCGCCAACCTCGAGCGCGCATACGCCCAGGGCGCACGACTGGCCGCGGCCAACCTCGCCCCGCTCGAGAAGGTCGGCAAGGGGAGGATGATGTTCGCGAGCAATCTCCGGCAGGCGAAGCTCGCCGACGCCGATCTCAGCGGCGCCTCGCTGCGCGGCGCCAAGCTCGCCGGTGCGGACCTGACGAGAACGAGGCTGGCGGGCGCCGATCTCGAAGGCGCCGAGCTCGACGCCGCGAGCCTCGCCCGCGCGAATCTGCTGGACGCGAAGCTCGACGCCGCGCTGCTCAGCAGCACCGCGGCCGCCCCGCCGGTCTGAGCGCGGCCGCCGGGAGGCCCGGCGCCGCGGCCCTCCGTCCCGCTTTCTCCGACTGCCGCGGTACCGCGGGGCTCGGAATCCGGGCTGGCCAAGAAAGCCGGCGCTTCTTACATGCCGGGGTTGACACCGCGAAGCCCGACGGGCTTCATCCCGCGGCTTTTCTGGAGCCCCATTTGAATCAGGTCGTGTCCCGAACCAAGAGCAGCTCCGGCGGTGCTGTCGAAACGCTGAAGACCATCGTCTACGCCGTCCTCATCGCCGTCGCGGTGCGGACGGTCGCATTCGAGCCGTTCAACATTCCTTCCGGCTCGATGGTGCCGACGCTGCTCGTGGGCGACTATCTCTTCGTCTCCAAATACTCCTACGGCTACAGCCGGCACTCGTTGCCGTTCAGCCTGCCGCTCATCCCGGGACGCATCTTCTTCCACGAGCCGCAGCGCGGCGACGTCGCCGTGTTCAAGACGCCCGAGGACAACTCCACGGACTACATCAAGCGCATAATCGGTCTGCCGGGCGACCGGATCGCCGTGCGGAACGGCATCCTCGAGGTCAACGGCGAGCCCGTGAAGCGGACGCCGATCAAGGACTTCCCGATGCGGCCGGGCGACGTGCGGCCGCACAACTCGGCGCTCAACGTCAATGCGCCCGCCTATCCGGTGCGGCAGTACGACGAAACCCTCCCGAGCGGGCGCACGCATCTCATCATCGAGGAGCACGGCGATGCCTGGGGCCTCGACAACTGGCCGCCCGAGCGAGCCGGCGATGCCTACGTCGTTCCGCCGGGGCATTACTTCCTCATGGGCGACAACCGCGACAACTCCCAGGACAGTCGCGTCATCGGCCCGGTGCCGGCGGTCAATCTCGTCGGCCGCGCGGAGTTCATCTTCTTCTCGGTCGACGGCTCCGCGCAGCTCTGGGAATTCTGGAAGTGGCCGTTCGCAATCCGCTACGACCGGCTCTTCCAACCGATCCGCTGACCGATGAAGCCGGCGCCGGAGCTCGCCGAACGGCTCGGCGAGGTGCTCGGCCACCGCTTCAAGAAGCCCGAGCTCCTCGTCGAGGCGCTCACCCATTCGAGCGCGGCGGTGGCGCGGACCGACGACTACCAGCGCCTCGAGTTCCTCGGCGACCGGGTGCTAGGGCTCGTGATCGCCGAGATGCTGTGGCGGCGCTATCCGAAGGAGGCTGAAGGGGCGCTGACCCGTCGCCTCGCAGAGCTCGTCCGGCGCGAGACGCTCGCCGCGGTCTGCGACGAGGCAGGGCTCGGGCCGCACATCCGCCTCTCGGCCGGCGAGCGGCGCTCCGGCACGCGCGCGAGCCGGCGCCTCAGGGCGGACGTCACCGAGGCGGTGATCGGCGCGCTCTACCTCGACGGCGGGCTCCCGGCGGCGCGCCGCTTCGTCGAACGGCTCTGGGGCGCGCGGCTCGAGGCCGAGCCGCGGCCGCCCAAGGACCCGAAGACCGCGCTTCAGGAATGGGCGCAGCAGCAGGGCGTGGGACTTCCGCGCTACGAGACCGTGGGGGTGGAAGGACCGGATCACCGGCGTATCTACAGGGTCATGGTGAAGGTGGAGGGGCTCGAGCCGGCGGAAGGCACCGGCAGCTCGAAACGGGCGGCGCAGACCGCGGCCGCGGCGGCGCTCCTCGGCCGTCTCGGCGAGACGAGATCGTGACCCGCTGCGGCTACGTCGCGGTTCTCGGGGCGCCGAACGCAGGCAAGTCGACACTCGTCAACCGGCTCGTCGGCGCCAAGGTTTCGATCGTCACGCCCAAGGTGCAGACGACGCGCACGCGCGTCCTCGGAATCGCCGTGAAGGGCGACACGCAGATCGTCTATGTCGACACGCCGGGGATCTTCCAGCCGAAGCGCCGGCTCGACCGGGCGATGGTCGCTGCCGCCTGGGCCGGAGCGGAGGACGCCGACGTGATCCTTCTCCTCGTCGATGCGGCGCGGGGCATCGACGCCGACACGCGGCGGATCGTCGACGGCCTCAAGGCGCAGAAGCGCAAGGCGGTGCTCGCCCTCAACAAGGTCGACCTCGTCCGCCCGGCACAGCTTCTGCCGCTCGCGGACGCGCTCGCCAAGGAGGGCGTCTTCGACCCCGTCTTCATGATCTCGGCGACCTCGGGGAGCGGCGTCGAGGACCTCGAGCGGCATCTCCTCGCCGCGATGCCGGAGGGGCCGTGGCTCTTCCCCGAGGATCAGCTTTCCGACATGCCGCAGCGCCTCCTCGCCGCCGAGATCACGCGCGAGCAGGTCTTCCTCCAGCTCCACGACGAGCTCCCTTACGCCTCGACGGTCGAGACCGAGGCCTGGGAGGAGTTCAAGGACGGCAGCGCCAAGATCACGCAGACCATCTACGTCCAGCGGGAATCGCAGAAGGCGATCGTGCTGGGGCAGGGCGGGCGACAGATCAAGCGGATCGGCGAGCGGGCGCGGGCCGAGCTCGAACGCGTGTTCGGCCGGCGTATCCACCTCTTCCTCTTCGTCAAGGTGCGCGAGAACTGGCAGGAGGACCGCGAGCGGTACGAGGCGCTGGGACTCGAGTTCGAGTAGGCGCCCGATGAACTGGACCGATGAGGCGATCGTCCTCTCGGCGCGGCCGCACGGCGAAAGCTCGCTCGTGGTCCAGCTCCTGACGCGCTCGCACGGGCGCCATGCCGGGCTCGCGCGCGGCGGGCGGAGCGCGCGGGCGCGCGCCGCGTACGAGCCGGGGGCGGTCGTCGAGGCCCATTGGCAGGCACGTCTCGCCGAGCACCTGGGGCATCTTCGCGCCGAGCTTCTGCATCCGCATGCGAGCGCGCTCATCGACGACCCCGCGCGCCTTCTCTGCCTCGCCGCTCTCGCCGCCGTCGCCGAGGCGAGCCTTCCCGAACGCGAGCCGCACGAGCGGCTCTACGCGGCGACACGCGAGCTTCTGGCGCGGCTCGAGGAGGGCGAGGGCTGGGGGGAGACCTACGTCGCCTGGGAGCTTCTGCTCCTCGCCGAGCTCGGATTCGGGCTCGACCTCGAGCGCTGCGCGGCGACAGGCGCGACCCGGGACCTCACCCACGTGTCGCCCAAGACCGGCCGGGCGGTTTCCGCGGCCGCCGCCGCACCTTATCTCGACAAGCTGCTGCCGCTCCCGGCCGCGGGCGATCTCGCCGGCTGGCTGCGCCTTACCGGCTACTTCCTCGGCAGGCATGTCTGGGCGGAACGCGGCGAGCCGGCCGCGCGCCTGCGGTTCGTCGACCGGGCTACTACATCTGGTGTTTCTCGGCTATAACGCCGCTATTGGCTGAATGGTGATCGCTGCATGAGTAAGACCGCCCCCGCGGGCGAGATTCGCGACGTGGATTTCGCCGACGAGCTCGGCCAGCGCTATCTCTCCTACGCGCTCTCGACGATCATGGCCCGCTCGCTCCCGGACGTCCGGGACGGGCTGAAGCCGGTGCATCGCCGGCTGCTCTTCGCCATGCGGCAGCTGAAGCTCGACCCGAGGTCGGGCTACAAGAAGTGCGCCCGCGTGGTCGGCGACGTCATCGGCAAGTTCCATCCGCACGGAGACGTCGCGGTCTACGAGGCGCTGGTGCGCCTCGCGCAGGATTTCGCGCAGCGCTACCCGCTCATCGACGGGCAAGGCAATTTCGGGAATATCGACGGCGATAACGCGGCGGCGATGCGTTACACGGAGAGCCGCCTCACCACCGTCGCCGAGGCGCTCCTCGAAGGCATCGACGAGAACGCGGTCGATTTCCGCCCGACCTACGACGGCGAGGGCGAGGAGCCGGTCGTTCTTCCCTCGCGCTTTCCGAACCTTCTCGCCAACGGCGCCGCGGGGATCGCCGTCGGCATGGCGACCGCGATCCCGCCGCACAATGTCGGCGAGCTGTGCGACGCGCTCGCGCACCTCATCGAGAATCCGAAATGCGCGCCGGAGGAACTGGTCCAGTTCGTGAAGGGGCCTGATTTTCCCACGGGCGGCGTTCTCGTCGAGGCGGAGGAGACGATCCGTCAGGCCTATGCGACGGGGCGGGGGTCGTTCCGGCTGCGCGCGCGCTGGCGCAAGGATGCGCTCAGTCACGGGCTCTACCAGGTGGTCATCACCGAGATCCCGTATCAGGTCAAGAAATCCTCTCTCATCGAGAAGATCGCCACGCTGCTCGAGGAGAAGAAGCTGCCGCTCCTCGCCGACGTGCGCGACGAGTCGGCCGAGGAAGTGCGCATCGTGCTCGAGCCGAAGTCGCGCAACGTCGTGCCGGAAGTGCTGATGGAGTCGCTCTTCCGCGCGACCGAGCTCGAGACGCGCGTGCCGCTCAACATGAACGTGCTCGACGCCGCCGGCGTCCCGCGGGTCATGAATCTCAAGGAGGCGCTGCAGGCCTTCCTCGACCACCGCCGCGCGGTGCTTCAGCGCCGCACGCAGTTCCGACTGGCGGAGATCGCACGCCGGATCGAGATCCTGCGCGGGCAGATGATCGTCTACCTCAACCTCGACGAGGTGATCCGGATCATCCGCGAGGAGGACGATCCCAAGGCGGTGATGCAGAAGCGCTGGAAGCTCACCGACCTTCAGGTCGAGGCGATCCTCAACCTGCGCCTCAGAGCCCTGCGCAAGCTCGAGGAGATCGCGATCAAGAAGGAGCTGAAGGAGCTCGAGACCGAGTCGGCGGACCTCGAGGGGCTGCTAGCCTCGACCCGGCGCCAGTGGCGCGCGATCGGCAAGGAGATCGCGGCGACCAAGAAGGAGTTCGACGGCCCCCGCCGCACCGAGATCGGCGCGCCGCCGCAGGCCGTCATCGTGCCCGTCGAGGCGCTGGTCGAGCGCGAGAACGTCACGGTCGTCTGCTCGGAGAAGGGCTGGATCCGGACGGTGAAGGGCCACAACGTCCAGCCGGAGGAGCTCAAGTACAAGGAAGGCGACAGCGGCCGCTTCATCCTGCCGGTAGAGACCACCGACAAGATCGCGGTTTTCGCCTCGAACGGGCGCTTCTACACGATTCCGGTCGAGAAGCTTCCGGGCGGCCGCGGCCACGGCGAGCCGCTCCGCCTCATGATCGACCTGCCGAACGAGCACGACGTCGTCGCGCTCTTCCCCTGGCGGGCGGAGCGGAAGCTCCTCGTCGCCTCGAGCGACGGGCGCGGATTCATCGTCGCGTCCGAGGAGGTGCTCGCCCAGACCCGGGCCGGCAAGCAGATCCTCAATCTGGGCCAGGGGGCACGTGCCGTCGTGTGCGTGCCGGTCGAGGGCGATGCCGTCGCGCTTCTCGGCGAGAACCGCAAAATGCTCGTCGTGAAGCTCGAAGAGATCCCCGAGATGAGCCGCGGGCGGGGCGTCATCCTGCAGAAGTTCAAGGACGGCGGCCTCGCCGATGCGAAGATGGTGACGCTCGCGGAAGGGCTTCTCGTGCGCCAGGGCGAGGTTCGCACGCGTCTCGAGGCCGATCTCGGACCCTGGCTCGGCGCCCGCGCCAGCGCCGGCAGGATGGCGCCGAAGGAGATCGTGCGGAGCGGCCGGTTCTAGAACCGCTCCTGCTCGCTCGCGCTTGACCCAGCTCAAGGCGGTCCGGAACGCCCGGCGTCATTCTCGCAGCAAGCGAGGAGGATGCCATGAGCAAGCTCGCCGTCTTCGACACCACGGTGCAGAAATCCTACGAGTGGCTCCACGACGTGCGTGACGGACTCGGCGTCGAAGACACCCGGTCCGCCTACGCCGCCCTCCGCGCGACGCTGCATGCGCTGCGCGACCACCTTCAGCTCAACGAGGCCGTGCAGCTCGGCGCGCAGCTTCCGATGCTGCTGCGCGGGCTCTACTACGAAGGGTGGCGGCCGTCCCGGGTGCCGCCGCGCCCGTACGGCGCGGACGAGTTCCTGGAGCAGGTCTTCCGCGAACTGCGCGATCACCCGGAGGTGGACGACATCGAGGACGCCGTGACGGTGGTCTTCGGCGTCCTCGCCACCCGGCTCGACGGCGGCGAGATCGAGCAGGCGATCGCGCAGCTGCCGAAGGGCGTGCGCGCGCTCTGGCCCGTCTGAGGGGCGCGCCGCCCGGGGCGCCGGGGGCGCGCCCGGCGACAAAATCCGGCCGGGCCGAATGTCGCCCCCGTTGCCTCCAACGGGGGCTTCCTCTATGTTCCGCGCGCTTTTCGTCCGGCCTCCGGGCCTCGCTCGCGCGTGCGCGAATTCTGCGGGGCGCGGGTATTCCAGAAGAAGACAAGGGAGTCCGATGACCGGTTACTACGTCCTCGTCATCGCCTGCGGCGTGCTCGCAGTCGCCTACGGCTGGCTCACCAGCCGGCAGGTGCTGGCCGCCGACGCGGGCACTCAGCGCATGCAGCAGATTGCCGCGGCGGTGCAGGAAGGCGCTTCCGCCTACCTCAACCGGCAATACACCACCATCGCCATCGTCGGCGTGGTCATCGCGATCATCCTGTGGCTGACCCTCAAGTGGTACGTCGCGGTCGGCTTCGTCATCGGCGCGATTCTCTCGGGCTCGGCCGGCTACATCGGCATGAACGTGTCCGTGCGCGCCAACGTGCGCACCGCGCAGGCCGCGCGGAGCGGGCTCGGAAGCGGGCTCGCCATGGCGTTCAAGGCGGGCGCGATCACCGGAATGCTGGTGGTCGGCCTCGGCCTCCTCGGCGTCGCCGTCTACTACGTCGTGCTGCGCAGCTTCCTGCCGACCGACAATCTGCGCCCGATCCTCGAGGCGATGGTGGCGCTCTCCTTCGGCGCTTCGCTGATCTCGATCTTCGCCCGTCTCGGCGGCGGCATCTTCACGAAGGGCGCCGACGTCGGGGCGGATCTCGTCGGCAAGGTCGAGGCCGGCATTCCCGAGGACGATCCCCGCAACCCGGCGGTCATCGCGGACAACGTCGGCGACAACGTCGGCGACTGCGCCGGCATGGCGGCCGACCTCTTCGAGACCTATGCCGTCACCATCGTCGCGACGATGCTGCTCGGCGCGATCTTCTTCACCGGCGCGCTCCGCGACACGATGCTCGCCCTGCCGCTCGTCATCGGCGCCGTCTGCATCCTCGCCTCGATCGCCGGCACCTTCTTCGTCAAGCTCGGCAGCGGCCAGAACATCATGGCGGCGCTCTACAAGGGGCTCGTCGCCACCGGCGTCATCTCGGTCGTGCTCATCGCCGCGATCATCGCGGTGATGGTCGGCTTCTCCGAGCCGCTGCAGATGACGAACAACGTGGCCATTACCGGCACCAGCCTCTTCGTCTGCGCGCTCGTGGGGCTCGCCGTGACCGGGCTCATCGTCTGGATCACCGAGTACTACACCTCGACCGAGTACCGCCCGGTCCGCTCGGTGGCGCAGGCCTCGACCACCGGCCACGGCACCAACATCATCCAGGGCCTCGCCGTCTCGATGGAGGCGACGGCGCTCCCGGTCGTGGTGATCTGCGCCGGCATCATCATCTCCTACATCAGCGCCGGGCTCTACGGCGTCAGCCTCGCGGCGACGACGATGCTGGCGCTCGCCGGCATGGTCGTGGCGCTCGACGCCTACGGCCCGGTCACCGACAATGCCGGCGGGATCGCCGAGATGGCGGACCTGCCGAAGGACGTGCGCAAGACCACCGACGCGCTCGACGCCGTCGGCAACACCACGAAGGCGGTGACGAAGGGCTACGCGATCGGCTCGGCCGGTCTCGCCGCCGTGGTCCTCTTCGCGGCGTACACCGAGGATCTCAGGACCTACTTCCCGAATCTCGAGGTCCGCTTCGCGCTGCAGGATCCCTACGTCGTGATCGGCCTCTTCGTCGGCGGGCTCCTTCCGTACCTCTTCGGCGCGCTCGGCATGACTGCGGTCGGCCGCGCGGCGGGCGCCGTCGTCGTCGAGGTCCGGCGCCAGTTCCGCGAGATCAAGGGCATCATGGAGGGCAAGGCGAAGCCCGACTACGGCCGCGCCGTCGACATGCTGACGAAGGCGGCGATCAAGGAGATGATCGCCCCCTCGCTGCTGCCGGTGCTGGCCCCGGTCGTGCTCTATCTCGTGGTGCGTCTCGTGGCCGGCCAGGCGGCGGCGTTCTCGGCGCTCGGCGCGATGCTGCTCGGCACGATCGTGACCGGGCTCTTCGTCGCGATCTCGATGACCTCGGGCGGCGGCGCCTGGGACAACGCCAAGAAGTACATCGAGGAGGGCCACCACGGCGGCAAGGGCTCCGACGCCCACAAGGCCGCGGTGACCGGCGACACGGTCGGCGATCCCTACAAGGACACCGCCGGCCCCGCCGTCAACCCGATGATCAAGATCATCAACATCGTGGCGCTGCTGCTTCTCGCCATCCTGGCGGGCGGCGCGCACTGACCGGAGTGCCGGACGACGGCCCGCGCGGCAGCGCCGCGCGGGCCGTTTCTTTTTTCAGCGGGCGAGCAGCGAGTCCTCGTAA
>JADGGZ010000081.1 GCA_019689675.1 Rhodospirillales bacterium | reverse complement strand
TCCTTCGAGCTCCACCCGGGCGAGATCCTCGGCCTTATCGGCCCGAACGGCTCGGGCAAATCGACCTGCGTCAACGTCCTGTCGGGAAGCTTGAGGCCGAGCTCGGGGCAGGTCTTGCTCGAGGGTCACGACGTGTCCGGCCTGTCGATCGACTCGATCGTCGCCCGCGGGATGGCGCGCACCTACCAGGCGACGCACACGTTTCCGGAATTCACGGCGCTCGACAACGTCCTCCTCGGCTGCCATCCACGATTCCGCTCGTCCCCGCTCGCCGCGGTCCTGCGCACTCGCGCCGCGCGCAGCGAGCACGACCGAATGGTGTCGGCGGCCGAGGCCGCCCTCGAAACGGTCGGGCTGAGACACCGGGCATCCGCCATCGCCTCGACGCTGTCGGCGGCCGACCAGCGACTGCTGATGATCGCGGTCGCGATCGCCACCTCGCCGAAGGTGATCCTCCTCGACGAACCGGCTGCGGGCATGGTCTCGAGCGAGAGGAAGGCTCTTGGCGAGGTCATTCGGGGGCTGCCCGCCAAAGGCATCAGCGTCCTCGTGATCGAGCACCACATGGGCCTGATCATGGAGATCTGCGACCGCATCGTGGTGCTGAACTTCGGCGAGAAGATCGCCGACGGAAGGCCGGACGAGATCCGTGCCGACCCCGCCGTCATCGAAGCCTATCTGGGCCGACGCGATGCTGGCCGTCACTGATCTTCGCATCGCTTACGGCAAGACCGAGGTGGTCCACGGCGTATCGTTCGACGTGGCCGCCGGCGAATGCATCGCGCTGATCGGCGCCAACGGCGCCGGCAAGTCGACGATCCTCAAGGCCATCTGCGGGCTCATCCCTCCCTCGTCCGGCGATATCAGGTTCGAAGGCCGCTCGATCGGCGGGCTACCGGGCCACGCGGTCGCGCGTCTCGGCATCTGCATGTGCCCGGAAGGCAGGCAGATGTTTCCCGAGATGACGGTTCTGGAGAACCTTCAGCTCGGCGCCTACCGCCGACGCAGCGAAGACATTTCCGGCACCATCGACGAGGTGATGACGCTCTTCCCCCGGCTGCGCGAGCGGGCCTCGCAGCTCGCCGGGACGCTGTCGGGCGGCGAGCAGGAGATGGTCGCCATCGGACGGGCGCTGATGGCCAAGCCGCGTCTCTGCATCTTCGACGAACCATCGCTCGGCCTCGCCCCCAAGGTGGTGGACGAGATCGAGGAGACGCTCATGAAGATCAAGAACCTGGGTGTCACGATCCTGCTCGTCGAGCAGGCGGTCTCGATGGCGCTGCGCGTCGCCGACCGCGCTTACGTGCTCGAGGCGGGCGAGGTCGTCGCCTCGGGCACTTCGCAAGAGATCTCCAACGATTCCAGGGTCCAGAGCGCCTATCTCGGCGGCTGACGGGGGCAAGTCGATCACCAGGAGGAAGCGAACCATGAGAAGACTTGGCGTGCTTACGATCGCCGCGGCGATCGCGTTCTCGCCGCTTGCGACACGCGCGGCGGAAAAGACGCTCACCATCGGCGTGAGCGACGCGCTTTCTGGCGGAGGCGCCGTTTACGGCGTGCCCGAGAAGCGCGCGATCGACCTCGCGATCGAGCAGATCAACGCCGCCGGCGGCATCGCCGTCGGCAAGGACAAGTACAAGCTCGCCGCGATCGTCTACGACGACAAGGCCGACCCGACCGAGGCGACCAATGTCGCGCGCAAGCTGATCGACCGCGACGGCGTGAAGTACCTGCTCGGCTACTGCTGCTCGGCATCCACGGGCGCGGTCGCCTCCATCATCGGCCGCGAGGACGCGATCATGCTGGTCGGCACCGCGGGGGCTCGCGCCATCACGTCGGCCGGCCACAAGAACGTGTTCCGGACGCGGCCCCCCGGCGACTATACCGGCGACGCGGCTGGCCGATTCATCGCCAGCCAGGGCGTGAAGCGCCTCGGCGTCGTGGCCGCGCGGGACGTCGCCCTCTTCACCCAGTACCGCGACGCCCTCATCAAGGCGTTCGAGTCCGAGGGCGGAAAGGTGGTCGCCGTCGAGACGTTCGGCGGGCAGGACCGCGACATGACGGCGCAGCTCACCAAGGTCCGCGGTCTCGAGCCCGACGCCTACTTCATCTCGGGTTATGTCGAGCAGGTCGCCTTCGCGCATCGCCAGGCCCACGAGCTCGGCATCAAAGCGCCGCGCTTCGGGTTCTCCGGCGGCAGCGCGGCTCAGTTCCTGCGCGTCGCCAGCGCCGAAGCGATGGAGGGCGTCTGGGATCTGATCGCGATCGAGTTCAACGCCGAGGCGCTGGGCGAAAATGCGAAGAACTACGCCAAGGCATACGAGGCGAAATGGAAGGAGTACCCGACGCCGAACAGCGCCTTCGCCTACGACCAGGTCTACGTGCTCAAGGCGGCGCTCGAGGCGGCCGGCACGGTCGACGATCTCGAGGCGGTCAAGAAGGCTCTGCGCAATCTCACGGTGCCGAAGGAAGTGGTGCTGCGGTATCTGCCGGTCGACGGCAAGATGTTCGATCCCAAGGGGCAGGCCTACATCTCGAACGGCGCCTTCCAGTTCCGCAACGGCAACTGGGTCTTCGTGAAGGAGCTTCCGTCGGACGCCGCCGCCTACTCGAAGTTCTTCCAGACCGTTCGCGACTGAGCGGGGCCCGGCCTGTCGATCCTGATGATCGGTCTCGTGCGGCGGTCTCCGCCGCACGAGGCCGGCCTCGGAGCATGAAATGCTAGTCGATCTGCTCCAGCAGCTTTTCAACGGCCTCGTGATCGGGAGCATCTACACGCTCGTCGCACTCGGCCTCACCATCATCTTCGGCATTCTGGGAATCGCCCATTTTGCCCACGGCAGCGTGGCCATGTTCGGCGGCTACCTGACCTACTTCCTGATTCTCGCTCTCGGGATCGGGGTGTTTCCGGCCATGGCGCTCGCCATGGCGGGCGGCGCGCTGCTCGGCGTCGTCCTCGAGCGCGTCGCCTACTACCCCGTTCGCAACGCCCCGCCGATCAATTCCTTCATCATCGCCCTCGGACTCACGCTCATCATCGAGAAATCCAATCTGCTCCTTTTCGGGGTCGACCAGATCATCGTTCCGACAGGCTTCAACAGGATCTTCACGATCGGCGGCCTCGCTCTGCCCGAGCTCCGCATCTACATCCTGCTGACCGCCGCGGCGCTCGTCGTCGCCCTCACGATCCTCATCCAGAAGAGCTGGATGGGGATGGCCGTTCGCGCCGTCGCCCAAAACCGCGCGGCGGCGATACTGATGGGCATCAACGTCCACGCGGTCTCGATGTTCGTCTTCGCGCTGAGCTCCGCGCTCGGCGTGGCCGCCGGCGTTCTGGTGGGAGCGCTTTTCGCGATCGCGCCCGGGGTCAGCGGCGGGCTCGTCGTCAAGGGCTTCGCGGTCCTGATCCTCGGCGGGCTCGGCTCCATTCCGGGAGCCATCGTCGGCGGGCTCGTCCTCGGAGTCTCCGAGACGTTCGCGTCCGCCTTCGTCTCGTCCGCTTACAAGGACGTCATCGCGTTCCTGCTGATGATCGGCGTGCTGCTCGTCAAACCCGAAGGCATCATGCGGCGGAGCGTCGCCCGATGATCCGTCCTGTTCTTCTGGCCGTCGTCGCCGCCGCGGCGCTGGCATTTCCTCACGTCGTAACGGCGAACTACTTCATCCATCTCGCGGTGCTCGCGATGGTCTGGATGATCGTTGCCGCCGGAACCAACGTGATCCAGGGCTACGCGGGATACGTCTCGATCGCCCAGGGTGGCTTCATGGGCATCGGCGCCTATTCCTCGGCCCTCCTCTCCCTTGATGCAGGCGTCCCCGTCTGGCTCGCCATCTCCGTCGCGCCGTTCATCACCGCGCTCGCCGCCCTCATCGCCGGCTATCCCTCGCTGCGCGTGCGCGGACACTACTTCGCGATTCTCACGCTGGCGATGAACATGGTCATCTACATCGTCCTCGTGAACTGGATTCCGGTGACCGGCGGCGAGGCCGGAACGACGGGCATTCCGGCACCCGAGCCGATCTCGATCGGTACCCTCGAGATTTCGTTCGAGCGGCGTGTCAACTACTACTACCTCGTCCTCGCGGCGCTCGCGCTCACGATGCTGATCGTGACCGCAGTGGTGCGCTCGCGCGTGGGCCGTGTCCTCGAAGCGATTCGGCAGAACGAGACCTTCGCGGAAGCCGCGGGGGTCGCGTGCTGGAAATACAAGCTGTTCGCCTTCGTGATCAGCGCGTCGCTGGCGGGCTTCGCCGGCGCCCTCTATGCGCACTACATGAGCTTCATCAGCCCCGCGCCCTTCTCTGTCGACCATTCGCTCAACGCGATCCTCGCCGTCATCCTCGGCGGAAGCGGGACGCTGACGGGACCGCTGGTCGGCGCCGCGCTCACAGTCGCTCTCCCGGAGGTCCTGCGGATCGCCGAGATCTTCCGATTGATCATCTACGGCTTCGCGCTGGTAGTCGTGGTCATCTTCCTGCCCCGCGGTCTCGTACCCTGGATCGCCGACCTCGCAGGACGGGACTGGAAGCTCCCGCGCGCACAATCGGCGGAGAGCCGGTGATGTCCAGCATCGGCAATTCGCTCCGTCACCATGCGGCGCTCAGACCGGACCATGTCGCGTTCATAGAGGGCGAACGCCGGGTGACCTATCGCGAGCTCGACCTCCTCGCGTCGGGCTGCGCGCGCGGCCTGGCGGAAAAGGGCGTCGGCCCCGGCACGAGAGTGGCGATCGTCCTGCCGAACAGCATCGAGTGGGTGATCGCTTATCAAGCGATCCTGCGGGCGGGCGCCGTCCCCGTCCCGCTCAATCCTCTGCTCGCGGACGTCGAGATCGAAGCCATCCTTCAAGACTGCGAGCCGGCGGCGCTTTTCACGCGCCGCTCGCGCGGCGCAGCGAACGCGCGCTGGCTCGTGCTCGATCTCGAGGCGGAGGCCGCCGATCTCCTGTCATCGTCGGCAGAGTCGTCAATGCCTCTGCCGCCCTGTTCGCCGACCGACACCGCCGTGATCCTCTATTCGTCCGGCTCGACCGGGCGGCCGAAGGGCGTGGAGCTCACCCACTACAATCTGCTCTGGAACGCGCAGGCCTTCGCGGTCGATCTGCTGCGTCTGACGCCGGCTGACCGCGGCTACGGGGTCCTGCCGTTCAGCCATGTCTTCGGCCACACCTGCCTTTTGACGACATTCCTCTATGCGGGCGCGTCGGTGTCTCTCTCGCCGCGCTTCTCCCCCGAGGAGACGCTGAGAGCGATCGATCGCGACCGGGTGACGATCTTCATGGGCGTGCCGACGATGTATTGGACGCTCGCCAAGACCGAAATTCCGCCCGGACTCGATCTCAGCTGCTGGCGCGCCTGCGTCTCGGGCGGGCAGGCGCTTCCCGAGGACGTTCATGCCCGGTTCGAAGAACGTTTCTCCGTCCCGATCTCCGAAGGCTACGGCATGACGGAGGCGAGCCCGTCCGTCTGCGGCGCGCGCCTGTTCGATGCCCGCCGCAAGCCCGGCTCCGCCGGCCAGCCGTATTGGGGCGTAAGGCTGCGGATCGTGGACGAGGAGGGACGCGACGTTCCCACCGGGGAACGCGGCGAAATTCTCATTTCCTCCCCCGGCCTCGCGAAAGGCTATTTCCGTCGCCCCGACCTCACCGCAGCGACCTTCCGGGACGGCTGGCTCCACAGCGGCGACATCGGAATGCTGGACGAGGACGGCTTCCTCTACGTCGTCGACCGCAAGAAGGAAGTCATCATCTCGGGCGGATACAACGTTTATCCGCGCGAGATCGAGGAAGTCGCCCACCGCATCGACGGCGTTCTCGAGGTCGCGGCGATCGGCGAGGCGGACGAACGTCTCGGCGAGAAGATCGTCGCCTACGTGGTGCCCGAGCCCGGCCGGAAGCTTCTTCCCGAAGAGCTCATCGAGAAATGGAGCGCCTCTCTCGCCCGCTACAAAGTCCCGCGAGAGGTTCGGCTCCTCCACTCTCTCCCGCGCAATGCCACCGGGAAGGTCGACCGACTTCGCCTGCGCGCCATGAGCCAGACATTTGGAAAGCAGACATGAACAGCCTTGAATTCAATCGCTTCCTCGCCCGCTTCACGGCCGCCGCGGAGAGCGGCGACGGGGAGCGCTTCGCGCAGCTCTTCACGCCGGATGGGGTCTACCACGACTACATCTACGGCACGCACCGCGGCCGAAAGGAGATCGCGCATATGCTGCAGAATCTCTTTCACGGCGATGCCGGCGACGATTACCGGTGGGAAATGTTCGACGCGGTTTTCGACGGCAACATCGGATACGCTTGGTCGCTTTCGAGCTTCTCCTCGCGGAGAAAGGAGTTCGAGGGCCGCAAGGTCGTGATCGACGGCATGTCGCGCTTCGTCATGCGCGACGGGCTCATCCAGGAATATCGCGAATCGGTGAATGGCGGCGTCGCCATGGTCCAACTCGGCGTCGAGCCGGAGCGCATGCGCCGGGTCTTCGAGCGCTGGGCAGGTTGGCTGAAGGCGCGGCCCGAGACCGCCGCCTATCTCGCCCGTCCGCGCGGTGCGCACGCGCGCAGCATCCTCGGAGAAGAAATCTAGCGGAGGCGACATGCCCTACGAGCACATCAAGTACGGTGTCGAGAACCGGATCGCGCGGATAACGCTTAATCGTCCGGACCGTATGAATGCGTGGACCGCCACCATGGAGCGCGAAGTGCGCCTTGCCATGGAGGACGCCGCCCACGACGACGAGGTGCGCGCGATCATTCTAACCGGCGAGGGCCGCGCCTTCTGCGCCGGCGCCGACATGAACGAGCTTGCCCAGCTCGACCCGAACGATATCCGGTCCGACAGCTGGATGCGGCCTTTCGACATGAACCGCCGGGCCGACTGGCAGACGCGTTACGCCTACTATCCCGGGATAGAGAAGCCGATCATCGCGATGATAAACGGTGCGACCGCCGGCATCGGTCTCGTTCATGCGCTTTATTGCGATCTGCGCTTCGCCGCCGACAATGCCGTCTTCTCGACCTCGTTCGCACGGCGCGGGTTGATCGCGGAGCACGGCCTCAGCTGGATGCTTCCGCTCATCGTAGGCCATGCCAATGCGCTCGACCTTCTCCTGTCGGCGCGGAAATTCTATGCCCCCGAAGCCTTCCGCATGGGCCTCGTCAACCAGATCCATCCGCCGGAGAAGCTCGAGGAGGCGACCATGGCGTATGTCCGGGACCTCGTCGACAACGTCTCGCCGAGATCCCTGGCGGTGATCAAGCGGCAGCTCTACGAGGTCCCCTTCCAGACCCTCGCGGAGGCGACGATCTACGCCAATCGCGAGATGGCGCTCAGCGTTCAGAGCGAGGATTTCAAGGAAGGTGTCGCGCACTTCATCGAGAAGCGGCCGCCGCGCTTCACCGGAAGATGAAGATGACGATCGGAACGCTCGGCGGGACGATGAAAGGCCTGTTCACGCCGGAGGAGCAGGCCTTTCGAGAGGAAGTCCGCGCGTTCGTGAGGGAGAACCTTCCGCCCGACGTCGCCGAGCGGCTCAAGAGCGGCAGCCATCCCGTGCCGCTTCGATCCGACGTCCAGCGCTGGACGGAAATCCTCCACAAGCGCGGCTGGGCAGCCTACCCGTGGCCGAAAGAATACGGCGGTCCCGGGTTCACTCCGGTCGAGCGCTACATCTTCGAGGACGAGTGCGCGATGGCCGGCGCTCCCGAGCTCGTGCCGTTCGGATTGAAGATGGTCGGGCCGGTCATCATGAAATACGGCAGCGACCATCAAAAGGCCTACTTCCTCCCGAGGATCGTCCGTCTCGAGCATTTCTGGTGCCAGGGTTACTCGGAGCCCGGCTCGGGATCGGACCTCGCCTCGCTGAGAACGAGGGCGGTCCTCAAAGGCGACCGCTACGTCGTCGACGGCCAGAAAGTCTGGACGACATCGGCGCACGAGGCGGACTGGATCTTCTGTCTCGTAAGAACCTCGACCGAAGGGAAGCCGCAGAACGGGATCACCTTCCTGCTCATCGACCTGCGCACTCCCGGCATCACGATTCGGCCGATCATCACCATCGACGGCAGGCACGAGATCAACGAGGTCTGGTTCGAGAACGTCGAGGTGCCGGTCGAGAATCGGGTCGGCGAGGAAGGCAAGGGCTGGACCTACGCGAAATACCTCCTCGAGCACGAGCGGCTCAATTTCGGCGGCATGGGCTTCTGCAAGCGCGAGCTCGCGCGGCTGCACGAGATGGCCCGGACGACCATGCGCGGCGGCAAGAGGGTGATCGACGATCCGTTGTTTCGGACACGTCTGGCGGCCCTCGAGGCGGAGCTCGCGACGATCGATCTGACCAATCTACGGTTCCTGCGCGAAGCCCAGGCAGGAAGGCAGAGCGCGCTTCACGCCCCGGTGCTCAAGATCATGAGCTCGGAGATGCAGCAAGCGATTTCCGAGCTTCAGCTCCGCGCCCTCGGCACGACCGCGCTGCCGTTCATGCCTTCGGATGCCGCGACAAACCGGCCCCATCAGTACGCAGCCGAGAACTACTGCAACATGCGCAAGACGACCATCTACGCAGGGTCGAACGAGATTCAGCGCAACATCGCGGCCAAAGGCCTCTTGGGATGAGCGCGAGACCGGAAGCTCAAGCCGCCGCTCCGCTCGCCTTCCAGCCGGACGAGAGCCTGGAGACGTTTTCGGACATGCTCGCCCGCTCGATCGTGGGCAAAGCGGGGAAGGACTGGCGCACGGAGCTGTGGCCGACGCTCGCCGAGCTCGGCGCCTTCGCCGCGCTCGCGCCCGAAGAGCGTGGCGGCTACGGGGGCGCGCACACAGCCGCGATCGCCTGTCGAGTACTGGCGCAGGCGGGCATCGTCTCTCCGTTCGCGATTTCGGCGGCGACGGTTGCGAGAGCGCTCGCGCAGATCGACCGGGCCGACGAACGGCTCGGCACGATCGTACGATCGCTCGAGGACAGCGCTGCGGTCGCGACGATCGCGCTTCACGAAGAGGATGCGCTTCCTTCGTTGCTGGATCCGAAGTCCGTTCTCGTGCGAGATGCCGGGGGGTACCGTCTGACCGCGCGAAAGCGCATGGTCGCCTTCGGGGCCGAGGCCGACTGGATGCTCGTGCCGGTCCGTTCGGCCGCCGGCGGGACGGGGATTGCGCTGATCGAGCGGGCGAAAGCCATGGGCGCTCTGAAGCCCTGTACGCTCATCGACGGAACGCCGGCGGCGGATCTCGAACTGACCGAGTACCCGTTGCGGGAGGCCGATGTGCTCGCCACGGGGGAGGAGGCAAGGCGCCTGCTGCTTTGGATGGCGGACGCTTTCGCTGCCGCCCAGTGCGCGGAATCCGTCGGCGCCATGCGCGCGCTCGTCAACACGACGGCGGAGTATCTCGGCACCCGAAAGCAGTTCGGGCAGCCCCTGTCCGCGAATCAGGCGCTGCGCCACCGTTTCGTCGATATGGAGATCATGCTGGCCAAGGCGGAAACGATGGCCACGGTAGCGGCCGCCGCGGTCGACGCGGAGGACGCCGACGACCGCCGTAGAATCGTGGCGACCGCGCGCTACATCGTGACCCGCTCGGCATGGAAGGTCTCGCAGGAGGCCCTTCAGATGCACGGGGCGATCGGCATGGCCAACGAGACTCCGCTCGGCCGGTACTTCAAGAGGCTTCTGGCGCTGTCGCTCTGGTTCGGCGACGAAGACGCGTCGCTGAACGCCGCCTTCGCTTGAGCGCGTCCGGCCGCGAACACACGAGGTTCCAGACCGCCCCCGGCGAGCTCTGGACGCAGCCGCCGGTGGGGCTTATGGATGGCCGGCCTTCGACGCTGACCTCCAGCCCCTCCTCCCACGTGCTGCGCTCCCGCGAGACTCTTGCCACGGCGACCGGCGCCATCGCGGTCCTTCTCTGGGCCGCGCTCGCTCTCCTCGCGAGCGGCACGACCCGGCTGCCGCCGTTCCAGGTGACCGGAATCGCCTTCACGATCGCCTTCCTGCTGGCACTCGGCAAATGGCTCGTGCGAGGGGAGGCGCCGCTCGCGCATTTCCGTCAGCCTGCCGCAGCATGGGCGGTCGGCGTCGGCGGGCTCTTCGGCTATCATTTCCTCTACTTTCTCGCGATGCAGCACGCGCCGGCCGTCGAGGTCAGCCTCATCGCCTATCTCTGGCCGCTCCTCATCGTCGTGCTGGCGGCGTTTCTCCCCGGAGAGAGGCTCGGCTGGTGGCACGTCGCCGGCGCGGCGCTGGGCCTTCTCGGAACGTTCGTCCTGGTGACGGGCGGCGGCAGCTTTGCGCCGCGGCTCGAGTACGCGCCCGGTTACGCGCTCGCGCTTCTCTGCGCGCTCACATGGTCAAGCTACTCGGTGCTGAGCCGGCGGCTCGCCGCGGTGCCGACGGACGCCGTCGGCGCCTTCTGCCTGGCGACGGCAGCACTCGCCCTTCTCTGCCATTTCACCCTCGAGAGCTGGGTCGAGCCGAGTCCCGGCGAGTGGGCGAGCCTCGTCGCACTCGGGCTCGGGCCGGTCGGTCTCGCCTTCTTCGCCTGGGACGTCGGCGTCAAGCGCGGCAACATCAAGGCTCTCGGCGGGCTCTCCTATGCGACCCCGCTCCTCTCGACGCTTCTTCTCGTCGCCGCTGGAAGGACGGCAGCGACCGCCGCGGTCGCGACCGCATGCCTTCTCATCGTCGGGGGCGCCGTGCTCTCGGCGCGGGAGCTCTGGGACGGGGCCGTCAAGGCGCGTTCCTGAGCCGCGCCCCCATCGCGCCCCTCGCCCATTCGCCGCAACGCCGGAGGAACAGGGCGGCCGGCGGCTCGTTGGAGAAGGGGACTCTCCAACCAGAAGGAAGCGCGCCCATGCATGTACGCGAGATGATCAGCACCCATCCAGACGTGAAGGGAAGCATCAACGATCGCCTGCTTCACTGCATCGAAGAATGCTACGACTGCGCCCAGGCGTGCACTTCCTGCGCGGATTCCTGCATCGGCGAGGACGCCGTGCAGCAGCTCCGGCAATGCATCCGCCTCTGCCTCGACTGCGCCAACATCTGCGCGATGACCGGGGCGCTTGCCTCGCGACGCAGCGGCTCTAACGAAGCGCTCCTGCGCGAGACGCTCGAGCTCTGCCGCGACGCGTGCCGGACCTGCGGCGAGGAATGCGAGCGGCACGCGGCCCAGCACGAGCACTGCCGGATTTGCGCCGAGACCTGCCGGAGCTGCATGGGCGCCTGCGAGGAAGCCGCGGGAACGATCCACTGACCCCCCGAAAACGCCGGCGGAGCGTCGGACGGGAGATCGGCCTCGAACTCGACCGGCGCTCCGTCGTTCGTGGCGCATCTTTGGCGACAATGCAGTGCGTGATGAAGGAGGAGGCCATGGCACGTCGATCCCTCATCCCGTTCTCGAAAGGGCCAGCTCCCGCCGAGCGTGGGCTCGAGCCCCTTCTGCGGCTCCACCGCGAACTGGACCGGCTTTTCGAGGACGTCTTCCGCGGGCTTTGGCCGGCCCGCAGCCTTTCCGGATGGGAAGGGATTGCAGCGCCGGAGGTCGACGTCAGCGAGGCCGACGAGTCGATCGAGATCTGCGCCGAGCTGCCGGCGTCGAGGAGAACGACGTCGAAGTGGCGATCGAGGGGAACGTGCTGACGATCCGGGGCGAGAAGAAGCTCGAGCGCGACGAGAAGAAGGAGAGCTTCCATCTGACGGAACGCTCTCATGGCCGCTTCGCTTGCTCGGTCCGCCTTCCCTACGAAATCGATCCCGAGAAGGCGGAGGCATCGTTCCGGAACGGCGTCCTCAGCGTGACGCTGCAGAAGCCGGCCGAAGAGCGCCAGAAGACGCGGCGCATCGAGGTGAAGTCCGGCGACGGCGACGCCGATATCGGCGCTAAGCGCGCCGCCGCCGGAAGCAAGTCCGCCCCGGCGAGGAGGACCCGTCGGGGCTGAACCTCGGGTCAGTCCTCGCCGAGGGCGCGGACGAGCGCGGCGGCCGCGGTCGCGACGTCGAGCTCGCCGCGCTCCACCGCCGACGACAAGGCGGCGAGCTGCGGGCTCGCGAGGATCTTCGCCCGGATCTCGCGCGCGGCGGCCTCGGCGATGATCCGCTTGAGGCGCGTCCCAGGCGGCGGGCGCCCCTTCGCCGCCCAGACCGCCTCGACGGCGTCGGCGAGCGCGGCGACGCCTTCGCCCGATGTCGCCGTCGTCGAGAGCACCGCGACGTCGACGCGGGCGGCGCGCAGCTGCAGCATCGCCTTCAGCTGGCGCCGCGTCCGGTCGGCTAGCGGGAGATCGGACTTGTTGACGACGAGCACGTCCGCGATCTCGAGGATCCCGGCCTTGATCGCCTGGACGTCGTCGCCGAGCCCCGGCGCGCAAACCACGACCGCGACGTCCGCGACCTCGGCCACCTCGACCTCCGATTGGCCGGCGCCGACGGTCTCGAGGATCACGACGTCCTTCCCGGCGGCGTCCATGAGGTCGGCGATCCGCGAGGCGGCCGGCGAGAGACCGCCGAGATGTCCGCGCGAGGCGAGCGAGCGGATGAAGACGCCGGGATCGCCTGCGTGCTCGGTCATGCGGAGCCGGTCGCCCAGAATGGCGCCGCCCGAAATCGGGCTCGACGGATCGACGGCGATGACGCCGACGCTCTTCCCCCGCTTGCGCAGCTCGCCGACATAGGCGCCGACGAGGGTCGACTTGCCGGCGCCCGGCGGGCCGGTGAAGCCGACGAGCCGCGCGCGGCCGAGCCGCGGCTGGACGGCGCGCAGGATGTCGCGTCCCCGCGCGCTCTCGGTTTCGACCGCGGTGATGGCGCGCGCCAGCGCGGCCGGCTCGCCGCGAAGCAGACGCTCGACGAGGGAAGCGGTCAAGGAACGACGAGGACGTCGCCGAAGCCGAGCTCGCGGCGGAGCGTGGCGCAGATCTCGCCGTGCGTCGCTCCGGCGCGCGCGGCCTCGACGACGGCGCCGAAGACGTTGTCGGACGTCGAGTTGGCGGCCCGGGCGAGGCCGTCGAGCGCGCGTCGCGTCGCCGCCTGGTCGCGCGCTTCCTTGTAGCGGACGAGACGGGCGATCTGCGCCTCCATCGCTTCCCGTGCGGGACGATCGAGGGCTGGAACGTCGACCGCGTCTCCCTCCTCCCTGTAGGCGTTGACGCCGACGATCTTCTCCTCGCCGCTCTCGACCTTCTCCTGGAACGCGAGCGCCGACTCGCCGAGCATCGTCTGCACGAGCCCCGTCTCGCAGGCGCGGTACATGCCTCCGGCGGCATCGATCTTGGCGATCACGGCCTCGATCTTGGCCTCCATCTCGTTAGTCAGCGTCTCGACATAGTAGGAGCCGCCCAGCGGGTCGATGACGTCGGTCAGATGCGCCTCTTCGCGGAGGATGTTCTGCGTCGCGATCGCGATCTTCGCCGCCTTCTCGGTCGGCACCGAGAGCACCTCGTCGTAGGCGTCGACATGCATCGACTGCAGCCCGCCGAAGATGCCCGCCATCGCCTGCACGGTCGCGCGCGCGATGTTGTTGAGCGGCTGCTGCCGCGTCAGATCGACCCCGGAAGTCTGGCCGTGGAACTTGAACCGCCAGGAGCGGGGATCCTTCGCGCCGAAGCGCTCGCGCGCAATGCGCTGCCAAATGCGGCGGCCGGCGCGGAACTTCGCCACCTCCTCGAAGAAGCTGATCGAGATGTCGAAGAAGAAGGTGAATTTCGGCAGCACCTTGTCGGGCGCATGCCCACGGCCCTCGATGAGGTCGGTCGCGTATTGGATCGCGGTAGAAAGCGTGAGGCCCATCGCCTCGGCAGGGGTCGCCCCGCCCTGCTGCATGTGCTGTCCCACGACGGAGAGCGGATTCCAGCCGGGGATCTTCTCGAGCGCGAACTCGATGTGGTCGAGAAGGACCCTCCGCGCGCCCGGGAGCGCCAGGCGGAAGAACATGTGATTGGCGACGAAATGGGAGAGATAGTCGCTCTGGTTCGAAGTGCCTGTGATGCTCGACCAGGGCACGCCCCGCTTCTCGGCAACGACGAGGAGCAGCGCCAGCAGCGTGAACGGCGACGGGTCGTTGAGCGCCGTCGAAATGCGACCGAGATCGACCCCTTCGAGGCAACGGTCCATGTCGTCGACGCTGTTGACGGTCGTGCCGCAGGTGCCGAGGAGCTCGATCGGGCATTCGTCGACGTCGTAGCCGCGATAGACCGAGTTGCACGGGATGAGGCTCAACCCGGTGGCGCCGGCGGCGATGATCTTGCGGATCCGGAGGTTGAAATCTTCCGGCGTGCCGAGCCCGATGAGCTGACGCTGGGTCCAAGTGCGGCCGCGATGCATCGTCGGGTAGATGCCGCGCGTGAAAGGCGGCGCGCCGGGGAAGCCGAGCTCCTCCATGTAGCGCGAGCCGTCCCAGTCGTCGGGCGTGTAGATCGGCTTAACCTCGATGCCCGAACGGTTGCGGACGACGCGGTCGGTGCCGATCTGCGCCTCGTAATCGCGCCGCCAGCGGGCGCGCGCCTGATCGAAGCCGGGAAGCGGAAGCTGGACTGGTTCAGCCATCAGACGTCTCCTTCGACGGCGGCGCGCGCGAGGCGCGCGAGGCGGCCCACCTCGGCGACGATCTCTTCGCGCGAGGCGCCCGGATGGAAGATCGCAGCGACGCCGGCTGCGCGCAGCGCCGGCTCCTCCTCGGGCGGCACGATGCCGCCGACCACTACAGGGATGTGGCCGAGCCCCGCCTCGCGGAGCGCCTCGATGAGCTTCGGCACGAGCAGGTGATCGGTCGCGAGCGAGGAAATCCCGAGCACGTCGATGTCCTCTTCGAGAGCCAGCTTCACGACGGCAGGGATCTGCTGCCACGGTCCGGTATAGACGACGTCCATCCCGGCATCGCGCAGATAAGCGGCGACGATCCGGCTGCCGCGATCGTGACCGTCGAAACCGATCTTGGTGACGAGAATTTTCGGTGGACGCTCAGTCATGGACCCCAACGCGATCGAGGAAAAGTCGGGCGATCTCGCGCGGGCTCTCTCCGCCCGGGCGATACCAGCCCGGCGCCGCGTTCATGGCGCCGAGCAGGAGAAGCCGGAGATGCTTGTCCGGCACGAGGCGGCGAAAGCGCGCCTCGTAACTGTCGCGCAAGCGCCGCAGACGGGCGGCCGCCTCGGGCACGTCCCTCGGCCAGACGCGCAGCACGACCTGGGCGTAGTCTCCGCCCTCGAGGAGGGTCTCGAGATGCGCCGCGCAGGCGGCCTGCAGCCGTGCCGGACCCGACGCGTTCTCGAGCGCCGCATCGAGCGCGGCGGCGATCCGCCCGACGCCCTCCTCGTAGACCGCGACGAGAAGCCCCGCCTTGGAAGCGAAGTGGCTGTAGATCGCGGCCGGCGTGATCCCCGCGGCCGCGGCGATGTCGCGGATCGACGTGCCGTGATAGCCGCGCTCGGCGAAGAGCCGCGCAGCGGCGTCGAGCACGACGGCGCGGCGGCTGTTCTGGCGCGGAGCACGGGCGGCAGCGACCATAAGCGAACGATCGTTCACCTACGTGTCGATGTCAAGGGCGGGTCGAGATCTCCTGCTCGCGAGCGGGATGACGGGCGGAAACCGGCGTTTGCTTCGGCGAGAGGTTCGACTCCATGGTTCGCGTCGTCCTCGCGGCGCTCTTCGCGATCGCCGCCGCCACGTGCCCCGCGATCGCGGCCGAACTGCGCGTCGCCGTAGAAGGGCTGCGTCCGGGCGGCGGAACGGTGCTCATCGGCCTCTACGACACCAGAGATGCCTTCGAGCGCGCGATCGCCCTTTCGGACAAGGAAGGATTCCTGAACGACCCGCAGCGCGTGGCCGGGATCGCGCTCCGCGCCGGATCGGCGCCCAAACAGAGCGTTCGGATCGAGAACCTCGCGCCCGGCCGCTACGCCGTCATCACCTTCCATGACGAGAACGGGAACGGACGGCTCGACAAGAATTTCTGGGGCGTGCCGAAAGAGCCTTACGGTTTCAGCAACGATGCGCAGGGCTTCCTCGGGCCGCCCCGCTTCGAGGACGCAGCAATCGACGTCGGAGAAGCCCCGGCGAACACCACGATCGCTCTCGTCTACCATGTTCCCGGCGAAGCCGGCCAAGCGTCGCCTTACGCCGCGGAGGGAGCGTCGACGGCGAAGCCGCTCAATCCAGTGGCCGCCGGAGACCGGTGACGAGTGACAGATATTCCGGATCGTCGGGGCTGACGACGCCGCGTCGAAGCGCGTAGTCGATCAGCACCAGGTTCACGTTGAACTTGAAGCCGTCGCCGCGACGCACGTCTTCGATCACCTCGGCCACCGGCCGCAGCTTGAACTCGACGATCTCGCCGTCCGTGTTGCGGGGCGTCACCTCCGCCGGCAGCTCGAGGTCGTAGACGAAGAGAACGTCGTCGCGCGTGCCGACATCCCAATCGAGACGATAGCTGACGGCGCCGACCGGCACGGCCTTCTC
>JADGGZ010000080.1 GCA_019689675.1 Rhodospirillales bacterium | reverse complement strand
CGCATCGAGGTCGTCGAGACGCACCATTCGTGGGTCTTTCTCGCCGGCGACCGCGTCCTCAAGCTGAAGAAGCCGACACGCGGCGAGCTCTTCGACTTCACCACGCCCGAAGCGCGTCGTCGCAACGCCGAGGCCGAGCTGCGCCTCAACCGGCGGCTCGCGCCCGAGACCTATCTCGGCGTCGTTCCGCTCGCGCTCTCCTCGGACGGCCGGCTCGCTTTCGGCAGCGAGGGGAGGATTGTCGATTGGCTGGTCGAGATGCGCCGACTTCCGGTCGAGGACATGCTCGACAGCCGTCTTGCCGAGCGGCGCTGGCACCCGACCGAGATACGCCGCCTCGGCGATCGGCTCGCCGATTTCTACGCGCGCGCATGCCCCGTGAAGATGAGCGCCATCGCGTTCTTAGCCCGCGTTTCCCGCGAATGCGAGGCGAGCGTCGAGGCCTTCGCGCGCACCGGGCAACGGGACCTCGAAGCGCGCGCCGCGCCGATCGCGCTTCGCCTTCGCGGGTTTCTTTCCAGCCGGCGGCCCCTCTTCCTGCACCGGCTGCGGGCGGGGCGCTTCGTCGAAGGTCACGGGGACCTCCGCCCCGAGCATGTCGCGCTCCGCGCCGACGTCGAGCTCATCGACTGTCTCGAGTTCAGCCGCACGCTGCGGCTTGTCGATCCTGTCGACGAGCTCGCCTTCTTAGGGCTCGAATGCGCCCGGCTGGGCGCCCCGCGGCTCGAGGCGATTCTCTTCGCCCGCTATCGCCGGCGCACCGGCGACGACGCGGCGCCGGAGCTCGTCGCCTTCTACGGAGCCTACCGCGCCCTCATCCGGGCGCGGCTCGCGATCGACCATCTCAAGGACGAGGGCATGGCGAACGCCGCGAAGTGGCGCAGGCGCGCGGCCGCCTATCTTGCGCTCGCGGGCGCAAGGCTGCCGCGCCTTGCGCGGCGTCACGCGTCGGCGAGCGCGGTCCTCACCGCCGCGCCGAGCGCGGCGGGCGACAGCGGCTTCTGCAGGAGCCGCCCTTCGCCCGCGCTGAAATCGCCGTCCGGCAGCCTGTCGCCGTAGCCGCTCGTGTAGACGACCCGGAGCGTCGGGCAAAGCGCCCGCGCCTGGCGCGCGAGCGCGAGCCCGCCGTAACGGCCGGGAAGATCGAGGCTGGTCACGAGCACATCGACGTGCATTCCGGAGCGGAGCAGGCGCAGCGCTTCCTCCCCGGTCTCGACGATCTCGAGATCCGCACCCGGTAGCGCATCGACGAGGACGTTCCAGAACGACGCGTCGTCGTCGACGGCCAGGACATGCAGGAGGCGGTGCGAGGCGGTCGCCCCCGATGCATGCTTCGCGACCGTGCCGACGGCCGGCGCTACGGTCTCGCCTTTCACGGCTTCCTCCTCTCGCCAAGGTTCAAGAGGCGATTGGGGCGTCGCTCGCGCAACCCCGGCATTGACGTGCGTCAACCGGCCCGCCCGCTCGGGCGAGACCTTCCGTCGCACCATCTGGTTGCCGGGTGGAGGCGGGTCCGGTGGCGCCGGACGTGGTGAAGAAACCCTTTCAGAGCATCGGAGGAGTGGCTGGGGCGCCAGGATTCGAACCTGGGATCACGGAACCAAAATCCGTTGCCTTACCACTTGGCCACGCCCCATCCGCGCCGGCGTTAGATAGCGGCGCAACTATCCGACGGCAATCGTTTCCAACCGTTGCCCCTTGTTAAGAAGCGGCGGCTAAGATGGCCGTCACCATGAGCGGGGCGCTGCGGCCGACCCTCGTCAGCCTTCTCCTCATGACCACGTTCGTCGCCGGCCTCGCCGCCTTCGTCGAGAGCCGCCGCCTCAGCGCGCCCGCACGCGCCGCCCGCGGCCTCATGGAGGAGGCGCCCGTCGCGATCCGCGCGCCGGAGCCGGCCGTCGTCGAGCCGCCCCCCGCGCCCGAGGCGCCGCCTTCCGCGCCGCTCGTCGCGCCGACGTCCCCCGCGAGACCGCGGATGCCCGATCGGCCGGCCGAGGTCGCCGCGCTCCCGCCTCTGCCGCTGCCCAAGCCGCAACGGGTCGAGCCGCTCATGGCGAAGGCGCGGAGCGGCGACCCGGCCGCGCAGATGCAAATCGGGCTCGCCTACGCGGCGCGCGGCGACTGGAAGCGCGCGGCGGCATGGATGCGCGAGGCGGCGATCGCGGGGGTCGCCGAGGCGCGCCTTCGCCTCGCCGAGCAGTACCGGCAGGGACGCGGCGTCCCCGCCGACCCGCTCGAGGCCTTCATCTGGACGCGCAGCGCCGCCGAGCAGGGACTCCCGGCGGCGCAGCTCGCGCTCGGCGATGCCTACGAGCGCGGGCTCGGGGTGCCGGCGTCGCCCGTGGAGGCCTACGCGTGGTACGCGGTCGCCGCCGAGGCGGGAAACGAGGAGGCGGCGCAACGACGCGCGCGTCTTGCGGAGACGCTCTCCCCTGCCGAGCGCGAGACGGGCGACTCACGCGCCGCCACGATCGCCTCATCGCTCGCGCCGAGCGACGTACCGGACCGCAACCTCGTCGCCGAGATCCAGCGGCTTCTCCGCATGCGGGGCTACGACCCGGGCGTCGACGACGGGTTTCGCGGCGAGCGCACGACCCAAGCGATCAAGCGCTATCAGTCGGACAGGGGTCTGCGCGCCGACGGCCGGCCGACCGAAGCCCTTCTCGAGCGGCTGCGCGCCGAGGTCAGGCCGCCACCGCCGCCGGTGGCGGAGTGACGAGCCGGCCTGCGGCGACCCACCAGCCCGGCCGCGCGATCGCCGCCGCCGCCCGACGGGCGAACTCCGCGTCGGCGTAGAGCCCGAAGCAGGTCGCGCCGCTGCCGCTCATCCGCGCGACGAGCGCTCCTTCGAGCGCGGCGAGAATTTCTGCGATCGCCGGAACGAGGGCGATCGCCGCCTCCGTCAGATCGTTGCGCCGCGAACGGATCAGCGCGGCGAGCGCGGCCGCGTCGGCCGGAGGCTCGCTGAACCGCTCGGGCGTCGAGAAGGGTCCGCGCCGCGCCTTGAAGACCGACGGCGTCGCGAGCGGAACGAGCGGGTTCGCCAGCACGACGCCGCACTCGGGCAACGCCGGTGCAGGCTCGAGCTTCTCGCCGATGCCCGCGAGCCACATCGGCCGGCGCACCAGGCACACGGGAACATCGGCGCCGAGCCGCGCCGGCAGATCGGGCGGAATCGCAATGCCCCAGAGCTGCGAAAGCGCGAGAAGCGCCGCCGCGGCATCGCTCGAGCCGCCGCCGATGCCGGAGGCGACGGGGAGGTTCTTCTCCAGTCGAATCGCCGCGCCGCGACCTCCGCCGAGAAGGCGGGCAGCGGAGAGGACGAGGTTCTCCCCCTCGATCGCCTCGGCGAAGGGCCCCGTCACCTCGAGCGAGAGCCGTTCGGCCGGCCGCGCCTCGACGACGTCGGCGATGTCGGCGAAGGCGACGAGACTGTCGAGAAGGTGATAGCCGTCGGGCCGGCGGCCGACGACGTGGAGGGTGAGATTGAGCTTTGCCGGCGCCGTGACCCGGACCGGCCTCATCCGCCGTCCCCGGCCGTCGCGGGGGCCGGCGGCTTCTGCGGAGGGCCGAGCCCGTCCTTCAGCTTCACCCGGATCTTCTCGGCGTCCTCGGGCTCGGGCTTGAAGAGGAGCGCGCGCTCCCACTGCGCCCGCGCCTCCGCCTTGCGGCCGGTGCGCCAGTAGACGTCGCCGAGATGGTCGTTGATGGTCGGATCCTGCGGCTTCAGCTCGATCGCGTGCTCGAGCCAGCGCGTCGCCTGCTCGTAGTCGCCGAGGCGGTAGTGCGCCCAGCCAAGGCTGTCGATGATGTAGCCGTCGTTCGGCCGCAGCTGCACCGCCCGCTCGATCATCTTGAAGGCCTCGTCGAGCCGCTCGCCACGATCGACCCACGAATAGCCGAGATAGTTGAGCACGAGCGGCTGATCGGGCTGCAGCTCGAGCGCGCGCTTCAAATCGGCTTCGGCGCCCGGCCAGTTGCCCGACCGCTCGCGGGCGATGCCGCGGCTGTAGAAAAGGGTCCAGTGCCGCTGCTCGGGCTCTCCGACGCGCTTGATGGCGGAATCGTAGACTTCCGCCGCCTCGGCATAGCGCTGCTTCTGCCGCAGGAGATCGCCGAGCTCGATGAGCGGCTGCGGGCGTTCGGGTTTCTCGGCCGCCATCGCCTCGAGCTCGGCGATCGCCTCCTCGGTGCGGTCGAGCGCCTGAAGGTTCGACGCGACGCGCAGGCGCGCCGTCCACCCGTAGAGCGACTTCGGATCGACCGCGCGGTTGAGCGCCAGCGCGGCCTCGGGCCGCTGCTGCGCTTCCAGGATGTCGGCGACGAGAAGCTGCGCGAGCGCGAGGTCGGGCTTCAGCAGGAGCGCGAGCCGCCCGTAGAGAAGCGCGAGGTCGCGCGTCTCCGACTGATTGACGACGCTGGCGAGATCGAAGAGCGCCTCGGCAATGCCGTCCCCTGCGCTGGCGATGCGGGGCGGCGGCAGGTCGGACGCTGCGGCACGCGCGAGCGCGGCATCCGCCTGGTCGCTCGCGCCGGCATCGGCGGCGAAGCGCCGGTAGAGCGCGCGCGCCTCGTCGCGGCGCCCGCTGCGCTCGTAGAAATTGCCGGCGAGATCGACGGCGCGCCAAGTGGGGCGCGGGCTCGCCTTCAGCACCGCTTCGTACTTCTCCGCCGCGGTCTTGGCGTCTCCGGCAAGATCGGCGATCGCGGCCCAATGGAGGTCGCGCAGCGGGCCGAGACCCCGCACGTCCCCGAGCGGGGCGAGCTCGCCCGCGGCCAGGTCGTATCGGCCGGAGGCGAGCTTGATCCACGCCTGGACGAGCGGCGTCGCGAGCCGGTGAATCCCCTCCTCCGGAAGCTGGGTCGCTCCGCGATCGGCCGCGGCGAAATCGCCGCGCCGCACCGCCTCCAGCGAAAGAAAGAGGTTCGCGATCGGGTCGCGCGGATC
This sequence comes from Rhodospirillales bacterium, assembly GCA_019689675.1. Lineage (GTDB taxonomy): Bacteria > Pseudomonadota > Alphaproteobacteria > ATCC43930 > CGMCC-115725 > JADGGZ01. The sequence continues at coordinate 11,540 of JADGGZ010000080.1, read as the reverse complement.
GGTCTCGAGCACCTTCGGCGCGAGCTGCGCCGCGCCCTCCCAATTGCCCTCGCCGATGTGGAGGCGGAAGGTCCGGTTGAGGAGATCGAAATCGTCCGGGCTCTCCTGCAGCGCCTCGGAGAAGAACCGCGCCGCGGCGCCGTAATCGTGGTTCCGCTGCGCGTGGCGGCCGGCGAGATAAGCGCCGGACGCGCTGAGCTGCAGCGCCTCGTCCTGAGCTGCGTCAGCGCGCTCGGCCGCCCCGGCGCAGGCAGCCAGAAGTCCGACCGAGATCAGCGCGGCGAGGCGCATCGTTTTTTCCATCCAACTCACATGTTGGGGTAGTTCGGGCCGCCTCCGCCTTCCGGCACCACCCAGTCGATGTTCTGCAGCGGGTCCTTGATGTCGCAAGTCTTGCAGTGGACGCAGTTCTGGGCGTTGATCTGCAGGCGCTTTGCGCCGCCCTCGTCCTCCACGATCTCGTAGACGCCCGCCGGACAGTAGCGCTGCTCGGGCGAGCGATAAATCTCCCAGTTCACCGAGATCGCCTTCGAGGGATCGCGCAGCTTCAGATGCGGCGGCTGGTCCTCCTCGTGGTTGGTGTTCGAGATGAACACGGAGGAGAGCTTGTCGAAGGTGATCTTGCCGTCGGGCTTCGGGTACTCGATGCGCGGCATCTCGGCGGCCGGACGCAGCTTCTCGTGGTCGGCCTGGTTGCGGAGCGTCCAGGGCGCCCGGCCGCGAAACACGTAGGTGTCGAGCGCCGAGTAGGCGAGCGCGCCGTAGAGGCCCCAGCGGAACGACGGCTTGATGTTGCGCACGCGCCGCAGCTCCTCCATGAGCCAGGTCCGCTCGAGCGCCTCCCGGTAGGAGGGCGCGGCCCCGCCCGAGAGGCGCGCGAACACGGTCTCGGCCGCGACGATGCCCGACTTCATCGCGGTGTGCGTGCCCTTGATCTTCGGCGCGTTGAGGAAGCCCGCCGCGTCGCCGATGAGCAGCCCGCCCGGGAACTCGAGCTTCGGGATCGCCTGGTAGCCTCCGGCCGAGATCGCGCGGGCACCGTAGGCGATGCGGCGTCCCCCTTCGAAGACGGGGCGGATCGAAGGGTGGGTCTTGAAGCGCTGGAACTCGTCGAAGGGGCTGAGCCACGGGTTCTCGTAGCCGAGCCCGACGACGAAGCCGACGGCGACCTGGTTGTTCTCCAGGTGGTAGAGAAAGGATCCGCCGTAGGTTCTGGCGTCGAGCGGCCAGCCGATCGTGTGCGTTACGCTGCCCGGCTTGTGCTTCTCGGGCGCGACCTCCCACAGCTCCTTGATGCCGATGCCGTAGGTCTGCGGCTGCACTCCGTCGCGCAGCCCGAACCGCGCCATGAGGTGCTTGGCGAGCGAGCCGCGGCAGCCTTCGGCGATGAGCGTCTCTTTCGCCGCGAGCTCGACGCCGGGCTGGTAGCGGTCGGTCTTCTCGCCGTGCCGGCCTATGCCCATGTCGCCTGTCGCGACGCCGGCGACGCGGCCCTCCGCGTCGTAGAGCACCTCGGCGGCGGCGAAGCCCGGATAGATCTCGACCCCGAGCGCCTCGGCCTGCTGCGCGAGCCAGCGGCAGAGATTGCCGAGGCTGATGATGTAGTTGCCGTGGTTGCGCATCTGCGGCGGCGTCGGCAGCCGGATCGCGGATTTCTCGGTGAGGTAGAGGAAGTAGTCTTCCGTCGCCGGCGTGACGAGCGGCGCCCCCTTCTCCTTCCAGTCGGGGATGAGCTCGTCGAGCGAGCGCGTCTCGATGACGGCGCCGGAAAGGATGTGGGCGCCGACCTCGGAGCCCTTTTCCACGACGCAGACCGCGAGCTCCCGCCCCGCTTCGGCGGCGAGCTGCTTCAGCCGGATCGCGGCCGACAGCCCGGACGGGCCGGCACCGACGATCACGACATCGTACTCCATCCGCTCGCGCTGCATTCGGTCTTCCGGGATTGGTGCTGTTTCAGGCGGACTATAGCGGCCGGTCCGAAAAATTCAGGACTTTTCGGCCTGCGCCGGCGGGAAAGGCGCGCGGGCGCCCGTGAAAGGGCGAGCGGGCGGAAGGCCCGCCCGCCGCCGGGACTCAGCCGTGCGCGGCGGCGCGCCGCACCGACGCGCCGAGCAGCACGTGCACCGCGATGAGCGCGGCGAACCAGAGCACGTTGACGAGGCCGACCTCGGCCACGACCGAGGCGCCGAACGCCGCGGTGTCGCCGAGCGCGATCCCGACCGCGAGAAGCGCGAGCTCGAAGACGGCGAAGGCGGCAACGAACGAAACGATGACGCGTGCCGCCAGCGGCAGCGCGGAAAGGCGCGGCATCGCCGCGTAGGCGACCGCCGTCGCTGCCAAGGCGGCGACGCCGATCGCGGCGCCCCAGATGAACGAGTCGGCGGTTCGCGGATAGTCCAGCGCGCCGTAGCCGATCGCCTGGTTCAGCGCCCAGGCGGCGACGATGAGGGCGAGGCCGCGCCGCGCAGGCGCGGTCAGCGCGAGCATCGCCGCCAGCGCCGCGAACGGCGCCGCGCAGGCGAAGGCGAAGCTGCCGAGGATGGCGGCGAGCATCAGCACGGGAACCCAGAGTCGGTCGTGTCGCGAATCGAAAGTCATGGGATCGCTCATCGGGTTTTCTTTCTTCTATCCTGTCGTCAACCGTGGTGGAAGGCCTTCGCGCTGCGGTCGAAGGGATCGGGCTCGAGCGCGCCGAGGAGGCGCGCGCGCATCGCGTCCCAGAGCGCGAGGCGCGACCAGTCGGGCGCGGCGCGAACGCGCTCGCCGTCGTCCGAAAGGAACGGATTCGGGAAGAACACTGTGACCTGCTGCTCGCCAGCGCCGTTGTAGAGGCGCAGGCCCCACGAATTCGGCGCGCCCGCCCGGTCGAGGCGGCGAAACAGCTCGGCGCGCGCGCAGCGTCGGTGCTCGGCGAGCGCCGGCGGCGTGGGGTCCCCTCTCGGCCCTTTGGTCGGACCGATGCAAAGGTGAAAATGCGCCGCGCCGAAGGCGACCGTCAGGTATCCGTCCTGGAGGCCGAGGCGCGTCGGCGCGTGAGGCGCCCTCCATTCCCAGGCCGCGCCTTCGATGATCGGGCCGAACACGATCTCGTGCCAGTGATCCTGGAAAAGGTCTCGCAGGAGCGGCGCCAGCACCGCCTCGTCGGTCGGGAGCGGGAACGTTTCGACTGCGTGACCGTCGGGGTCGATCACGCGCTGCGGCAGGGCTGCGCCATTCATCGCTTCGCGTCACGACCCTATCTCCCGAATCCGTCGCTGTCACCAGCAAGGGCCGCCGCCGCCAGGTCGAGACCGACGCGAATGCCGGCGAAGACGCCGAGCCCTGGGCGCTCGAAGCCCACTGGATCCTCGACGCGGCGATCGAAGACGTTGTCGGCACGTGCAAAGAGCGTCACGCCGTCCGTGAGCGCATAGCTCGCCGCCAGATTGACGAGCGTGTAGCCGCCCGCCTCGAGCCGCGGAATCGAGAAGTCGCGGCTGGCGTCGACGCGCTTGCCGACCAGGAGCACCCGGGAGGAAAGCGTCCACGCGTCCATGCGCCACGTCGCCTCGATCGTCCCGCGATGCTTCGGCCGGCGCAGGAGCGTCGCGCCCGTCGTCTCGTCTTCGGCGAGCGTGAAGGTGTAGTCGGCGCGCAGGAGGAGGCTGTCGACCGGCCGCACGGCGATGAACGCTTCCACCCCCTTCGTCTCCGCGCGGCTCTTGTTCTCGAGCGAGGTGAAGGTCGCGTTCGTGTCGATGAGGTCGGTGATGTCGTTGTGAAACCAGGTCGCGCCGAAGCCGAGGCGCCGCTCGAACAGGTTCTGCTCGAAGCCGATGTCCCAGCCGAAGCTCCGCTCCGGCTCGAGATCGGGATTGGCGAAGAAGTTGATCTCGGGAAAATCGACGAAGAGCTGCCGCAGGGTCGGCGCCTTGAAGCCGGTTCCGACGCTTCCCTTGAGCCGCGTCCCCGTCTCCGGAACGAGAATGGCGGGTGCGACGCGCCAGGTGCCGACCGAGCCGAACCGGTCGTTGTCGTCGACCCGACCCGACGCGCCGACGAAGAAACGGTCGAGGAAGCCCGATTGCGTTTCGATGAAGGCGGCGCGGTTGGCGATCGACGGCGAGGTCGGGCTGTCGCGCAGCGCGTCGCGCTCGTATTCGAGGCCGACGAGGAGCGTGTGGTCGCGCGCGATGTGAAAAGTGCCGTGCCAGTCGGCTCGGCGACGGTCGCCCTTGTCGACGCGCGGCGCCACCGGCACGCCGCCCGACGGCGGGCTTTCGAGGTGATTGCGCCAATCCGCCCAGCCGATCCCGAGCTTCTGCTCGAAAAAGCCCTCGAAATGTCGGCTCTCGAGCTCGAGCCGGGTCGTGAGCTGGCGCTCCTCGCGGTAGGACTGCGCTGTATCCGGAAGCGCCGGGAATACGGAGAAATCGTCGGCCGTGAAGGCGAGATCGCTGTTGTTCCAGCGCAGCATCGCGTTGACCCGGACGTCGTCGCTGAGCCGGGCGCCGAGCTTCGTCGAGAAGGTGAGGCTCTCGAAGTCGTCGTCGAACCGGGGCCGTCCCGGCGGAAGGAGGCGCTTCGGCGTCACCGGCGTGTCCTGGCTGCGCAGATGCGTCACGGTCGCAGAGTAGTCGTAGGGTCCGGTGGCGCCGGAGAGCGTCGCCGACTGGTTGAAGGTGGCGAAGGAGCCGCCTTCGAGGAACCCCTCGAGACGCGGCGGCCCTTCACCGCGCTTCGTCACGATGTTGATGACGCCGCCGAGCGCGTCGGCACCCCAGATGGCGCTTTGCGGCCCTCGCAGGACCTCGATCCGCTCGAAATCCGCGGTCGCGAGCGGGCCGAAATTGAACGTGCCGGTGGTCGGGTCGTTCGCCGGCATGCCGTCGATGAGCACCTTGGTGTGATTGGAGTTGGCGCCGCGAATGAAGAGCGAGGTCGCCTCGCCGACGCCGCCGCTGCGGACGATGTTGAGGCCCGGCACGTCCTCGAGCGCCTCGCCCAGCGTGCGCCGCTGGCGCTCCTCGATCGTCGCCTCGTCGATCACCGTCACGGAGCTGCCGACCTGCTCGGCCGGCGTCGGCAGGCGAGTGACCGTGATGACGAGATCGTCGGGCCGGCGCTCCTGCGCGGCGGCGCCGGCAGACGCGGCGGCCGCAAGCAAGAAGACGCAGTATCGGAGGAAGCAGGCAAAGCGGGACATGGCGACAAGGACTCCGCGACACGTCACCGCGAACCTTGGCTGCCCTCCCTCATCGAGGGACTGCGAACCTCCGTCGGTGCACCCCGCCCGACGCGCCCGCGCGTGACCACGGTCGGTGGCCGGTCTCCTGGCTCGCAGGTCGTCGCCTTCGCACCGCCTTCCCAGGCATCGAGGCCCAGTGGCAATAGAGGTGCGGGACTCGCCGCTTACAGTTGCGGGGGCAGCCGCGGCTTTGGGCGCAAAGCCCGCACCGCGTTCCCGTTCAATCCCCGAAGGGAACCACCGCCCGCATTCTTAGCGGGCCGCGCGCACGTCGTCGACAGGTTCTTTCTACTCCAACGTGAAGCCGACCTTCAGCACGACCTGCCAGTGCTTCACCCGCCCGCCTTCGAGATGGCCGCGCGTCTGCACCACCTCGAACCACCGCAAATTCTTCAGCGTCTGCGACGCGCGGCCGATCGCGGTGACGATCGCGTCTTCGATGCTCTTTTCCGACGACCCGGCGAGCTCGATCACCTTGTAGACGTGGTCCTGCATGCGCCCCTCCCTGCTCTCGACGAAGAGACGTAGAGCGGCGATGCGTCGCGACCATGGCGTTGCTCCCGGCGCCCCGCTACCTTGACACCATGGATCGGGCGAGCCTCGCCGAGTTGCTCCGTTGGTACATCGAGGCGGGCGCCGACGAGGCGATCGGCGAACTCCCGGTGAACCGGCTCGCGCCTCCGCCATCGCCGAGCGCGCCCGCTCGACGCCTTGCGGCCCCTTTGCCGCCGCCCGCCGTGGTCACGGTCTCCACGGGCGCGGGCGACGCCAAGGCGCTCGCGGAAGCGGCCAATGACCTCGCCGCCCTCGAGGCGGCGGTCCGCGCCTTCGAAGGCTGCGCCCTCAAGCACACGGCGATGAACACGGTCTTCGCCGACGGCAACCCGGCAGCTCCGCTGGTCGTCGTCGGCGAGGCGCCGGGGGCCGATGAAGATCGCATCGGCCGTCCGTTCGTCGGCCGCGCCGGCCAGTTGCTCGACCGGATGCTGGCGGCGATCGGGATCGACCGCCGCAGCGCCTACATCATGAACGTCCTCTACTGGCGCCCGCCCGGAAACCGGAAGCCGACCCCGGGCGAAATCGCGGCGTGCCTTCCCTTCGTTCGGCGGCAGATCGCTCTCGTCGCCCCCAAGGTCGTGCTCCTGGCCGGCGGCACCGCGGTTTCGGCGCTGCTCGGTCAAGACGGGATCACCCGCCTGCGCGGAAAGTGGTTCGAGCTTTCCCTCCCGGGGCTCGCGGCGCCTCTTCCGGCACTCGCGACGTTTCATCCTTCCTATTTGCTTAGAACGCCGCAATCCAAGAAAGACGCATGGAGAGATTTACTTTCCTTGCAAACTAAACTCGAAGAACTGCGATAAAAGAAAGAATTCCGCGCTTAACCGTAAATCATCCTCGCCGTATCAACCATATCGCTAAATCGCCTTATTGTGGCACAACGAATCCGCTTGCCGGAATTGCCACAAATGTCCTACGCATTTGTCCCATGTTACGACGGAAAGGCGTCGCCAGGTCCGCCAAGACTTGGCAGAAAACCCGTCCGTTAACCGCGTTGGCGGCCCTTCTCGCGCTCGGCCCGCTGGCGTTCACCGCCCCGCAGGTCTGCGCGGCGGAACGGGTGGCGAGCCTCGCCAGCGGCCACGAACCGGCCCGCGAGGTGGACCTGCCGCAACCGCTCCGGTCGGGCGATGCGGCGCGCTACCAGCGCATCTTCCAGCTCCAGGCAGTCGGGAATTGGGCCGAAGCCGACGCCGAGATCGCTCGGCTCGAGGACAAGCTGCTCCTCGGCCACGTCTGGGCGCAGCGCCACCTCTCGCCGAAGTGGAAGTCTACTTGGCAAGAGCTGCGCGACTGGATGGCGGCGCACGCCGACGAGCCTGACGCGCGCGCCATCTACGCCGTCGCCCTCGCCCGCAAGCCGGCCGGGGCGGAGGCGCCGCGCAAGCCGACGGCGGCGACGCCGATCACGCTCGCCGGCACCAAGGAAACCCGCGCCGACCTGCGCCCGCCGGCGCGGGCCTCGACGAAGGCGCTGAGCGAGGCCGACCGCGCGCGCGCCCAGGCGCTGAAGGTCGAGATCCGCCGTACGGCCCGGATCAATCCGGAAAGCGCGGAGGAGCTTCTCGCCTCGGAAGAAGTCCAAGCGCTCTTCGACGACTACGAATACGACGATGCGCGAGCCGACGTCGCCGAGGGCTACTTCTTCCACGGCGAAGACCGGAAGGCGCTCGTGCTCGCAGCGACGGCGCGCACGGCGGCCTATCGCGGGCTCGCGCACTGGAATGCGGGACTCGCGTCCTGGCGCCTCGGCAGGCTCGGCGAAGCGCGGAGCCATTTCGAGGCGCTCGCGCGGCTTCCCGATGTCTCGCCCTGGGCGAAGTCGGCGGCGGCGTACTGGGCGGCGCGGGTGCATCGGCGCGCCGAGCGGCCGCAGCTCGTCAATTACTGGCTCAGCATCGCGGCCGATCATCCGCGCACCTTCTACGGGCTCCTCGCCCGCCGGACGCTCGGCCTCGAGACGTGGTTCAACTTCGAGACGGAGCCGTTCACGGCCCAGGAAGCCGCTTTGGCGCTCGAGACGCCGGCGATTCGGCGGGCTCTCGCCCTCCTCCAGGTCGGCGAGACGGAACGGGCCGAACTGGAGCTCCGGACCGTCGCCGGCGGGGACGATCCTTCGCTTCTCCCGGCGCTCACCGCCATCGCCGACCGCGGCAATATGCCGGCCCTCTCCATCCAGCTGGCACGGCTGCTCGCCGGCCAGGACGGACGCCGCCACGACCATGCGCTCTATCCGCTGCCGCGCTGGCTGCCGGAGGGCGGCTACAAGGTCGATCGGGCGCTCCTCTTCGCCGTGATGCGCGAGGAGTCGGAGTTCCTGACGAACGCAGCGAGCGGCGCCGGGGCGCGCGGCCTCATGCAGCTGATGCCGGCCACGGCGCAGGAGCTCGCCGCGCGTTACGGCATCGAGATCGTCGACAAGACCAAGAAGGGCCAGTTCGCGGACAAGCTTCTCGACCCCACGATCAATCTCACCCTCGCGCAGCACTACCTCAGCGAGCTCCTCGCGCACCAGAAAGTCGGGCGGAGCCTCTTCCTCGTCGCGGCGGCCTACAACATCGGCCCCGGCGCCGTCCTGCGCTGGCCGATGCGGCCCGAATACGAGAAGGACCCGCTGCTCTTCATCGAAAGCCTCCCGTCGCGGGAGACGCGGGTCTACGTGCAGCGGGTGATGACCAATTACTGGATCTACCGCGCACGGCTGAAGCAGCCCACCCCCGACCTCGACGCCCTTGCCGCCGGGCGCTGGCCGTCCTATGTCGCGCTCGATCTGCCGGAAGGGACGATCCGCCATGCCTCGGCTCGATGAGTCGCGCCCGTTTCTCGCCGTCAACATCGCCGTCCTGACGGTCTCCGACACGCGCGGGCCCGCCGACGACAAGTCCGGGCGCACGCTCGTCGAGCTGATCGAAGCCGCGGGGCACAAGGTGGCCGCGCGAGAGATCGTCAAGGACGATGCCGCCGCGATCGTGGCGCAGCTCAGGCGCTGGATCGCCGATCCGGCGATCGACGTCGTGATCTCGACGGGCGGAACCGGGGTGACCGGCAGGGACGTGACGCCCGAGGCGTTCGAGAGCGTCTTCGAGAAGAAGATCGACGGCTTCGGCGAGCTCTTCCGGTGGCTCAGCTATCAGAAGGTCGGCACCTCGACCATCCAGAGTCGCGCCACGGGCGGGGTCGCGGGCGGCACCTACCTCTTCGCGCTTCCGGGAAGCCCTGGCGCCTGCCGCGACGCTTGGGAAGGCATCCTCGTCCACCAGCTCGACAACCGGCACCGCCCGTGCAATCTCGTCGAGCTCATGCCGCGCCTGCAGGAGCACCTGACGCACGCCTGAGCGCTGCGGCGTCGTCGACGTCCTCGAGCATCGCGATACGCGCCACCGAAAACCGGGAAGGCACGCCGGCGAGCGTGTCTGCCAAAGCGTGCTCGGTCGACCACCGCACGTTCCTGAAGAGGCCGGCCGGCAGGGGCCGCCGCTTCGCCCCGACGAGCCAGTAGCCTCCGTCGGCCGCGGGCCCGAACACGAAATCGTGCGCATCGAGGGCGCGGAACGCGGCTTCGATATGCGTCCGCGTCACGCCCGGGATGTCCGCGCCGATGATGACGACGGGACCCCAGGGGAACCGCTCGAGCAGGCGGCGCATGCGCGCGCCGAGATCTCCCTCGCCCTGCGGGACGAGCCGGGCGCGAAAGCGCGGTCCCGGCGTCGTCGCCACGACGAGGCGCCAGCGGCGGTCGCGCCCGAGCGTGCGGATGAGGCCCTCTGCCGTCAGCCGGTGGAAGCGGAGCGCCGCGAGCGGGCCGATCTCGCGCGCTAGCCGGGTCTTGACGCGCCCCAGCACGGGCGCCTTCGCCATCAGGACGAGGTAGCGCGTCACGCGTAGAGCCGGACGATGAGGCTTGGCGGCACGCCGGCGAACCAGAGCGCGAGGCAGAGAAGATTGCGGAGCGGCCGCAGCAGCCAGCCGTCGCGGCGATAGCGCGAAGCCGACGTGGTCGCAGCGAGCGGGAGCGCGGCGAGCCGCCTGCGTCCGAGCCGGCGCGCGAGATCGACGTCCTCCATGAGCGGCAGCGCTCGATAGCCGCCGACCTCGGCGTAGAGCCGCGCCGGGATGAGCAGGGCCTGATCGCCGTAGGGAAGCCCCAACCGTCGTGCCCGCCATTCCGCGAGGCGCTCGATCCGCCGCGCCGCCGGCGAAGGGTCGTCGAGACGGAACCGGAAATAGGCGGCGGCGTCGGAGCGGCCGGCGGCGAACGCCTCCGCCGCCGCCCGCCACCCGGGCGGCAGGAGAGTGTCGGCATGAAGGAAGACGAGCCAGTCGCCCGAAGCGATCTTCGCGCCGGCCGCGAGCTGGGGGCCGCGCCCGCGCGGCGCCGCGACGAGACGCGCTCCGGCGCGTTCCGCGATCGCGACCGTCTCGTCCGACGAGCCGCCATCCGCGACGATGATCTCGTCCGCGCCGGCGGCTGCGGCAAGCGTCGCCTCGAGGCCGGCGGCCGCGTTCAACGTCGGAATGACGACGGAAACACGCATCCTGTGCTACCCCGTGCAGCCGATGCGCCACGAAGCCTATCACGGCTGGGCCCGCCTCGGCCGAAACACCGGCGCGCCAATGGACAGCGACGCGCCAGCGCCCGCGACCGTGCGCGAGCGGAAGCGAGCGACAGGGCTCCATGCTGCCTGCTGAGGTGCTGCGGCAATTCGGCGTCCGCGCCGAGGAGGTCGCGCGCCTTCGCGACAAAGGAGCGGCGCACGCGCATTACCGGCTCGGCCGCACCGGCCTTCTTCTCCGCGTGCCGCGGCTCTCGCAATGGGCGCTCGCGCCCGCCGAGAACCTCGCGTACCAGGCCGCGTGCTTCCACCGCGCCGAACCCTCGGGGGCGACTCCGAGGCTCGCGGCGGTGCTGCCGCCCTCGGAAGCGTTGCCCTCGGGGGCGCTCGCCGTCGAAGAGATCGTCGGCCGTCCTGCCCGGCTTCCGGAAGACCTGCCGGCGATCGCGGCGGCGCTCGCCGCGATCCATCGACTCCCTCTCCCCGCGCCGGAGGGGCGGCCGCCGCTGCGCGACCATTCCCCCGATCCGATCGCCGCGACCGCCGAGATGGTCGCAGCGCAGCGGCCGTCCCTCGTGAAGGCGAAGCTCGCGGCCGAAACGCGCGCCGCTCTCGAGGCGGAGCTCGACTGGGCCGAAGGGCTCGCCCCCGGACCGAGCCCGGTCGCCCTCGTCGGGACCGACACGCACCCCGGCAACTTCATCATCCGGAACGACGGACGCGCGGTGCTCGTCGACCTCGAGAAGGCGCTCTACGGCTCGCCCGCGATCGATCTCGCGCATGCGACCCTGCCGACCTCGACCCGTTGGGACATCGACGTGGACGCGAGCCTCACGCCTGCCGATCTCGACCGTTTTCATGCCGCTTACGAAACGGCGGGCGGCGTGCGGCTTCCGGCCGGGATCGCCCGGCTCGCCCGCCGCCTCACCGCGCTGAGGACGCTCCTCTGGTGCGTGCGCTGGGCTACGGGCGAGCTCGCCGCGCCGGACCTCGACCCTGCGGTCGCCGCGCACATTCGAAGCCGCATCGACCTGTTCCTGTCGCCGGCATTTGTTCTTGATATGTTCCAGAAATTGCGGCAGGGTGTGCGTCATGGAGACGCAGGTGTTGGCGCGCAAGGGCCGCGGCGCTCTCAGCAACGATAGCAGCCGCTTCGATGAAGAGCGTCGTGTGGCGTTCGACGACGGCTGGGGCACGGCCGACGA
>JADGGZ010000369.1 GCA_019689675.1 Rhodospirillales bacterium | reverse complement strand
GGCGAGCTGAATCATTCTCACCGCCGCTCGGTAGAGCCAGTGCAGGTTAACTTCCGGCCGGAGGAGCCGCCCGATGCCGAAGAGGGCGGCGACGTACCCGGCGACCGTCCGCGGACAGACCTTCTTCTCGACCGACCTGACGAACAGCCGAACGCCGTTCGGGGTCAGCCAGTCTTCGCCGGTGATCGAAAGATAACGGGTGTAGACGCCGGCCCTCTGGTATGCCGTCTCGCGAACCCATGGCCGCGGCGAGGACTCGTCGCCGAAGAGCTCGAGCCAGCGGCCCCGCTGATCGGCGGGCCAGCTGGCGCAGTCCTTCTCGACGAGCGCGCGCGTCCAGACGCGATTGCACGCTGTCATCACGCGGCTTCCCGATCGGCTCCGTAACGGGCGGCGCGTCTCTGCGCGAGCAGATCCTGGTACCAGCGCTGGGCGATGATCTGGTTGATCTGACCGTAATAGGCCTCGGTCGTCGCCCGGCTCCGGTGGCCGAGAAGCTGTTGCACCAACCCCATCTTCGAGGGGTCGGCGTCGAGAATCAGCTTGGCGCAGACGTGCCGTTGACAGTGCATGTTCAGCTTGAAGCCGCCGAAACGCCAGTTGCGGTCGACGAAGATCTTGTTGAGCACCGTGCCGGAGCGGTGCGCCATTCCCTTCGACGGGAACAGGTAAGGGTTCTCGGGATCGGCTCCGACCGCTGCCGCCAGAACAGGACGGAATCTGCTCAGATAGAACTTGAGCAGAGAGACGAGATCCGGGGGCAGGACCAGATCGATCGCCTTCCAGTTCTTCGTTTCTTCGGCCGGTATGTGCAGCCGTCCCTCGACGCCCTGTTGATCTGGCAGCGTGAGGTGGGCGTGCTTTCCTCGGAACCGCAGGGTGGCCTTGTTATGCCGGCGCATTGGTCCGCAACGGTCCAGAAGGTGAAGGATCGCGACGATGACGTCGTTGATGTCGGCTAGGGTGGGTGTGCGGCCCGCCGCCACGACCTTCTGCGCACGGTCGATCAGGAGATCGGGCAGCGAAAACCACGCGTCGACGACGGCGGGGTTGTTGAATGCGCGCAGACGCTCCGCGTGGCGTGGCCCGATCCGCCAGTCCTGGCGGATGCGGACCGTCTTGCCCGTTCTCTTGCTCGTTGCGAGGCGGATGAAGTGGGGATCGACCCGATCGCGGATCCTCTTCATCAGCTCGAGCTCGTGTTCCGATGCGCCGAGATCCTTCGCGATCGAGATCAGGATCGTGGCGGCGGCATAGAGGTACTGGTTTCGAGGCTCGTTCTTTCCGCATTCCCGCTGGCGCCGGTAGATCGTCTGCAGCGTCCGCTGGAGGCTCGCCGGCGTCGCGAGCTCGCTTACCGAGGAGGGATTCTCGCCGGCCGCAATCGCGGCATTCGCGGCGTAGGTGATGATGGTGCGGAATATGGTGGCGCCGGACGTCTTCCGCCGGATCGGCGTCTCGCTCTCGATTCCACGGAAGTCGAGCGTGTCCTCGGGATCGTCCTCGTCCTCGATCAGATCCGCGAAAGAGGCGGGCATTCCGTTCTCGCCGAAGAAGCGCTCGCGGTAGGTCTGCCACGACGATCGAAGCCTTTCCGGCAGCTGATCGAAGCCGATCGCGAAAGCGCGCGGGTTGCCGGAGGCATAAAGACGGGAAAGGGGTCGCTTCGGGAAAGTATCGAGAAGCTTCTGCAGCCGCTCCCAGGCGTAGACGGCATTTCGCATGGTATTGAAGCTGTCCACGCGGGCCCTGGACCTCAGGGCCGCGAGAGCCGCTTGGACCGTGCTGTCATCCACTGCGTCGGGCGCAATGCCGTGCCGGTAGGCGTAAGTGACGAGCGGCCACGCCTTCGGGAGGTTGGCAGCGGCTTTCCGCTGCTCCGGCGTACGCAGGTCCGCGGTTCCTTTGCTGGGCTTGGCCAGTGGCGCGAGGAGCGTCCGCCAGGGGCCGGCCATCTGATCGAGCGAGAGCTGCTGCCGTGCCTGCAGGTCGACGAGCCGGACGGCCCGGCGCACGCGGGACTTCCAGTTTCCGAAGTTCGCCGGGGTCATTCCGAGCATTGGCGGAGACAGCGCCTCGAGATGACGCTCGACGAACGCCTCCGTCGCCGGGATCTGGGCGGGGCCGATGCCGAGGTGCTCGGCGAAGCGCTGAAGGGCGCCTATGCCGCGCCCGTTATCCGCGGCCTTGGGCTGCCGCTTCAGAGCCTCGACAGCATCGGCCATGGTCGGCGTCCCGAGGCGGATGCGATCGAGCACGTCGTCGGGCAGCGGTGTCAGGGAGAGCGCGCGCCGGAGATAGATGCGCTCGTCGCGAAATGCGCGGACCGAGAGGCGGTCGCGCATCGCCTCGTACCGCTCGAGCGCATCAGCGAGAGGAACGGTGGCGGGATCCGCCCCCGCCGCCTGCGCGAGCCGCGAGACCGCCCGGCGCGCGGCGTAGGAGCCGTCGCGCGGGAAATTCTCGGGCGAGACCGCGATGAGGGTGTCGAGGTGAGCGAGGGTCTTCATGTTCTCCTCCTGCGAGCAACGGGCGTCCTCGGCCCAGGGGACGCTCGGTGTGAGCCCTGCAAGCGGACATCAGGGGGCGGTGTGGGACAGGGGTGGACAATGCGCCCTCGGTGTGAAGATGGGGTCGACTTATCAAATTCGAATGAA
>JADGGZ010000368.1 GCA_019689675.1 Rhodospirillales bacterium | reverse complement strand
ATCTCGCGCGAGCGCCGAGCATAGGACTCCGCATGAAGCCGCTGCAGCTCCTCCACGAGCTCCGTCGTTATCTCGAGGCCCGTCTCGCGCAGCAGAGCATTCGCGAACAGGCCGCCGCTCATGCCGATCTTGCGATGGATGCGCCAGACCGACAGCTCGATTCCGACCCGATCGAGCGCCTCGTGCCATGCGAGGACGTGCTGGTAGACGCTGTCCACGAGCGTGCCGTCGAGGTCGAACAGGAACGCCGTCTTCGCATCGCTCATCCATGCACCTCCGGGTCGCAGGCCTCGAGTCGAAGGCGGGACGGCCGCCGTCCGTAGAGTCGCCGCGACGAAATGATCCGACTTTCCGGGCGACATGCGCGAGCCTGCGATGCGCGCCCCTTTGGGCAACGCCGACCCCGGCGACATGATCCGCGCCAGTCGGGCCGAACGGTCGCTCGCTCCCCTCGTCCCGATCGCGCGTCCGGCGTCGCCGATTTCAGCTCCCGAGCGACAGGCGGATGCCGCCGATGAGGAGCTCGGTCGCGAGCGCCGCCAGGATGATGCCCAGCACGCGGCTCACGACATTGGTTCCAGTGACGCCGAGCAGGCTCACGATTCTCGCTGCGGCCGCGAGACAAACGTAGGTTCCGACCATGACGACGGCCAGCGCGCCGATTACCGCCGCCTGCGCCCCCGTCGAGCCGTCGGCCTCGCGCATCAGAATGACGATCGAGGTCAGGGCGCCCGGGCCGGCGAGCAGCGGAATTCCGAGCGGAAAGACCGATATGTCCTCGCTTTCGCGGGCCTCGTCCGCCTCCGGCTGAGTGGTATGGCGCATGCCCGACTGGCGCGCGAACACCATCTCGGTCGCGAGCAGAAAGAGGAGCGCGCCGCCGGCAATCTCGAAAGCGGCGAGCGAGACACCCATCGCGCGCAGCAGCAGCTCTCCGGCAAAGGCGAAGAACAGGATCAGGAAGGCGGCGATAAGCGTGCCGCGTCGTGCCATCGCGCGGCGATGCTCGGGCGTAGCGCCGCGCGTCAGGCCCATGAACACCGCGGCCGTTCCGATCGGATCGATGACGACCGCGAGCGCTATGACGTTGTACGCGAACTCTTGCAGCACAGCTTCACCCCGCGGCGCCGTCTTCGCCGGGAACCCCGATCCCGCTCCTTGCCGCGCGAGCGAGGCGGATCGGCGGAGCGCACGGCCGCGGCGGAGAACCGATCGGCCGATGCCGCTCGCGTGCGGCGGCGACGCGCGACGCGCCTCGGATAGAGGTGAAGCTCAGACGACGTGCTCTGCGTGGACCGCACGACAGTCCATCTCGTACTCGATCTCCTGCACGGGAGGGCGGTTGAAATGCCAAGTGAGGCCGTGCCGCGCCGCGCCGCGCCGCACGATCTCATCGGCGAGAAAGGGATGCACGTCGTGCACGGTATAGAGCTGGACGGCCGTGGTATCGCGCCACGTCGCGCCCAAGGCCGCCAGCCGCCGCTCCATTTCGCCCAGCACCCACACCGCCTTCTGACGGATGCCTTCAGGACCGACATTGCCGCGGGCGACGATGTTATCCTTGTAGTTTCCCTTGCCCTCGGGCGCCTCGCCGCTGCCCGCGACGACGAAGGACGCGGGCGCGCCGGGCGCTTGCGTCGTGAAGCAGAAGGCATGGAAGCTCGGCTCGGAAGGAGGATCGATCGCCGGGCAGACATTGCTCCGCGCCACCGGATTGCGGCCATCCAAAACGACGCCCCACTTCTCGAGGGTGCCGACATAGATCTCGTTGAAGGCGCGGAACCCGGCCTCCGTGAAGGGCGCAGGCGACCGCAGCTCGCACGCGCAGAAAGACGCCAGCGGCCGCCCGGCTTCGCGGATCATGGCGGCGATCCTCTCGAAGCCTCGCGCCAGAGGCACGGGTTCCGCGAAGCGAACCCGCTCGATGCGATACCCCGGCAGCGCCTTCACGCCGGCCGAATACTGGAACACGCCCGGGATGAAGGCGTAGCCGCCAGGAGCAAACGAGACCGTACCGCTCATCCTGCCTTTCCTCTCGTCAGCTCGTCTGGATGATCTTGATGAGGTCGGCGGCGCCTGGCGTCGCCTTGGCGAAGGCGTCCCATGCGGGCCGGACCTTCTCGATCCACTTGTCCCGATCGGAGAGGGTGAGGAACGTCATTCCGCCCTTCTCGGCCTCGGCCTGCGCCTTTGCGACCTTCTCCTCGAAAACCTTGCGCTCGTAGGTTGCCGATTCCCGTGCGGTCTCGACGAGAAGCTCCTGGAAATCCTTCGGCAGGCCGTCGAAGTAACGCTTGGACACGATGAGCGGGCGCGGCTCGGCCACGTAGCTCGAGACCGTCAGGTACTTCGCCACCTCGTAGAGCTTCAGCGAGGTGACGCTGAGGAGGTCGTTGGCGGTCCCGTCCACCGTCCCCTGCTGCAACGCCGTGTAGATCTGCGGATAGGGCAGCGGCGCCGGAACGGCGCCCAACGCGCGGAAGCCCTCGACGAGAGCCTTGTTCTCGATGACGCGGATCTTGAGCCCCTGGATGTCCGCGAGGGTGCGGATCGGGGTGTTGCGCGTCTGGAAATGCTGCTCGCCCGCGCTGTAGTAGGCCAGCACCTTGTAGCCCTTCGTCTCGGCCTGCTCGGCGATGCGCCGGCCGAGCTCGCCGTCGGCGAGACG
>JADGGZ010000367.1 GCA_019689675.1 Rhodospirillales bacterium | reverse complement strand
GATGATGCGCGGGTGGAGCAAGAGCCCCATCACGAGAGGACCCGACTCGGACTGATGCAGGCGCTCGTCGAAGTCGTCGACGATCATGTCGGCGAAGGCGTCGGCGCCGATCTTCGCGCCGGCGATCATGTTGACGTCGTCGAGGTCCGGCGCATAGGGAAGCGCGAGAATGCGGCCTCGGCGCGTCCTCATCCAGATCGGCTGATCGTCGCAGCAGGAGCCGAGGAGATACTCGTACCCCGCCTCTGCGAGAAGGTCGGGCGTGAGGCGGCTTTCGGGCGCCCCGAGGACGAGCCAGCCCGCCGGGCGCGCGCCGGCGAACGCCGCGAGCTTGCCGGTCGTCTCCGCGATGAGCGCCGATTCCTCTTCTTCGGAAGGCGTGAGCTGGTGCTTGGAGGGACCGCCCGCGTAGCCGGTGACCTCGTCGCCGCGCATGAGGTGCGCGCGGATGAGCTCCGGGCAGAAATCGAGGACCGTCGTCTCGACGGGCACCGTGGCCGGCAGCGCGAGCTCGTAGAGAAGATCGAGGACGCGCCACGCGCCGACCCGGTTGCCGTAATCGTACGATGCCGCGCCGTCCGTATTTCCCAGCGGCCCGACGGCGGCCGGCGTTCCGGGTTCGTCGGAGACGGAATGCTCCTGAACGATGCTCAAATAAACCGCGACCCGCGCGCCGCCCGGCCAGTCGTAGCCCGGGCGGCGCGTGATCGGAAGGTAATCGTAGCATCCTTGCGCGTGCACCACCCTCGTCTCCTCTCCGTTCGATGGTAGCGCAACGCGACAAAACCCCGCGAGCGCGCGACATCGCCGCCGTGCCGCAAAGCTGCGCCCTGTCCGAGCGCCATGAAGGATTTACCTCCTGATAACGATTCGGTCTTAGCAGGCTCTCTTCGGCGGATCCTAAGCGCCGCGCCGCCGACGATACCGATGCGAGCCTCCCTTTCGCGACATCTGCGGCGGCACGCCAAGTCGCTCAGGGATTGAAGACGCCGAGCGGGTGTTGCAGCGCGATGCGGCCTGAGCTAGGCAAGCGCGTCATGGGACTGGGGCGATGAGCTTCGGCGCAATCCTCGGCCGTTTGCGACGCGCCGTCATCGGCCCGCCGCGCAATCCCTTCGATCCGCGCGTACGCGAGCACATCGCGCTCGCGGCGTTCTTCGCGTGGATCGGCCTCGGCGCCGACGGGCTCTCCTCGGCCAACTACGGTCCGGAGCTCGGTTATCTCGCGCTCGGAGAGAATTCCCATCTCGCGCTCTACCTCGCCGTCCTTACCGCCGCCACCGTCTTCATCATCGCGCTCGGCTACAACCAGGTCATCCAGCTCTTCCCGACCGGCGGCGGCGGCTACCGGGTCACGACCAGCCTTCTCGGGCGCCACGCCGGCCTCATCGCGGGGGTCTGCCTCATCGTCGACTATGTGCTGGTGATCGCGATATCGATCGCTGCGGGAGTGGATGCGCTCTTCAGCCTTCTGCCCCTGTCGTGGCAGCCGTACAAATCGGTCGCCGGCGTCGCGGCGATCCTCCTCCTCGTCACTCTCAATCTGCGGGGGATCAAGGAAAGCATTGCCATCCTGATGCCGATCTTCATCGGCTTCCTGATCACCCATGGCGGGCTTATCGTCTGGGGTATCGGCGCGCATGCGACGAACTTTCCGGAAGTCGTCGCCGCGAGCGTCAGCGAGACCGAGATCGTCGCCGGGGCTTCCGGCTGGTTCGGCGTCGCCGCCATGCTGCTCGCCGCCTATTCCCTCGGCGGCGGGACTTATACGGGCATCGAGGCCGTCTCGAACAATATTCATGTCCTCGCCGAGCCGCGCGTACGGACCGGCCGGGTGACGATGATGTACATGGCGGTCTCCCTCGCCTTCGTCGCTTCGGGGATCATCCTTCTCTATCTCCTCTGGGACGTCCGCCCGACAGCCGGCCAGACGCTCAACGCCGCCGTGTTCCGCCAGATCACCGAGGGGTGGGTGCTCTTCGGCCAGCCGATCGGCGCGGCGATCGTGACCATCAGCCTCGTTTGCGCCGGCGGGCTTCTTTTCGTAGCGGCGAATGCGGGCTTCCTCGGCGG
Organism: Rhodospirillales bacterium; assembly: GCA_019689675.1. Classification (GTDB taxonomy): domain Bacteria; phylum Pseudomonadota; class Alphaproteobacteria; order ATCC43930; family CGMCC-115725; genus JADGGZ01. The sequence goes on along the minus strand of JADGGZ010000367.1, from coordinate 612 downwards.
CCCGTCGGTTCTCGCCAACCTCGCGGCGGACGAATGGGTCCCGCACCAGGCCCGTTCGCTGTCGAACCGGCTCGTCACGAAGAACAGCATCTTCCTTATGGGCACGGCCGCGCTCGTGATCTTCGTGCTCTCGCGCGGGCAAGTGTCGTTCCTGGTGATCCTCTACTCGATCACCGTCTTCGGCGCCTTTTCGCTGACGCTCCTCGGCATGTGCGTTTACTGGGTGCGTATGCGCGGCACGCATCCCGAATGGCCGGGACGCCTTCTGCTTTCGGGCACCGGCTTCCTGATCTGCGCCGGCATCCTCGCGACCATCGTCTGGCAGCGCTTCGACGAAGGCGGCTGGATCACCCTCGTCATCGTCGGCGTCCTCGCCTGCGTCTGCTGGATGGTGAACCGGCACTACCGCACGACGCGCGAGCTGCTCGCCCGCGCCGACCGCGTCTTCACCCGGAAGGTCGTGCCCCCGACCTCGGCGCCGCCGCCGCTCGACCCGAGCGCGCCCACCGCGATTTTCCTCGTCGGCGGCTCGATCGGCACCGGAATGCATTCGCTCCTCTGGGTGCGCCGGCTCTTCCCCGACCAGTTCCGCAACTTCATCTTCGTCCGCTC
>JADGGZ010000366.1 GCA_019689675.1 Rhodospirillales bacterium | reverse complement strand
TCGCGCTGCGAGGTGGAGCGGCGCGGCGATCTCGCGGCCGCGCTGCGGCGGCTTCTATAACGCGCCGTTCGAGGCGGCGACCTTGATCCAGCAGCGCGGGTCGAGAAGCCGTGCGCAGGCGATCGTGCGGCGCGTCAGCGGGTCGCCGACCAGGAAGAGCCGCGCGTGCGGGTTGCCGAGCGGATCGGTCTCGACGTCTTCCACCTGCCACTCGGCGTTCGGCACCTCGATCGGGCGGAAGCGCTCGCCGCGGGCGATGCTGCTGGTGCTGCGGCGCCGAAACATCAGCCGTTCTCCTGAAGCGGCAGGGGCTTCACCGCGACCAAGGCGCGGCCCTCCCGCTCGAAGCCGAGCTTCCGTGCGACGGCCTGGCTCACGTCGATGACGTAGCCGGGGCGGCCCGGAAAGCGATCGTTGATCCGCACGCGGACCGACTCGCCCGTCGCGAGATTCGTCACGATCGCCGACGCGCCGAGCGGCATTCTCGGATGCGCGGCCGTCATCTTGTTCTTGTCGAAGATCTCGCCGCTCGCGGTCTTGCGGCCGTGATAGGGGTGTCCGTACCAAGAGGCGAGGCCGGTTTCGACCGCGTTCGCCGAGGCGAAGACCTCGCCGCTCTCGACGCTGGCCGGCGCCCAGCGCGGCGACTCGGGCGGGCGAATGTTCAGTACCGGCGCGTAACGGTCTCCCCCGCTGCTGCATGCCGAAAGTCCGGCGAGCAGCGCAAGGCCGACCCCGAGATGCTTGGCGTTCATGGCATCCTCCACTCGCACCGCAAGCGTGGCGTGCGGTTGCGACGACGCCAAATCGTTTCATCTCGGATTTAAGAAAAAGTGTGTTGCTTGGACCACACGCCCAATGAAAACGCGGGCCGACGACTGCCGTGCTTAACACCCGGTCAACCAATGTCACCTAAGTCCAAAGAAAAACCCGGAACAGCAGGCCGTGACAAAGAGGAAGCTCGACATCCGCAGGGACCCCGGAGGGGTCGCACGGGCGCTCATCGAACGATACGGCGTCGCCGCGATCAGCGTCGCTCGCTATAAGGCGCTCTGGGCCCGCAGCGTCGACGATTCCCGAAGCTGGGAAGCCTGGCAGTGGGTCGCCGGCGCGACCGCCGAACTGCTCCGCGCCGAGCCCGAGTAGCGGGCCCGGCCTGAACTAGCTTTCGACGAGCTCCCACTCGCCGCGCGCGTTCCGGCAGGCGGTTCCGCGGGCGCTTTCCGACCTGCCGTCGACGATCACTTGGTGCTCGAATTCGCGGCACGGGCGCCCCTCGGCGTCTTCGAAGCTGCGCGTGGGGGCGACGCGGCCCGAATTGCCCGTGTCGGGGTTCCGCCAGCTGGTCGGCTCGCCGCTCGCGATCGCGCTCCGTTCCGCCGCCGCGGCGTCTTTCCGGTCGGAGGCGGACAGCCGCGCCCCAAGCCGGTTGCCGAGATAGCCGCCAGCGAGCGTGCCGGCGAGGGCGGCGAGAACCCGGCCCTCGCCGCTGCCGAACTGCGAGCCGAGAAGGCCGCCGGCGGCGGCGCCGCCGAGGGTTCCGAGCGTCTCCCCGGTGCTCATCCCTGTGCCCTCGCAGGCGCCGAGGGCCAGGAGAACCGCCAGAAGGAGAGAACGAAGCGACCGCATCGCCACGAACAACATCGCCCGGCGGGAGAAGTTTCCCCCCGACGGGTGTTAATGCCGCATGTCGCAGATCGCGCCTTCGACTGCCTCCGCCGCCGCTCACGACGCCCTGGAAACCGCCCTTGCGGGCCTCGACCTGTCGTGGTCGGTCCTCGGCGGGCTTGTTTTCGGCGCGCCCCCCGACGAGATCGCGGTCGATTTCATCGCCCTCCATCCGGAGCGCGGCGTCGCGCTCATCGACGCGCTGCCGGGAGGAAGCGTCGATGCCCCGGCGCACTTCCGGGCGCTCCTCGACGCGCACGGGTTTCCGGCGCATTTCCCCGGAACGCTGCCGATCGTCCATTTGCGGCTCGACGCCGCCGGGGCCGCCGATGTCGCACGCCGGCTCGAGGCCGCTTTCGCCAAGATCGCGCCGCTGGCGATCCGCGATCCGCGCTGGGTCGCCGCCCTCACCGATCTCCTGACGCGCGAGCCCGAGCCGGTTCCGGCGCCGGAAGCGGCGTTCACGGTCCCGCCGCCGGCCCGGCACAGCGAGCCCGACCCCGTTGGCGCCGCTTTCGCACGCGCCGCCGAGCGGGCAGCCCGGCCGAGACCCTCTCCCGCGCTGCGGCAAAAGCCGCGGCGCCGGCGCAGCGCTTTCGCCGCCGCCCTGGCGCTGCTTCTCGGGGCCGGGGCCGGCATGGCGGCGGTCCACTGGTCCGAAGGCACGCTCCTTCCCGATTTCGAGCTGCCCTCGTGGGGCGCCAAGGATGCCGAGGTGGCGAACGCACCGCCCGCTGTCGCGCCGGCGCCGGCCCCGTCGGCAATTCCGCCTGAGCCGAAGGCGCCGGAACCTGCGGCTGCCGCGTCGGCGCCGAGGGACGGCACCCCGCCGCCTCTGCCATCCGGCCGAGAGAGCGCCGCAGCGCCGTCGAAATCCGCTGGCACGGCGCCGCCACCTGCGCCGAGGGAAGCCGCCCCGCCGTCGCCTCCGTCACCCGGCCGCGAGAGCGCCACGGCGCCGCCGAAACCCGCCATGGCCGCAGCGCCTCCGGCACCGCCGCGCGCGCCCGCCCCCGCCG
>JADGGZ010000365.1 GCA_019689675.1 Rhodospirillales bacterium | reverse complement strand
CCGCTATCCATGCCGCCGGAGGCGCGGCCCTGGATCATGCGGAGCTGCTCCTGATTGAGCTGGCGCGTCTGCTCGCGCTCGGTGTCGCTCTTCCGCGCCGTCTGCGCCTCGGCCGCGGTGAACGCGAGGAGCGCTACAGCGGCGCCGGCGAGGAGTCCTGCTGTCGTTCTGGCCATCTGGTCCTCACTCAGCTTGAACGCGATGCCGAGCAACGCGTCATATGGAAAACAATCGTCCGAGCCGACCGCTCCCGCTTGTCGCGCCCCAGAGCGGCTCGAGTGGCCCGCGCTCACGGTCGGAGGTAACGGACGAGCGCACACCGCGTTCCGAGGGCCGGCGCGCCGCACACGTATCGGTCACGGGAGGCGCGGCTGGAGCGCGCGTCGAGGAGGCGCGGCGGCGCTCGCGACGAAGTTGCACGACGCGGGAGCGCGTTCGCGCGATGCTCGGGCTGCCTCCTCTATCGGAGCGCGGCGAGCTGCCGGTCGCGCTCGGCCGAAAGCGCGCCGAAGAGGCGGTGCATGCGGCCGATGTCCGGCTCGATTCCGGTGAAGAGCCGAAAGGCCTCGGCCGCCTGGTGGACGCACATGCCGCCGCCCGTCATGACCCGGCAGCCGCGCCGTCGCGCCGCCGCAACGAGCTCGGTCTCGACCGGGGTGTAGACGACGTCGGCGACGAAGAGCTCCGGGCGGATGAGCGCCTCGGGCACGGCGGTGCCGGGATAGCCGGTCATGCCGACCTGGGTCGCGTTGACGACGCCGGCGGCGCCGTCGAACGCCGCTTCGAGATCGCCGATGGCGCGAACGGCGCCGCCGAGCGCCGCGGCGAGGCTCGCGGCGCGCGAGGGCTCCTTGTCGTAGACCTCGATGCGCGCGGCGCCGAGCGAGAGGAGCGCCGCGGCGACGGCGCGCCCTGCCCCGCCGGCGCCGACGAGCACCGCCTTCTTCCCCGCGATCGCCTCGCGGCCGAGCGTCCCCTCGAAGGCGCGGGCGAAGCCCGTGGAGTCGGTGTTGTGGCCGCGCGTGCGCCCCGCGGCGTCGATCACCACCGTGTTGACGGCGCCGATCGCCGCCGCCGCCTCGGCGATCTCGTCGAGGAGCGGCAGCACCTTCTCCTTGCAGGGATGGGTCACGTTGACGCCGGCGAAGCCCGCGACGCGCACGGCGTCGACGAGCCGGGCGAGATCGGCGCGCGGGCCGAGAAGGTCGAGGTCCATGAGATGGTAATGGCCGACGATCCCGGCGGCGGCGAAGGCGTCCTCGTGGAGCGCCGGCGAGAGCGAGTGCTGGATGTTGGCTCCGATGAGCCCGACGAGGCAGCGCTTGCGCATCATCCGTAGCCGAGGGAGCGCGGCAGCCAGACGGCGAGGCCGGGAACGAAGGTGACGGCGGCGAGGACGACCAGCTCGGCGACGAGAAGCGGCCAGATCTGCCGCATGATCGCGGGGAGGCCCACGCGCGCGATTCCGTCGGCGACGAAGAGGCAGAGCCCCATCGGCGGCGTGATGAGGCCGATCATGAGGTTGAGGACGACGACGAGGCCGAAATGGATGGGGTCGATGCCGAGCTGCGCCGCGATCGGCGCCAGGATCGGCACCAGCACCACCATCGCCGCCAGCCCCTCGATGAGGCAGCCGACGATGAGGAGAAGCACGTTGACGAGGATGAGGAACATGATGGGGTCGGCGACCTGGCCGAGGATCAGGGCCGCGAAACGCTGCGGCACCTGGTCGGTGGTGAGAAGCCAGTTGACGACGTTCGCCGCCGCCATGATGAAGAGGATCACCGCGGAGAGCAGCATGCTCGAGGCGAAGACGCGCACGAGCGCGGCAAGACGGATCGTCCGGAGCACGAAGACGCCGACGAGAAGCGCGTAGAGGACGGCCACCGCGGCCGCCTCCGTCGGCGTGACGATCCCGCCGAGGATCGTCGCGAGGATGATCACCGGCATGAGAATGGGGATGACGCCCTGACGGAGCGCCGCCGCGAGCTCGGCGATCGTCGCGCGCTTTCGCGGCGCCGGCGCCGACTTGCGCGTGCCGAAATAGGTGACGACGGCGAGCGCGAGGCCGAGAAGAAGGCCGGGCACGACGCCTGAGAGGAAGAGCGCCGCCACCGATTCCTGGATGATGAGGGCGAAGACGATCATCGGGATCGACGGCGGGATGATCGGCCCGATCACCGCGGCGGCGGCGATGAGAGCGGCGGCGAAGTCGCGCCGGTAGCCTTCGCGCTCCATCGCCGGAATGAAGACCCGCCCCAGCGCCGAGGCATCGGCGACGGCCGAGCCGGAGATGCCGGCGAAGATCACCGAGGAGAGGATGCTCACCTGGCAGAGCCCGGTGCGCAGATGCCCGACGAAGGCGTCGGCGAGGCGGACGATGCGCTCCGTGATGCCGCTCTCGTTCATCAGCTCGCCGGCGAGGATGAAGAGCGGCACCGCCATGATCGGGAAGGAGTCGAGCCCGGTGAAGAGCCGCTGCGCCAGCAGCATGTCGGGAAGGCCGCGCTCGAAGATCGCGAAGCCGCAGGCGAGGACGAGCGCCAAGGAGATCGGAAGCCCGAGGAGGAGGACGGCGAGGAGGCCGCCGAGCGCGAGCCCGCTCACCGCGCCGCTCCCGACGCGGCCGCAAGTCGGCGGAAGAGATGCCGCGCCGCCTCGATCGCCAGCATCGCCGCGCCGGCCGG
>JADGGZ010000364.1 GCA_019689675.1 Rhodospirillales bacterium | reverse complement strand
CGCGCGCGGCTGGAGGCGCTCGGCGCGCGGCTCGTCGGCGAGGCGCGCTGCGCGCACGAAACGGAACCGCTCGCCGCGGAGATCGGCAAGGCTGGCACGCCGGGCCTTCTCCTCATCGCCGGCGCCTCGGCGATCGTCGATCGCCGCGACGTCATCCCCGCCGCGCTCGAGGCGGCCGGCGGCACGGTGGATCACTTCGGCATGCCGGTCGATCCGGGCCAGCTCCTTCTCCTCGGCCGCCGCGCCGGAAAGCCGGTGCTGGGTCTTCCCGGCTGCGCGCGGAGCCCGAAGATCAACGGCTTCGACTGGGTGCTGCAGCGTCTTCTCGCCGGCATCGAGGTGCGGCCGCAGGACATCATGCGGATGGGCGCCGGCGGCCTCCTCGCCGAGATCCCGACGCGGCCGCAGCCGCGCGGCGCCGAGCGCGCGACGACGCCGCGCGCGCCGACAATCGCCGCGATCGTCCTGGCCGCCGGCCAGTCGCGCCGGATGGGCGGGCCGAACAAGCTCCTCGCCGATGTCGGCGGCAAGCCGATGGTGCGGCGGAGCGTCGAGACGGCGCTCGAGGCGGGCGGGGCGCCCGTCATCGTCGTTCTCGGCCATCAAAGGGAGGCGGTCGCGGCCGCGCTCGACGGCCTGCCGGTGCGCTTCGTCTACAATCCCGACTTCGCTGCGGGCCTTTCGACCTCGCTGAAGCGCGGCCTCGCCGAGGTGCCGGGCGAGGCCGATGCCGCGCTCGTCTGCCTCGGCGACATGCCGTTCGTGCGCGCGGCGGAGCTGCGCCGGCTCGCCGCCGCCTTCAACCCGACCGAGGGGCGCGCGATCTGCGTCCCCACGCGGGGCGGCAAGCGCGGCAACCCGGTCCTCTTCGCGCGCCGCTTCTTCGCCGAGATGCAGGAGCTCGCCGGCGACTCCGGCGCCAAGCACCTCCTCGGCGAATATCCCGAGCTCGTCGCCGAGGTCGAGATGGCGGGCGACGGCGTTCTGACCGACATCGACACCCCCGAAAGCCTCGCCCGGCTCGCCCCGAAGGAGCGCGACTTCCTGCCGCAGCCCTCTGCCTCGGAATAAGCGTCGCGGGCGCCCCGTTCTGGGTCTCGTCAACCAAGAACGCCGGAAAACCCCCGAGGACGACGATGACGTGGCTGGTGGGAGCTGTGACGATCGCGAGCGCCGTGACGGGCGTGATGCTGGGGCAGGTCACTGCCGGATTCGAGTTTCTCGGCGTGGTCCTCGCGGGGCTCACGCTGATGACCGTAAAGGCCTGATCGAACACGCAGGCCCGGTTCAAGAAAGAGGTTGTTAACCAAAGCCTTGGAATCCTGACCCCCGTCGAAGAAACGGGGGGTCAGGGATGCTCCAAAGCCGGCTCAGGTCGGGCCTCGCCGCGGTCCTTGCCGCGTCGCTGATCGCGTTCGCCGCGCCTGCAGGGGCGGTGAATGCCCGCCTCGATCCTGCGTATCCGGAAACGCCGCTGCTCGGTGCCGCGGCCGCGAAGGGCGCGGTGATCTGGAGCCACGGCCGCTCGATCCACACCGAGGACTCGCTCTCGCCGACCCCCTACTACATGGCGAGCCTCCAGGACGCCGGCTGGGACACGTTCCGATTCAACCGGATGCGCGACGGCGACACGCTCCAGGACAGCTCCCGCACGCTCGTCCGCTACGTCCGCGACCTCAAGGATCGCGGCTACCGGAAGGTGGTGCTCGCCGGGCAGAGCTTCGGCGCCTTCCTCTCGCTCATGGCCGCCGACGCCTCCGACGACGTCTTCGCGGTCGTCGCGACCGCGCCCGCGGCCTACGGCAGCTTCTCCGAGTTCTACGATTCCTGGCGCAACAACGCGACGCGCCTTTATCCGCTCCTCGACCAGGTGCGCCGCGCGCGCGTCATGCTGTTCTTCTTCCACGGCGACGAGTTCGATCCGGGCGGTCGCGGCGATCGCTCGCGCGAGATCCTCGCCCGGCGCGGCCTCCAGCACCTCGTAGTCGATCAGCCGCGCGCGCTGACCGGGCACTGGGCCGCCTCGACCGGGCTCTTCACCCGGCGCTACGCCCAATGCATCCGCGCTTTCATCGAGCTCGAGCGGGTCGGGCCGGACATGAGCTGCGAGGACACGTGGGGCACGCGCCCGAGCGCGCAGCTCCCGCTGCCCCCGGGTGTCCAGACCGTCGCCGCCCATGGCGAGAGCCAGAAGAAGGTCTGGTCGCCCGAGAACGCCTTTCTCGGCAAGTGGTACGGCTTCTACCCGAACGGCCGCGAAGTGCTGCTCGTCGTCGAGCGCGTCAAGGGCGACGAGGTGACCGCGATCTACGCGCTCGGCCCCGGCCTCGAGCCCGATCAGAAAGCCGAATGGGTGCGTCGCACCGGGCAGCTCAGCGAGGACCGCATGGTGTTCCGCGAACCGGGGCGCAACACGCTAAAGTATCGCCTGCGCCCCGACGGGCGGCTCGCCGCGACGTGGCTCGCCGCCGATGGCGGGGCCTCGCTCGAAGCGACGCTGAGCCGCATCGACTGACGGCCGTCCGGCCACGAAGCTGACGTGAAGTGGAAAGGGGGCCGCGAGGCCCCCTTCCCCTTTCCTTCTATCGCCGCTGCTGATCCGTGCTGCCGCTCCCGCTCGATCCCATGCCGGAGGAGCCGGAGGTGGACGGCAGGCCGCCCGACGACGAGCCGGTGCCCGGGATCATGCGGCCGGAGCCGC
>JADGGZ010000004.1 GCA_019689675.1 Rhodospirillales bacterium | reverse complement strand
CTTGTCGAGGACGACGTTGCGGCCCTTGGGGCCCAGCGTCACCTTCACCGCATTGGCGAGAATGTCGACGCCGCGCAGCATCCGCTCGCGCGCGTCGGAGTGAAAGCGAACTTCCTTCGCAGCCATTTTCCTAGCCCCTTGTCTTGATCAGGCAGCCTTCTTCGACGAAGCGCGCGAGCCCTCGATGACGCCCATGATGTCGGACTCCTTCATGATGAGCAGCTCTTCGCCGTCGATCTTCACCTCCGTCCCAGACCACTTGCCGAACAGGATTCGGTCGCCGGGCTTCACGTCGAGCGGCTGGATCTGGCCTTTCTCGTCGCGCGCGCCGGGGCCGACGGCGATCACCTCGCCCTCCATCGGCTTCTCCTTCGCCGTGTCGGGAATGATGATGCCGCCGCGGGTGCGCTCGTCCTGCTCGACGCGGCGCACCAGCACGCGATCATGCAGCGGACGGAAATTCATGACAAAAAACCTCCTCCAATCGCTCCGTTTCGCGCGACATGCGCGCTAGTAGCACTCGCCTTCAGCGAGTGCCAACGGAGTTAGGGAGGGGCTATCCGGGTGTCAAGGCCGCGTCACGAAAGGGCGAAGCGGCGCTGCGAGTCCTGACGAATTTGTTCGGCCAAGTCGCGCAAATACTGCGCTCGCTCGAGCAACCGGGCGGCTTCCTCCGGGCGCGATCGGGCCATGTCGGCGATCCGCTCGGCGGCCTCGAAGATCTTCTCGTAGGCGAAGGCGTCCTGATCCTCGTCCACCATCTCCAGCCTGCCTAAAGACTTCGGAGCGAGTTTATCATCGTCAATCAAGCAGATAAACAGTTTTTTAATAAATTCGACTGTGGATTACGAGGACATCGGTGACAAGATTTTCGGTGCTGGTCCTGCGAATACTTTTAGTATTCAGCGCGGCCGTGCCAGCAATCGGCCTGCCGTCGCGAGTCCAGCGCGAGTCATGATCGCCTTCCGTGCGAACGACGATTCTCGTGCTATTGCTTGGTGTGGCGCGTTGTCCGTAATCCCGCGAGCAAGGCTGCCGCTTTATTGTGCGGACAAAAGCGAGAAACTTTGGTTCGTCAATTAGCAGAGTGAAGTCCAAATCTTGCCACAAGATCTGGAGGCCTTCGGGAAAGGCTCGTCGGCCGCGGGCGGCAGAAAAATGGGGGCCGCCCTTTGGGGGGGCAGGGCGGCCCCCGCGGTGTTTTGATCACCCTCGCTAGGCCATAGGCCCAACATCGTGAAGATAATGGCTCGCATCCACAGGATAAATGACCCATTGGGGGGGAGTGCGGGCTCACCAGAGGCGCTCCGCGAGATCGCGCCGCCGCTCCTCGAGAGCGCGGAGCCGTTTCCGGGCCGACGCCTCGTCCGACCATCCGGCGGCCGCCGCGGCGGGATCGCCCGCGCCGCGTCCATCCCGAGGACCGTCCCGAACCGGGTAGAACCGCCCGGCGCGCCGCTCGACCACCGCCCAGCGCCCGCCCGCTTCGACGAGCACGTAGTTGTCGCATTCCTCGACGATCCTCATGGAAAGGAGAACGTCGGGCCGCAACAACCCGCGCCCGCTTTCGGCGGCGCTGCGTCAGCGGCGAATCCGGGATAGTGTGCGCGGCCATGACAAGACCGCTAGAGGGCCTTCTCGTCGTCTCGCTGGAGCAGGCGGTGGCGGCGCCGTTCTGCAGCTGCCGCCTCGCCGACGCCGGCGCCCGCGTCATCAAGATCGAGCGGCCGGAGGGCGACTTCGCCCGCGGCTACGACCGCGCGGCGCGCGGACAGTCGAGCTACTTCGTCTGGCTCAACCGCGGCAAGGAGTCGGTCGCGCTCGACATCAAGCGCCCCGAGGACAAGGCGCTGCTCGAACGCCTCGTCGCCCGCGCCGACGTCTTCATCCAGAACCTCGCGCCCGGCGCCGCGGCGCGGGCCGGATTCGACCCCGAGGCGCTCCGCGCCCGCCACCCGCGCCTCATCGCCTGCTCGATCAGCGGCTACGGCGAGACCGGGCCCTATCGGGACATGAAGGCCTACGACCTTCTCATCCAGGCGGAGACCGGGCTCGCCGAGATCACCGGCCCGCCGGAGGCGCCGGGGCGGGTCGGCGTTTCGGTGTCGGACCTCCTCGCCGGGCTCAACGCCTATGCCGGCATTCTCGAGGCGCTCTACCGGCGGGAGCGGTCGGGCGAGGGCGCCCATATCCGGATTTCGCTGTTCGGCGCGACGGCGGAATGGATGGCCGTGCCGCTGCTCCATCACGATTACGGCGGCCGCGCGCCCGCCCGGGTCGGCCTCGCGCACCCTTCGATCGCGCCCTACGGCGCCTTCACCTGCGCCGACGGCAAGAAGATCGTGATCTCGATCCAGAACGAGCGCGAATGGGTCCGGCTCTGCGCCGAGGTGCTCGGCCGCCCGGAGCTTGCGACCGATCCGCGCTTTTCCGACAACAACCGGCGCGTCGCCAACCGCCCGGCGCTCGACGGCCTCGTCGCCGAGGTCTTCGCGCGGGAGGCGCGCGAGGCGCTCGCGGCGAAGCTCTTCGCCGCCGGGATCGCCTTCGGCCGGCTCAACAGCGTCGCGGACTTCTCCGAGCATCCGCATCTCGCGCGCGTCGATGTCGAGACGCCCGAAGGCGTCGTCGCCGTCCCCGCGCCGCCCGGCGGGCTCGAGGGAGAGGCCGGCCGCGTTCCGGCGCTCGGCGAGCATACCGAGGCGGTAAGACGCGAGTTCGCCCCTTGACGGGCTGGCTCTACATGGCGGCCGCGATCGTGCTCGAGATCGGCGGCACGACCGCGCTCAAGATGTCGGACGGGCTCTCGCGGCTCGCGCCGTCCTTCGCGGTCGTCGTGCTCTACGCCGGGAGCTTCGCCTGCCTCGCCTTCGCGCTGAAGGAGGTCGAGCTCGGCGTCGCCTACGCGGTCTGGTCGGGGCTCGGCACCGCGGCGATCGCGGCGATCGGCATTCTCGTTTTCGGCGAGTCCGTCTCGGCGCTGAAGCTCGCCTCCCTCGCCCTCGTGATCGCCGGCGTCGTCGGCCTCAACCTCGCCGAAGCGAAGCCCTGACGGCGGAGATGCGCGCTACCGGGCGCGCGGCTTGGTGCGCGCCGTCGGCGGCGCCGCCATCGGATCCTCGGGCCACGGGTGCTTCGGGTAGCGGCCGCGCATCTCGGCGCGAACGCCGGGATAGGCGTTGCGCCAGAAACGCGCGAGGTCCTGCGTCACCTGGAGCGGGCGTCCCGCCGGCGAGAGGAGGTGCAGCACGACCGGCACACGGCCGCCAGCGACGCGCGGGGTCTCCGTCGCGCCGAACATTTCCTGAAGCTTCACCGCGAGCACCGGCCGGCCGCTCTCGTAGTCGAGCGCGGCGCTCCGGCCGCTCGGCACCGGAAGATGCGTCGGAGCGAGCGCGTCCACCCGCTTCGAGCCCTCCCAGCCGAGCATGTCGGCGAGCACCCGCGCGAGGTCGAGCCGGTCGAGCTGCGCCTTCCGCGTGACGCCGTCGAGATAGGGCGGCAGCGCCGCGATCACTGCCCCGTCGGAGAGATCGGGAAGGTCCTCGCCGAGCTCGCGGAGGAAGGCGACGCGCGCACGGAGCTGGCGCAGCGCCGGCGTCCACGGCAGGCCGATCTGGCGCACGCCCTCGAGCATCGCGGCCGCGGCGGCCTCGCGCGGCGGCTCCGCAGGGGCCTCGTCGAGCACGAGGTCGCCGAGCCTCGTGACGCGCCGCGCGACGACGGCCTCGGCCCGCGCGTCCCAGGCGACCTCGACCGTCTCGGCGAGGCGGTCGCCGAAGACCTCGTCTATGTCTGCACGGGCGAGCGGCGCGGCGAGAAAGATGCGCGCCTCGCGCTGCGCGCCGTCGAGCGCGGCGACGGCGAGGTAGTCGGCGGCGGCGAGCGGGTCGGCAGGGTCGAGGAAGGCGCCGCTTCCATGCGCGAGACGGAAGCGCCCGCCGCCGCCCGGCCGCCGCTGCGCGATGCGGTCGGGATAAGCGAGGGCGAGGGTCGCGCCGACGCGGCCGAAATCGACGGCGTCGTCCTCGGCAATGCCGAGCTCGCGGCGCCAGCGCCGCGCCTGCTCGGCCGCCTCGCGCCCCGGCCGCTCGAGGAGATGCCGCAGGTCCGTCTCGCGGCCGCGCGTCGCTTCGCGGGAGGAGAGGAAGCCGGCGACGGCGCAGGCGGTTGCGCTCCGCGCCGTCGCCATCATGTGCGCAAGGCGCGGATGCGCGCCGAAGCCGGCGATCTCGCGCCCGTGCGGGGTGATGCGGAAGTCCTCGTCGAGGGCGCCCAGCTCCTGGAGGAGCGCGCGCGCCTGGGCGAGCGCGGCTGCGGGCGGCGGGTCGAGCCAGGAGAGCGCCTCGGGCGCCGTGCCCCAGAGCACGAGCTCGAGCGCGAGCGGCGCCAGGTCCGCCTCGCGGATCTCGGGGGTGCTCTGCGCGGGGCGGAGCCGGTGCTCGCGCTCGGTCCAGAGCCGCCAGCATACGCCGGGGGCGAGGCGGCCGGCCCGGCCACGGCGCTGATCGGCGGCGGCCCGGCTCGCCTTCACCGTCTCGAGCCGCGTCATCCCGGTGCGCGGGTCGAAGCGGGGGACGCGCGCCAGGCCCGAATCGACGACGACGCGCACGCCCTCGATCGTGAGGCTCGTCTCGGCGATCGAGGTCGCGAGCACGATCTTTCGGCGGCCGTACGGGTCGGGGCGGATCGCCGCGTCCTGCGCCGCCTGCGGCAGGTCGCCATAGAGCGGGAGGACAGGGTCGAGGTCGGCGAGACGCTCGGCCACGCGCCGGATCTCGCGCCCGCCGGGGAGGAAGACCAAAACGTCGCCTTCGTCCTCGCCGAGCGCGCGGCGCACCGTTGCGGCGACCGCGTCCTCGATGGTACGCCAGGGCGCGGGATCGACCCAGCGCGTCTCGACCGGGAAAGCGCGGCCCTCGCTGGTGACGACCGGCGCGCCGTCGAGGAGCGCCGCGACGGGCTCGCCGTCGAGCGTCGCCGACATGACGAGGAGGCGGAGGTCCTCGCGCAGCGCCCGCTTCGCCTCGAGCGCGAGCGCGAGTCCGAGATCGGCCTCGAGGCTGCGCTCGTGGAACTCGTCGAAGACGAGAAGGCCGACATCCTCGAGTCCGGGATCGCGCTGAAGGCGGCGCACGAGAATGCCCTCGGTGACGACCTCGATCCGGGTCCTCGGGCCGACTTTCGTGTCGAGCCGCATCCGGTAGCCGACGGTCTCGCCCACGCGCTGGCCGAGAAGGCTCGCCATGCGGTGCGCGGCGCCGCGCGCGGCGAGGCGGCGCGGCTCCAGCATCACGATCTTGCGCCCGCCGAGCCAATCCTCGTCGAGGAGCGCCAGGGGCACGCGGGTCGTCTTGCCCGCGCCGGGCGGCGCCTGCAGGACGGCGGCGCCGCGCTCGCGGAGCGCCGCGCGCAGCCGGGGCAGCGCCTCCTCGACCGGGAGTTCCATCGCGACGGGAGAAGAGCGGATCAACGTCGGGACTCGGTGCGCATCCCGCTCGATCGCGCGAGGCCGAGACGCGGCACGTCGGAAACTGCGGTGCCAATCGCCTTCATGCCGATCGAGCGAGGTGAGCCATAGCGGCAAGATATGGCTGGTCGCGGGGACCGACAAACGTCGCCGGGGCGGCGCATGCCGCCCCGGCCGCATGCCGAACTATCGAAAGAGCCCTTCCTACGCCGCCTTCTTCAGCGCCTGGTCGAGATCGGCGATGAGGTCGTCGGCGGTCTCGAGGCCGATCGAGACCCGCACCACGTCGGGGCCGGCGCCCGCCGCCAGCTTCTGCTCGTCGCTGAGCTGCCGGTGCGTCGTCGAGGCCGGGTGAATGATGAGCGAGCGCGTGTCGCCGATATTGGCGAGGTGCGAGAAGATCTCGACGTTCTCGACCAGCTTGACGCCCGCCTCGTAGCCGCCCTTGAGGCCGAAGGTGAAGACGGAGCCGGCGCCCTTCGGCAGGTACTTCTTCGCGAGCTTGCGATAGGGGCTCGATTCGAGCCCGGCATAGCTGACCCAGCCGACCGCCGGGTGCTGCTCGAGGAATCGTGCGACCTTCTCGGAATTGGCGACGTGCCGCTCCATGCGCAAAGGCAGCGTCTCGATACCGGTGATGGTGAGGAAGGCGTTGAGCGGGGCCATCGCCGCGCCGAGATCGCGCAGGCCCAGCGCGTGGCCCGCGACCGTGAAGGCGAGATCTCCGAACGTCTCGTGGAACTTGAGCCCGTGATAGGCCGGCTCGGGGTCGGTGAGGCCGCGGAACTTCGGCGAGGACGACCAGTCGAACTTCCCGCTGTCGACGACGATGCCGCCCATCGAGTTGCCGTGGCCCGAAAGGAACTTCGTCGTCGAGTGGATGACGAGCGTCGCGCCCCACTCGATCGGGCGGCAGAGATAGGGCGAGGCCATGGTGTTGTCGACGATGAGCGGAATTCCCGCCTCTTTCGCGATCGCGGCGATCGCCTCGAGGTCGGTGACGACGCCCCCCGGGTTGGCGAGGCTCTCGACGAAGATCGCCTTGCACTTCGGCGTCAGCGCGCGCTTGAAGTTCTGCGGGTCGTCGGGATCGACGAAGATGACGTTCCAGCCGAACTTCTTGAAGCTGCGGCCGAACTGCGTGATCGATCCGCCGTAGAGCTTCGTCGAGGCGAGGAACTCGTCGCCGGGCTCCATGAAGGCGAAGAAGGCGAGCATCTGCGCCGCATGCCCCGATGCGCAGGCGACGGCGCCGCGCCCGCCCTCCAGATTGGCGACGCGCTCCTCGAGCACCGAGACGGTCGGGTTGGTGAGGCGCGAGTAGATGTAGCCGTAGGTCTGAAGGTTGAAGAGCGAGGCGGCGTGGTCGACGTCGTCGAAGACGTAAGACGTCGTCTGATAGATCGGCGTCACGCGCGCGCCGGTGGTGGGATCGGGCGCCGCGCCGGCGTGGATCGCGCGCGTCTCGAAACCCGGTGCCTTCTGCTCCGCCATTCTTCTCAACCCTTCTTCAGCCGTTTGGAGGAAAAGCCGCCGCCGGAAACGCCCGGCCAGCCGCCCGCGCCAGCGGCGCGCTTGGAGGAAATGATTCCCGAGTTGACGCCGCTCCAGGAGAGCTCGCCGTGAAGGCGCGACCACTCGATCTTGGGACAGCGGTTCATGACGACCTTGAGACCTGCCGCCTCGGCGCGCGCAGCGGCTTCGTCGTTGCGCACCCCGAGCTGCATCCACACGACTCTGGCGCCGATCGCGATCGCCTCGTCGACGATCGGACCGGCCGCCGCCGAGTTCCGAAAGATGTCGACCATGTCGACCTTTTCCGGAATGTCGCGCAGACTCGCGTAGACGCGCTCGCCGAGGATCTCCTGTCCTGCAACGGCGGGGTTCACCGGAATGACGCGGTAACCCTTTCCCTGGAGGTATTTCATCGCGAAGTAGGAGGGCCGGTTCCAGTTCGGGCTGGCGCCGACCATCGCGATCGTCTTCACTCCATCGAGGACTTCCCGCAGATAGGCATCGGAGTAATGCTCGTGATCCATCGCCGGGTATTTGCCCTGTCTGCCGGGGGGTGCGTCAAGCGATGCGACTTTTTCCCGCTCCACCCTTGATCCGTTCGAAATGACGAGAAATCCATGACCGACATCGCCGATCTCTCGGCCGCCGAGCTCGCGGCCGCGTACCGAAAGCGCGCCTTGTCGCCGGTCGGGGCGGTCGAGGCCGTGCTCGCGCGGATCGCCGCGCGCGAGCCGGAGCTGAAGGCGATGTACGTCGTCGACGCCGAAGGGGCGCGCGCTGCTGCGCGCGCCTCTGAAGCGCGCTGGCGCGAGGGCGCGGCGCTGGGTCCGCTCGACGGCGTCCCGGTCACGATCAAGGAGAACATCGCCACGCGCGGCGTCCCTGTCCCGCTCGGCACCGCCGCGACCGAGCTCGTGCCCGCCGCCGAGGACGCGCCGCCTGCGGCGCGGCTGCGCGAGGCCGGCGCGGTCCTCATCGGCAAGACGACGATGCCGGATTACGGGATGCTGTCCTCGGGACTTTCGAGCTTCCATCCGCTGACCCGCAATCCCTGGGACCTTTCGAAGAACCCGGGCGGATCGAGCGCCGGGGCGGGCGCGGCCGGAGCGGCGGGCTACGGGCCGCTCCATGTCGGCACCGACATCGGGGGCTCGATCCGGCTTCCCGCCGGCTGGTGCGGCCTCGTCGGGCTGAAGCCGAGCTTCGGCCGTGTGCCGGTAGACCCGCCCTATTACGGGCGCGTGGCGGGGCCGATGACGCGGCGCGTCGAGGACGCGGCGCTGATGATGAGCGCGCTCGCGCGGTCCGATGCGCGCGACTACATGAGCGTGCCGTTCGAGCCGATCGAGTGGCAGCGCCTCGAAGGCGACGTGAAAGGCATGAGGCTCGGCCTCCTGCTCGATGTCGGCGTCGGCCTGCCGCCGGAGCCCGAGGTGGCGCAGGCGGTCGAGGCGGCGGCGAAGGCCTTCGAAGGCGCCGGCGCGCAGGTCGAGACGATGCCGCCCTTCCTGACGCGCGACATGCTGGACGGGCTCGACCGTTTCTGGCGCATGCGGGCGCTCCTCGATCTCGAGGCGCTGACGCCCGAGCGGCGCGCGAAGGTGCTGCCTTACATCCGTGCCTGGGCCGAGCCCGCGGCGGGCTACACGGCGCGCGAGGTCTTCATCGGCTTCAGCCAGATGAACAAGATGGCCGCCGCGGCGAATGCCGCGTGCAGCCGCTACGATTACGTGCTCTCGCCGACGGCGCCGATGCCGGCCTATCCCGCCGAGCTCGCCTCTCCGCTCGACGATCCCCAGCGCCCGTTCGAGCACATCGGTTTCACCGTCGCCTTCAACATGTCCGGCCAGCCGTCGCTCTCGATCAATTGCGGCTACACGTCGTCGGGACTTCCCATCGGGCTTCAGATCACGGGACGCCGCTTCGACGATCTCGGCGTGCTGCGGCTCGCCCGCGCCTACGAGGAGCTGCGGCCGCCGCAGCGCCCCTGGCCGGTGTGAGAGCCCGTCACTCCGCCGCGCTGCGCACAGCGCCGGAGCCCGCGGCTGCGCTTTCCGCGCGCGCGAGGATGCGCGCGAGCGCATCCTGGAGCGAGGTGACGACCTCGTCGGCGCCGGTCGTCGCGGCCGCGTTGCGCTGCGATGCCTGCTCCGGCGTCATCGTCCAGAACGCGGCGATCACGTGCGCCGTCGGGATCCGTCGTCGCAGCCGGCGCACGAGATAACGCGCATTGGTGAGGCTGCGCGCGTCGAGATAGGAGGCGCAGACGATCTGGACGCCCGTCGTGTCGAGCCCGGCGAGATTGGCCGGAAGCGCGGCCTCGCACGGAACGACGCGCGCGCCCAGCCCGTGCCTTTCGAGCAGGTCGGCCAGGAGGAGGCCGGCCGCCTCGTCGAGAGGCCCTCGTCCCGCAACGCAGAGCACCGGCTTCTCGCGCCACTCGGGCGGCAGCCGGTCCGCGTCGATGACGGAAGGCGGGGGCCGCTCCTGCCCCTCGGGCGGAACGTCCTCGTGGTCGGCGAGCTCGGCGCAGAGATCGGCAACGGTGTCGCGGATGAGCCGACGGCGCTCCTGGTCGAGGGCGCCGCGATTGACGTCGTACTGCGCGAGCGCGAGCGCCTGAAGGGCGACGCCGCCGTAGAAGCCGACGAGGTTCCGCTCCTTGAGGATCTGCTCGGCCTGCTCCGCCGCCTCGTCCGGATCGTGCGCGAGCATGCGCTGGTAGAGGCTTTCCTCCGGCGCGAGCGGCGGCGTGTCGCCGAGCAGCACGTCGAGGAACTCGAAATGCTCGACGTGACGCCCGAGGACGACGAGACACATCGTCAGCGGCGTCGAGAGAAGAAGGCCGACCGGACCCCAGAGCAGCGTCCAGAACGTCGCCGCGACCACGACCGCGACGGCCGAGAGGCCGGTGCTGTGGCCGTAGACCAGGGGCTCGATCACCTGGCCGACGATCGGCTCGACCACGGCGAAGAGGCCGAGCGTCCAGAGCACCATCGACCAGCCCGGATCGACGGCGAGCGCGAGAAGCGCCGGAAAGGCGGCGGCGAGCGGAGCGCCGATGTAGGGAACGAAGCGCAGCACCATCGCCAGCACGCCCCAGAGCACCGGGCTCGGAACCCCGATCAGCCAGAGCCCGATTCCGATGACGACTCCGAAACCGGCGTTCAAGGCGGTCTGGAAAAGGAGATAGCGGCTGAGGCGCCGCGCGCCGTCGTCGAGCGCCCGCGTCGTCCGCTGCAGGTCGCGCGAGCCCGCGAGGCTGATGAAGCGGTCGCGGAGGTCCTCGCGCTGCAGAAGGATGAAGACGAGAAAGACGAGGACGATGCCGGCCGTCGCGAGCGGCTCAAGAAGGGGCCCTGCGACCCTCTCCGCCACCTCGATCGGCCCCGGCTCCGGCTCGACGACCTGGACGGGCAGGGGCTCCGGCCCGGCGGCCGGCGCTTCTGTCGCTCCAGGCTCCGAGGAATTGGCACCGGCGATCTCCTCGCCGAGATTCTTCAGCATCGAGGAGGCGCGCCCGACGACACCGGCGCCGGCCGCGCTGCCGCGCAGCAGCTTGATCTTCTCGATGATGTTGTACTGGTAGCGCGGCAGATCCTCGGCGAGATAGACGAATTGCGAGCCGATCACGGCGCCGATGCCCGAGATCACCAGCACGGCGAGGAGAACGGCGACCAGCACCGAGCCGACGCGGCCGAAGCGCCAGCGGCGCAGCAGCAGCGCGAGCGGCGCCAGCGCGAAGCTGAGAAGGATCGCGAGCGCGAGAGGAACGAAAACGCCGCGCCCGAAATAGAGCGCGGCGACCACGATCGCGCCCACGACCGTCAGCCGGAACGGCGAGGGCGCGCCGGCGGCGGCTTCGAGCGCGGGCGCGTCGGTCGATGGCGGACGGAGGGCAGCGGACATCGTCGCACCTTCGGGCAGCAATCGGGGGCCGCCCGAAGGCGGCTCCGGGAATCGCTAACGCGGTCCGTCGACGATCGTCTCTTCTGGGGAACCTCGACGCGCCGAGTCGCTAGGGCTTCGCCCAGGGCATCGGGCGCTTGGCGATGAACGCGTCGATGCCGGCCTCGGTCTCGCGCAGCAGCATGTTCCGCGTCATCACCTCGGCCGTGTAGCGGTAGGCCTCGTCGAGGCCGAGCTCCGCCTGGCGATAGAACGCCTCCTTGCCGATCGCGACCGCGGCGCCGAGCTTGCCGGCGATGGTCGCGGCGAGGGTCGAGACCGCCTCGTCGAGCGCTTCGGGGGCGACCACGCGGTTGACGAGCCCTGCCTTCTCGGCCTCCTCGGCCGAGAGCAGCTCGCCGGTCAGCAGCATTTCCATAGCCTTCTTCCGCCCCACGTTGCGCGAGAGCGCCACCATCGGGGTCGAGCAGAAGAGGCCGATATTGATGCCGTTCACCGCAAAGCGCGCGGCGGAGGAGGCGACCGCGAGGTCGCAGGAGGCGACGAGCTGGCATCCGGCCGCGGCCGCGACGCCGTGAACGCGGGCGATCACAGGCTGCGGCAGCCGCACGATCCCGGTCATCACGCGCGCGCATTGCGTGAACAGCACCTCGTAGGCCTGCCGGCCCGGGTTGGCCCGCATCTCCTTCAAATCGTGCCCGGCGCAGAAGCCCGGTCCGTTGCCCGCGATGACGACGACCTTCACCGAGCGGTCGGCGCGCAGCCGCTCGATCTCCTCCTCGAGCGCGGTGAGGAGCGCGACGGAGAGCGCGTTCCGCGCCTCGGGCCGGTTGAGCGTCAGCGTCGCAATCCCGTCGGCGTCGTTGCGCAGCAGGATCTTCTCGGTCATGTCTACCTCCGTCGCCTAATCTAGGCGGCGGGAGCGAGGGAAGGCGAGGGGAAGATGTCGCGAATCACGTCGGAGCGGTTCCAGGAGATCGTGCGCGAGACGTTGCCGTTCGCCGCGTCGTTCGGGGCCGAGATCCTCGAGCTCGAGGAGGGCCGCGCCCGTTTCCGCCTGCCGTTCAAGGGGGACATGACGCGTCAGGGCGGCACGATCGCCGGCCCGATCATGATGGCGTTCGCGGACATGGTGATGTACGCGGTCGTGCTCTCGCGCCTGCCCGACGCGGTGGCGTCGGTCACGAGCAACCTCACCATGAACTTCCTGCGCCGGCCCGGCCAGACCGCGATGATCGCCGAGGGGCGCATGCTCCGGCTCGGCCGCCGCCTCGCTTTCGGCGAGGTCGAGCTCTTCTCCGAGAACGATCCAGACATGGTCGCGCACGCCACGCTGACCTATGCGCTGCCTGGGCGGTAACATATTACCGCAGGCTCCGGAGGCTTGACTTTCCGGGGCTGCGCCGGCATATCAGCGCGCTCCCGCGAAAGAACGGTCGATGAAAACCTATACCGCCAAGCCTTCCGACATCGAGAAGAAGTGGCTTTTGATCGACGCCGACGGGCTGGTGCTCGGGCGTCTCGCCTCGCTGGTCGCCATGCGGCTGCGCGGCAAGCACAAGCCGACCTATACGCCGCACATGGACTGCGGCGACCACGTGATCGTGGTCAACGCCGAGAAGGTGCAGCTGACCGGCCGCAAGGCGGACCAGAGCGTCTTCTACTGGCACACCGGCTATCCGGGCGGCATCAAGGGCCGCACCAAGGGCGCGATCCGCGCCGGCAAGCATCCCGAGCGCCTGATCGAGAAGGCGGTCGAGCGGATGATCCCGCGCGGCCCTCTCGGGCGGCGGATCATGAGCCACCTGCGGGTCTATGCCGGACCGTCCCATCCGCACGAAGGGCAAAACCCGGAGAAGCTCGACGTCGCCGCGATGAACCCGAAGAACAAGCGAGGCTGAGCCGATGGCCGACCTTCAGACCTCTCTCGCCCAGCTCCGCTCCCGCATGCAGCAGCAGCAGGCGACGCCCGCTGCGCCGCAGCCCGGCGAGCCGCCGAAGCACGAGCGCAAGCTCGATGCGCTGGGCCGGGCCTACGCCACCGGCAAGCGGAAGAACGCGGTCGCACGCGTCTGGCTGAAGCCGGGTTCGGGCAAGATCACCGTGAACGGACGCGACAGCGAGATCTATTTCGCGCGTCCGGTTCTGCGCATGCTGATGAACCAGCCCTTCGTCGTCGCCAACCGGACGGCGCAGTACGACGTCGTCTGCACCGTCAACGGCGGCGGGCTTTCCGGGCAGGCGGGCGCGGTGCGGCACGGCATCTCGAAGGCGCTCACCTATTACGAGCCGGAGCTGCGTCCCATCCTCAAGAAGGGCGGCTTCCTCACCCGCGACGCGCGCGTCGTCGAGCGCAAGAAGTACGGCAAGGCGAAGGCCCGCCGCAGCTTCCAGTTCTCGAAGCGCTGATCGCTCGCGGGACCGATCGGCACGGAAAGAGAGGGCGCCCCCGCGGGGCGCCCTTCGCGCATCAGGAGACCGGATCATGAAGGACAAGGGCAAGAGCGTGCGGATCGCGATCCTCGGCGCCAGCGGCTATACGGGCTCCGAGCTCCTGCGCATCCTCGCCGCGCATCCGGCGGCCGAGATCGCCGCGCTCACCGCGGAGCGTTCCGCCGGAAAGCCGATCGAGGAGGTCTTCCCGCATCTCTGGGGCCGCGGGCTTCCGCGTCTCGTCAAGAACGACGAGGTGGACTGGAGCGGAATCGACTTCGTCTTCTGCGCCCTTCCGCATGGCACGACGCAGGAGGTGATCGCGGCGCTGCCGCGGCATCTGCGCATCGTCGATCTCTCGGCCGACTTCCGCCTCGCCGACGTCGAGACCTACGCGCAGTGGTACGGCCATGCGCACCGCGCGCCCGAACTGCAGAAGGAGGCGGTCTACGGCCTTACCGAGCTCGCGCGTGCGGCCATCGGGAACGCGCGGCTCGTCGCCAATCCCGGCTGCTATCCGACGTCGGCGCAGCTCCCGCTCGTGCCGCTCGTCGAAAAGGGGCTGATCGACGCCGACGACATCGTGATCGACGCGAAGTCGGGCGTGACGGGCGCCGGCCGCGAGGCGAAGCAGACGAGCCTCTTCGCCGAGGTCGCCGAGGGCATCAACGCCTACGGCGTCGCCAATCACCGCCACGCGCCCGAGATCGAGCAGGGTCTTTCGGCGGCCGCCGGGCGGCCGATCATCGTCAACTTCACGCCGCACCTCATGCCGATGAACCGCGGCATTCTCTCGACGATCTACGTGCGCCTTGCGAATGGGGCCGCGCTCGGCGATCTCCGGCGCACTCTCGAGCGCGCCTACGAGGACGAACCCTTCGTGCGCGTCCTGCCGGAAGGGATGCTGCCCTCGACGCGGCAGGTGCGCGGCACCAATCTCTGCCTCATCGGGCTTTCCAAGGACCGCGTGAGCGGGCGCGCGATCCTCGTCTCGGCCATCGACAACCTCGTCAAGGGCGCCTCGGGCCAGGCGGTGCAGAACATGAACGCGATGCTGGGGATCGACGAGACGACGGGGCTCGGGATCGAGCCGCTCTTTCCGTAAGGGGCGGAGGAATGGGCCTCGTCCTCCCCTATCTCGACAAGCGGCCGCGCATCGATCCGGCGGCCTGGGTCGCGCCGACCGCGGCAATCGTCGGCGACGTGACGCTGGCGGCCGGCGCCAATATCTGGTTCGGCTGCACGCTGCGCGGCGACGTCTCCTTCATCACCGTGGGCGAGAACTCGAACGTGCAGGACGGCACGGTCGTCCACGTGTCGACCGGCAAGCCCGGCACGCGCATCGGCGCCAACGTGACGATCGGGCACATGGCGCTCATTCACGCCTGCGTGCTCGAGGACGGCTGCTTCGTCGGCATGAAGGCGTGCATCAGCGACGGCGCGGTCGTCGAGAGCGGCGCCATGGTGGCCGCGGGCGCGCTCGTGACGCCGGGCAAGCGGGTGAAGTCGGGCCAGCTCTGGGCCGGCGCCCCGGCGCGCTTCGTGCGCGAGCTCACCGACGCCGAGCGCGCCTACATCACCGAAATCCCGTTGCGCTACGTCGCGCACGCCGAGGAATACCGGCGCGCGGGCGTCCTTTAAGCTAGTTCTTGTTCAAGAGGCCGCGCAGGAGGTCGCCGGGCTTCGGCGCCGGCGACTTCGGCTCCGCCGGGGCCGGCTGTTGCGCTCCGGACGTTCCCGGCGCCTGAACGCCGGGAATGCGCTGAAGGAGGCTGCCGGGGTCTTTCAGCTGCTGGCCGATCGCGGCACCGAGATCGGGCTGATAGGAGAGGTTGTCCCAAGGGCCGCGCACGATCACCGGCACCATGATGCCGCTGAGATCGGCGCGCCCGCCTTGGCCTTCGAGACTCGCCACCGCCTTCGGCGTCACGCGGTAGTCGACCGTGCGCCGGGGCAAATCGACTTTCCCCGCGCCTTCGACGCGCAACAGCGGCGATTTGAGGACGAGATCGTTGTTCGAGAGAATTCCCTTGGCGATGGTGAAGGTCCCCGCGAGCTCCGAGAAATCGGTCTGCTGCGTTCCCGCCGCCGACGGGTCGAAGGCCGACGTGATGTTCCGCACCATGGCGGCGATGTTGATTCCCTTGATCGCGCCGTCGGTGAAGGAGAGCGCGCCCTTGCCGTCGAGGGATCCGACGATCTCGCGCTGGCTTTTGCCGGAGCCGGCGACATCGAACTCGAGCGAGCCGGTGCCGGTGAGGCGTTCGAAGCTTGCCGCATCGCGCAGCAGCGGCTCAGCCTGGATGCCGCCGAGCTTGAAGGAGAGCGCGAGAGCCGGCCGGTCCTTGCGATCCTCGATCGTGACCTTTCCCGTCCCCTGGCCCTTGTAGAGGGCGAGATCGGTGAGATCGATCGCGAGCTTGCCGTCGGCGAGGCGCACTTTCACCGCCCCCTTGTCGACGGTGATCTTGCGGTAGCGGATCCCGGTCGCCGAGAGGTCGAGATCGGCGTCGGCGGCATGGAGTGCGGCGAGCTCGATCGGCTCCTCGCTCCACCCCGAGGCGGCGGGCGGCGCCGACTTGTCGGCAGGCGCTCCCGGCTTCGATGCGGGCCCCGTCTCAGGGCCGAGATAAGGATTGAGGTCGAGGTTCTCGACCGCGAGCTTGCCGGCAACGCGCGGTCGCTTGCCTGTCGTGTCCGCCTCGACTGCGCCCGTGGCCTTGATCTGGTCGAGCGCGAGCCGCGCATCGGCGAAGGCGTATTTCCCGTCCTTCGCGTTCAGCTTCCCGCTGAGCGAGAACGGGCCGAGCCCACCGCTCCCGCTGTCTGGCAGCGGCGTTCCGACCCATTCGGCGAGGGCGCGCACCGAGGGCACGTCGAGCTGGACGTCGCCGCTCAAGGCCGGGAGCGCCGCGGTTCCGACGAAGCCGAGCGAAACGGGCTCGGCCGCGAGCTTCACCGAAATCGGCGTCGACGCGCTCTCGAGGAGGGCGCGGGCGCGGTCGGCCTTCGCCGTGAGCTGCACGCGCTTGCCCCGCCAGACCAGCGCGCCGTCGATATTCACGGGCGCGTCGAGGCTCGGAAGCTTCACGGCGAGGTCGACCTCGCTCGCCTCGTGCCGCGCGTTGCTGCGCTGGTCGAGATAGGTGATGCGGCCGTTCTCGATCTTCACCTCGCCGAGGCGGAGCTCCTGCAGCGCCGGCGCGGCACTCTTTCCGGCCGCATCCTTCGGCGCCGGGGTCTTCTCGCCGCCGCCTGCGGTGTCGAACTGCCAGTTCGGCCTGCCCCGCTTGTCGACCTCGAGATGGATCACCGGCTCGACGAGGACGAAGCGGTCGACCGCGACCTCCCCCGAAAGGAGGGGCAGGACCTGGAGCTGCACCGCGAGCTTCGCGAGCGTCGCCATGTCCTTCTCGGCCGCGCCCGGGGCGTTCGAGAGCGAGACCTTCTCGGCCTCGATGGCGATGCGCGGGAGGATCGAGACCTGCACCGGCCCGTCGATGCGCAGGTCGCGGCCGGTGGCCGACTTCACCTGCGCGACGAGCTGGTCCTTGTAGACCCCTGCCGGGATGAAGAAGGGCGCCGCGACCGCGATCACGACGAGGAGGAGGACGACGATCGCGAGGCCGATGAGGAGCTTTTTCATGCGCGCGCCTTGAGGATGTCGCGGATCTCGCTGAGGAGCGCGACCTCGGGCGGCGGCGGTGGCGCCTCCTTGGGCGTGCTCTTCGCGATCCGATTGATCTGTTTCACGAGGACGAAGATTGCAAAGGCGACGATGACGAACCTGATCACGGCGTTGAGGAAAAGGCCGTAGTTGATCGTGACCGCGCCCGCCTTCTGCGCCTGTTCGAGCGTATCGAACGAGCCACCTTTCAAGGTCAGGAAATGATTGCTGAAGTCGATGCCGCCGGTCAGAAGCCCGAGAACGGGCGTCAGGATGTCGGTGACGAGCGAGTTGACGATCGTCGTGAAGGCTGCGCCGATAATGACGCCGACCGCGAGGTCGATGACATTGCCGCGCATCGCGAATTCGCGAAATTCCTTGAGCATCTCCTTGAGCATGGCGAGTGCCTGTTTGGTGGTTCCGCCCGCAGAGCCTAATCAATCTGGACGGCAGAGCGCCAAGGCAAAAACGGTCTCAAAGGACCGGGGCGCCACTTTGCGGCGGTCAATGCGCGTCGAACCACTATGCTCCAATTCCGAGGACGCGGGCAGCCTCCGGCGATCGCTTCCCGCCACCCGGCGCGACGACGATGCCGCGAGGCGTGCTCAGTCCTCTGCCTGCACCAACACGTAGCTGCCGGGCGCGTTCTCGATCGGCTTCAGCTTGCCGTCGCCGGGGACCCGCGCATCGACCTCGCCGCCGGCATATTGCTCGATCCACTTCTCCCAGTGCGGCCACCAGGAATCGTTCACGTGCGTCGCCTTCTCGAGCCACGCCTCCGGCGTCTTCTCGATGCGGTCGCTCTGCCAATGCCCGTATTTCGAGCCGGGCGGGTTGACGACGC
This sequence comes from Rhodospirillales bacterium, assembly GCA_019689675.1. Classification (GTDB taxonomy): domain Bacteria; phylum Pseudomonadota; class Alphaproteobacteria; order ATCC43930; family CGMCC-115725; genus JADGGZ01. Next base: position 31,828 of record JADGGZ010000004.1, on the reverse strand, counting down.
CCGCGATATGGCCCGAGGCGGCTAGCGTGAACTTGACCGGCCCCTTGTAGATCCGCGTCGCGGCGTAGGTGCTCTTCCAAGGCGCGATGTGATCCTCGCGCGTGGAGAGGAGAAAGCTCGGCGTCTCGATCTTGTAGAGATCGATCGGCACGCCGCCGAGCTCGATGCCGCCCGGAATCACCAGCCGGTTCTCCTGGTACATGTTGCGCAGGTAGAACGAGTGCATCGCATAGGGCATGCGCGTCGAATCGGCGTTCCAGTAGAGGAGATCGAACGGGAACGGGTCCTTGCCGAGAAGGTAGTTGTTGACCACGAACGACCAGATGAGGTCGTTCGCCCGCAGCATGTTGAAGGTCGTCGCCATCTCGCTGCCCTTGAGATAGCCGCTCTTCCTCATGCGCTCCTCGAGGGCCGCGAGTTGCTCCTCGTCGATGAACACCGATAGTTCGCCGGCCTCCGCGAAATCGACCATCGTGACGAGATAGGTCGCGCTCTTGAACCGGTCGTCGCCCTTCGCCGTCATGTAGGCGAGGGTGCAGGCGAGAAGCGTGCCGCCGAGGCAGTAGCCGATGACGTTGACCTCGCGCTCGCCGGTCGCCAGCTCGATCGCGTCGAGCGCGGCGAGCGGGCCCTCGAACATGTAATCCTCGAAGCTCTTCTGCGCGAGCCGCTCGTCGGGATTGACCCAGGAGATGACGAACACCGTATGGCCCTGCTCGACCGCCCAGCGGATGAAAGAGTTCTTCGGCCGGAGATCGAGAATGTAGAACTTGTTGATCCAGGGCGGGATGATCAGCAGCGGCCGGCGCTTCACCTTCGGCGTCGCGGGATCGTACTGGATGAGCTGGATGAGGTCGTTCTGGTAGACGACCTTGCCGGGCGTCACGGCGATGTTCTCGCCGATCTTGAACGCCTCCATGTCCGTCATCTTGATCGCGAGCCGGCCCTTGCCGCGCTCGAGATCCTCGAGGAGGTTCTGAAGCCCTTTGACGAGGTTCTCGCCGCCGCTCTCGATCGTCGCCTTCAGCACCTCGGGATTGGTGAGGACGAAGTTGGAGGGCGCGATCGCGTCGACGAACTGCCGCGTGTAGAAGTCGACCTTCTTCGCCGTCTTCTCGTCCATTCCGTCGACCGAGCGCACCGTGTTCTGCATCCAGCGCGCGGTGAGGAGGTAGCTCTGCTTGATGAAGTCGAAGAGCGTGTTCTCGCTCCAGGCGGAGTCCTTGAAGCGGCGGTCGCCGGGCGGGGGCTCGACGACCGGCTCGGCCTCGCCGCCGAGGAAGCGCTGCGTCGTCCGTTGCCACAGCGTCAGATAGTCGTTCCAGAGCGACATCTGCGCCTGCACGATCCGCGCGGGATCTGCCATCATGCGCGCGGTCATCTCTAGGAACGCGCCGCCGATGTTGAGCGGATCGGCCATGCTGACGTTGCCGTCGGCGGCGGGGATGTTCTGGCGCTTCAACCAGTCCGCGACGAGCCGCTGGCTGCGCTCGGCGATCTCGGCCATCGAGCGGGACAGCTCGACCGGATCTGGCATCTTCGTCTCGCGGCTCTCGCTGTCGTTCATCTGGCAGGGCTCGTGGCTGCGATGCTTATTGCCTAGATATGGCGGCTTCTAATACACCAGCGTAGGGGGGCCGGGACAGAATTGAAGGGCGGAACGATGCGGCGTTTCTCGGGCAGGAAGGCGGGGACGGCACTGGCGGCGCTGCTGCTCGCCTCGTGCTCGACCGCGGTGGATGCGGTGCGCGACGTGACCGGGACGTCGAAGAACGACCCGGGGCCCGAAGCCCGAAACACGCGCAATCTCGAAGCCGGCAGCGAGCGTCCCTTCCCGAATCTCGGCACCGTGCCGCCGCCGCCGGTTCGCGCCCTCAGCACCGCCGAGCGGGAGGCGTTGCAGAAGAGCCTCGCGGCCGACCGTGCGAACGCGAAATACATCGACGAGCAGCTTCGCGCCGGTCAGACCGCCTCTGCGCCGCGCCCGGCACCACGGCCGCCGTCGCCGCCGGCCGAGGAAGCGGCGCAAACGGCAGCGCCGCCGCCTGCGGCTGCTGCGCCGCGGCAAGCAACGCCGTCCGCCGCGCAGACGTCACCTGCGCCCGCCGCGAACGAGCCTACCCCCGCTCCGGCGGCGCCTGGCACCGTGGCCGCCGCCCCGTCGCCCGAACCGGCGCCCGAGCCTCCGCCCGCCGCGGCCCCCCGGACGCCGGTCGAGGCGCAGGAGCTCCCGAACGAGTCGCCGGGCGTTTCGCCACAGGTGCGCAGCGTCCCGGAGCCCGAGGCGCCGCAGCCGGCGCCGCCGCCGCCGGTTCTCTCTGGACCGGGAGTCCTCGCCGCGCGGCCGCCAGCGGCGCCGCCGCCGGCTTCCGTCCCACGCGCGGCGCCGGCGCCGTCATCGCCGCAGCTCGCCTCGCTGCCGCCCGGCCAGCCGGTCGCCGAAATCGCCTTCGCGCGCGATTCAGCGGCGCTGCCGGGTTCCGATCGCTCGCGGATCGAAGAGATCGCGGCAGCGCAGCGCGCGCGGGGCGGCATCGTCCGCGTCGTCGCCGAGGCGGCGCCGGCCGGCGGCGCCGACGGCGCGCTCGCCGCTTTCGGCCTCGCGCTCGACCGGGCCAACGCGGTGGCGGTGGCGCTCGCCGAGGCGGGCGTGCCGCAGCAGAGCATCCAGGTCGAGACTGCGCCGCCCGGCCGCGCGCCGGGCCGCGCGCGGGTCTACCTTCAGAACTGAGGCGGACGGAAATTCGAGGAAGGGCCGGGCGGCAGTTCGGGGCTCAGCTGCGCCAAAACGGCTTCGCGGTCTCGCGGGCGATCTCGGCGCGGCTCACCCCGATGTCGCGCAAGAGGCGGTCGTCCATCAGGGCGAGCTGGCGGCGCTGGCGGGCCCGTTCCTGCCAGGCGAGCAGGGTCTCGACGAGCGCGACGAGGCCGAGGGAGCGGCGGCTTCTGACGTCGATCCTGGCGGTGCAAGCAACAGTCCGATTCATAATCGACCTCCAATCGGTCGAGAGTGGCACCGGGGCCTTCGATCCGCTTCCCGGCGTTTGCTGTCGAAGCAGGAATATCCCTGCCGGGCTCTGGCGCAAAACGATCGTTTTTCATATGTTCCATTAGCTAAACTAATGGAGGTCCGATGCGCCGGCTGCCGCCGCTCAATGCGCTGAGGGCGTTCGAGGCGGCGGCCCGCCACCTCTCCTTCACGCGCGCCGCGAGCGAGCTCAACGTGACGCAGGCCGCGGTGAGCCACCAGATCCGCGCCCTCGAGGACCGGATCGGGCGCAAGCTCTTCCGCCGCGTCGGGCGCAACCTGTTCCTCACCGACGCAGCGCAGGCTTACCTCACCGAGATCCGGGCCGCGTTCGACCGCATCGACGAGGCGACGCGCCGCCTCGAGGCGCACGACCGGAGCGGCGTCCTCAACGCAACGGTGCTGCCGTCATTCGCGGCGATGTGGCTCCTGCCGCGCCTCGGCCGCTTCCGCGCCGCGCATCCCGAGATCGATTTGCGCCTGTCGTCGGACGGCGAGCTCGTCGATCTGGCGCGCTCGGACTACGACGTCGGCATCCGCACCGGGCGGGGACGCTGGCCGGGGCTGCGCTCGCATCTGATCCTCACCGAGCGTCTCGCCGTCGTGTGCAGCCCCGAGCTCGCCGAGCGCGTTGGGCTGAAGGAGCCGCGCGATCTCGCGCGCGTGACGCTTCTCCACGACGAGCCGCGCGAGCGCTGGGCGATCTGGTTCCGCCGCCTCGGCATCACCGACATCGATCCCTGGCGTGGGCCGGGCTTCAGCCACTCCAACATGGTGATACAGGCGGCGGTAAACGGCCTCGGGGTCGCGGTCGTCGGCGAGACCCTGGCGATGGACGAGCTGAAGGCGGGCCGCCTCGTGCGTCCCTTCGCCGAGACGATCCCGACCGACTACTCCTATTACCTCGTCTATCTCGAGGCCGCGGCGGAGCGGCCGAAGATCGCCGCGTTCCGCGACTGGATCCTCGCGGAGGCCGCGGCGGGCTGATCAGCGCCAGGATGCGGCGATCGGCGGCGCGAACTGGGGCTCGATGTCCCAGGGAAACATGATCCAGGTGTCCTGGCTCACCTCGGTGACGAAGGTGTCGACGAGCGGGCGCCCGGCCGGCTTCGCGTAGACCGTGGCGAAATGCGCCTTCGGCAGCATCTCGCGCACGACCCGGGCGGTATGGCCCGTGTCGACGAGATCGTCGATGATGAGAAATCCCTCGCCGTCCCCCTCGATACCCTTGAGGACCTGCACCTCGCCCTTGATCTCGCGCGCTTCGGTGCTCTTCTCGGCCTTGTACGAGGTGACGCAGATCGTGTCGACGAAGCGGATGTCGAGCTCGCGCGCGATGATCGCCGCCGGCACGAGCCCGCCGCGCGTCACCGCGACGATGCCCTTCCAGGGGCCGAGCTCGATGAGGCGCCAGGCGAGCGCCTTCGAATGGCGGTGGAGCTCTTCCCACGTCACGGGGAAGTTCTTGCGCGGGTCGCTCATGCGCGTCACGTCACGGGTTCCGGTTGACTAAAGACGATAGCGGGGGACGAAGACTCGGGGCGCATCAGCGCACGTACACGAAGACCTCGTCGCCCTTCGCGTCGGCGCGGGTCGTCGCCGAAAGCGTGAGGCGCGCGGCCGGAACGCCCATTGCGGCGAGGCGCCGCACGACGCCCTCGACGTTGCGCTTGGCGGCTTCGCCAAGACCGCCCGGAGGGGCGGCGGCGACCACGTCGAAGCGCGCCTCGGGGCGGCGCCGCAGCGCCTCGCCGACGGCGTAACGCAACTCCTGCTCGTAGGGCTGGTCGGGCCGCTCGAAGCGAATGACGACGAGCGGCCTGCGCTCGGCGGGCGCCGCGAACGGCATGAGGGCGGCAGTCTGGGATGCGGGGAGCGCGCCACGTAGCTCGGCGATCTGGCGGCTCTCGCGCGCGACGAGGCTGCCGAGCTCGGCGACGAGCCGGTCCGACTCCGCTGCCGCCGCCGAGGCATCGCGCGCGATCGCGGCGAGCCGCTGCCGATCCTCCGTGCTCGCGCCGGGCTGCGCCGCCTCTGCGCGGGCTCCGGCCGCGAGAGCCCCTGCAGCGGCCGCGTCGCTCGCGGCGAGCGCGGCGAGGGCGGCGAGCCTTCCTACCGCCTCGGCGCGCTTGGCGAGCGTCGCGTCGGCACGGGCGAGGAGGGCAGGACGGTTCGGGTCGCCGGTGCCTGCGCGGGCGAGCGCGTCCGCGGCGTCGCGGTGCGCCCGCGTCGCGTCCTCGAGCGCGCCGCGGGCCGCCATCGCCTCATCGGCGCGCCGCGCCGACTGCTCCACGATCGCGGCGAGCTCCTCCTCGCGCGTCGGCGGGGCCGCCCGGTTCGGCCGGTTCGCGTCCTCCGCCTGCATCAAAGTCGCCGTCGCACTGCCCGGGCTCGCCCGATCGCCTTCGCCGGCCAGGGTCGGCCAGAGCGTGCGGTCGGCGAACGCGCACCCGGAGAGAAGCGCGAGGAGGGCGAGGAGGTGAACGATGCGGCGCGTCAAGGTCGCGCGACTATAGGCGCGCAGGGCGCGGGCGCAAAGTCGCGCTTTCGGCGCGAGAGGGTGCTTGCCATATGGGCCCGGCGCGGCTAGTTTCCGCGCCTCTCGTGAGCGCCCGTAGCTCAACTGGATAGAGCATCAGACTACGGATCTGAGGGTTGGGGGTTCGAATCCTCCCGGGCGCGCCACTGCGAAGCCTCAAAAATTTCCCCGTCTATCAGCGACATACGAGTAAGACGGCCCGACAGTTAATGGGGCTCGTGCCGGGCGCGGAAAAAGCTCCGGGCGCAGGTCGGGCGTAGCGTATGGGGACGCGCAGCGCATGGCGGGGCCGAGCCGCTCGAAGGTGGTCCCGGCGCCGTTCGGCGCATTCCTCCCGGCACTCGGACGATGCGCTCAGTATCACCGTCGGGCGTTTACTGATCAAACATCGCGTCGCTCGACAGGTCGGCCATCGCTCGGTCGAGGTCACGCCCGAACATCCGCGCTTTCAGCAGCCGCAGAATCTTCCCCGTAGAGGTGCCGCAGCCAGCGCCAGGGGGCCATACTCGCCTCGCTTACCCGCTGGTACACACCCGCTCAAGCGCTTGTCATGGTGACCAGCACCAACGCCGAGCTTCTGGCCTTGTCCGGCGAACGCAATCCCTATCCGGGCAAACTCGGTGTCGTGGAGCAGGGCGCGCTGGCAGCCTTGCTGCTCGTCGATGGAAATCCGTTGGAGGACATCGCGCTCGTCGCAGACCCTGCGAACAAGTTCCTGGTGATCATGAAGGACGGCAAGATCCACAAGAACGCCGTGCTTCAGTGACGGTTGGACCGATCCTCGGCGGCGCAACGCAGGCGCCTTCGCAAGCTACGAACATCGCTCCTGCCCCAAGGCGACCGGATATCCCCGAATGCCCGTTGGTCGCGCAGGCGGTACCGTCGCGCGGATCGCTGCCAATTACTCCCCTTGAGACCAATTAGGAACGGCGATGCCGACGTTCGGATGGTCGCGGTGGAAGAAGGTGGAAGTATCGGAGAAGACGCGCTCGAAAGCGGGACTCATGGACACGTCGTCCGAGACGATCCAGCCGCGAGGCGAAAGGTGCTTCAGCGCGAGCGCATACTCGAAGATCTGGTGCTCGTACGAGTGGTCCGAGTCGTGGAAGAAGCAATCGACCGTGCGTCCCTCCATTGCACGCGGCAAGAGATAGGTTGCGTCGCCGAGGGTCAGCTTCCATCGGTCGCGATAGGCGGCGGGAACAAGAAAGCCGATCTCGTCCTCGTTCTTCACCGACCAGTCCATGCTTCGCTGTCCTGCAACGGCCGGCAGATCGAAACTCTCCAGCGCACCGAACCCGTTCCGGTGCAGCGCGGCCAGCAGCATCGCAGTCATCGAGCCGGAAGCGACGCCTGTTTCCACCACGAGCGCAGGCCGAAGAATTCGCGGCAGCACATAGAAGATGTCGGCACCGGCCATGGCGATCGGGCGTGCCATACGCTCGCCCCAGCTTCTTATCTGCTTGTGCGGCGATATCTCCAAGAGGCGCGGAACGTTGCGCTCGTACTGAGCGGCGAGCTCGGCATCGTTCACGATCTCGGCGCGCAGCTTCCCGATATCCGCGCTCGAGGCTTCCGGAGCATCCAGCGCCCGCAAGACGGCGTTCACCAGCGCCTCACCGCCGAGGCCGCGCCTCCCGGGTAGCAGCGCCAAGCGCTTCAAGGCAGTCACCATGACGGACTTCTTACCACCCGTTGGAAGGACCGTCGATATCGCTCGCCATAACTGCCGCCTGCCTCGCCCAGGGCTCGCGAACCGTGGAGCGCGGAGGTGGTCAGGCCGGGGTCGTCTCGCCTCCTGCCCCTGCTTGCGCGGCGGCGCGCAGCGCAACCCCGAAGCGGTTTCGGTATTCGCTCGGGGACAGCCCGGTCAAACGTTGGAACAGCTTGCGAAAGGCCGACGGGTCGCCGTAGCCGATCTCCCACGCGATCTGTTCGACGGGCCGGCGGGTCAGTTCGAGCGCCTCCCGCGCCTTTGCGATACGGAGCTGCTGGGCGTACTCGGTCGGCCGGTAACCGGTCGCCTTCTTGAAGCGACGCAGGAAGGTCCGCTCCTCGAGGCCCGCACGGGCGGCGAGCGTCGGAACGGCGTGATCTTTTCCGCCGGTCGCCTGCAGCCAGTGCTGAACCGCAAGAATCGCCGCGTCGCCGTGATCGAGCTTCGGCACGAAGTACCCGTAGGGGCGCTGCGCGCGGCCCGGCGGATCGATGACGAGGAACCGCGCCGTGTCCAGCATCACGCTCGGCCCGAGAAGACGCTCGACGAGCGTGAGGCCGAGGTCGGTCCAGGCGAGGATTCCGCCTGCGGTGATGATGTCGCCGTCGTCGATCAGCATGCGGCTGCTGTCGACGCGAACCGCAGGGAAGCGGGATGCGAGCGTTTCCGCGAACGCCCAATGGGTCGTCGCCTGCCGCCCCTCCAGCAATCCCGTTTCCGCGAGCACGAAGGCGCCGGCGCAAACGGAGCAGAGCGTGGCGCCTTTCTCGTGACAGCCGGCCATCCAGTCGGCGAACGCGGTCATCTTCGGCATGCGTTCGGGAACGATCAGGCTGGGCGGCGTGATGATGTGCGTCAGCGCATGCTCGGAGCCGGGATCGCTGTCTTCGACGCAGACGATCTCGCCTCCGTCCTGGCGCCAATGGCTGACGCGGATCGCCGGCGAGCTCGACTCGTCCGGTCGTCGCGCGAAGTCGCTCGCGATGCGGAACATGTCGGTGAGGCCGTAGACCGCCGATAGCTGGCACGCCGGGTAGATGGCGAGCCCGATCTCGGCGACGACACGTCTTTTCCCGGTCATGTCGGTTTCGCCCCGATTTGTGTCGGTTTCGCCAAGTGCCGCCGTACCGAGCCCCTTCTACATGGTGCGGCGATGGCGCGTCCGCGCCAAGTCGACCATAAGGAGACGGTCAATGTCGAAGATTACGACCAAGGATGGAACCCGGATCTTCTACAAGGACTGGGGCAGCAAGAAGGCGCAGCCGATTGTCTTCCATCACGGCTGGCCGCTCTCGAGCGACGAATGGGACAGCCAGATGCTGTTCTTTCTGGGCGAGGGCTATCGCGTGATCGCCCATGATCGTCGAGGCCATGGCCGCTCCAGCCAGACCGATACCGGCAACGACATGGATACCTACGCCGCGGATGTCGCGGAGCTGGTGAAGGCGCTCGATCTCGAGAATGCGATCCATGTCGGCCATTCGACAGGCGGAGGCGAGGTCGCCCGCTATGTCGCGCACGCCGAGCCGGGTCGCGTCGTCAAGGCCGTGCTCATCGGCGCGGTGACGCCGATGATGATGCGCTCGGAGAGCAATCCGGAAGGACTGCCGCCCGAGTTGTTCGACGGTTTCCGCGCGTCGCTTCTCGCCAACCGTGCGGAGTTCTACCGCGAGATCGCGAGCGGACCGTTCTACGGCTTCAACCGCGAAGGCGCTGCCGTGAGCCAGGGGCTCATCGACAATTGGTGGCGCCAGGGCATGATGGGCGGTGCGAAGGCGCAATACGACTGCATCACCGCCTTCTCGGCGACCGACTTCACCGAAGATCTGAAAGCGATCGACGTGCCCGTGCTGGTGATGCACGGCGAAGACGACCAGGTGGTCCCGATCCGGAATCACGGGGCGAGAGCGGTGAAGCTGCTGAAGAAGGGGACGTTCAAGGCCTATGAGGGCCTCTCGCACGGCATGGCCTCGACGCATCCCGATCTCATCAATGCCGACCTGCTCGCGTTCTTCCGAAGCTGAGCGGGACGGAGGGGCGGAGCCTACGGGCTCCGCCTTTTTATGCGTCGGCCGCCAGCCTGCGACGACGGCGCCGCACCCAGGTTCGGCGGCTCGCCGTCCGATCGAAGCCGGGATCACGGCTCGTAGCGCGCGTGTCGCAATTTTCGAAGGCGGCCCTCGCAGTCGATTCATTCTCGTTCAACGAAGCGGCGCGCTCGATGTCCGGGTGCTTCGATCCCCGTCCGAAAACCGGTGCGGTGCGGAGCTGCGCAGAACGACCACCGTGACGGGACGAAATGGGACCAAGGACGCTCGGCATCTTCACCGCGAGCCTCGCCGAGACAGGGGCGGAGCTCTGGATCACCGACGGCACGGAAGCGGGAACGCGCCTCCTCGCCGATCTGAGGTCCGGCGCGGCAGGCAGCGATCCGCGCGACGGCACAGTCGCGGGCGGCCATCTGTTCTTCACCGCCGATGACGGCAGGCACGGGCGCGAGCTCTGGGTGACCGATGGAACGGCCGAAGGAACGCGGGTTCTCGATACCGCAACGGGCGCCCGCTCGGGCAAGCCAGAGAATTTGACCGTCGTCGGCGACAAGCTCTTCTTCACCGCCGATGACGGCGTACACGGCCGCGAGCTTTGGGTAAGCGACGGGACGGCCACCGGAACACGCATGGTCCGGGACGTCAATCCCGGAGCCGCGGGATCGAACCCCGAGGAGCTCGCGGCGCTGAACGGCCATGTTTATTTCCGCGCGTTCGATGCCGAGCACGGTACCGAGCTTTGGAGCTCGGACGGTACTCTCTCCGGAACCGGCCTCTTCTACGAGACCGAGCCCGGGGCGGCGAGCGCACTCGCGAGGGATCTTCTGGCGATGCCGAACGGAAGCCTCGCCGTCACCGAATGGAACTTCGGCAAGGCAGAGCTGCGCTTTCTCCGCGAGGACGGTTCCGCGGTCGACTTCTCGAGCTTCGACCCGAGTCTCGCCGCCGCCGAGCGCTTCTCGTACACGCGCACGGAGGCCGGTCTCTTCGTCGCCGCCTCCGAGCTCGTCGACCGCCAGGAAACCGAGTGGGGCGTCTTCGACACGTGGCGCACCTCCTTCTGGACGACCGATGGAACTGCCGAGGGGACACGGCATCTCAACGACCTGACGCTCGGACAGCGCTGGGAGCCGCCGCAGGACCTTGCCGCTCACGGAGACCATTTCGTCTTCACGACGAGCCTGTACACGCTTCGGATCGAGGAAGGGACGCCGAGTCTTCTCGGCGTCGTCGACGGAGCGACCGGCGCGGTGTCGTTCATCGGCTCGCAGTGGCACGATTCCGAGGCCGTGGGGCAGGCCGGGGAGGGACAAGGCGCGCCCATCATCGTCAAGGTCAACAGCGATCCGGGGTGGAGCAGCGGAAGCAGCATCGTCGCGACCGACGGGACGCCGGAAGGGACGGTGGAGCTGCACCGTCTCGACGACGACTACGCCGCGTACGAGAACGCGAAGGTCGCGGGCGAACATGTCTTCTTCCTCGGCGACAATGCGCTCTGGAGCACGGACGGAACGCCCGCCGGCACGACGGAGCTCCTCCCCGCGGACAATTATCTCAGCACGCTTCTCGGCGACCTCGACGGGGAAATGCTGGCGCTTCTCGGCGACCTCGGCGGTCCCGACCGGCTCGTTCTTTCCGACGGCACGGCAGGCGGCACGCGCTCTCTGGGGGCGTTCGACTTCAACGACTTCCCGAAGCTTCTCGGCACGCTCGCTTCGTCCGAGCCGGAGCCCGAGCCCGAACCCGAGATCGTCCGCGGCACCGCAAACGGCGACCTGCTGATCGGCGATGACGGAAACGACCGGATCCATGCCCTCGCCGGCGACGATCGCATCATCGCGCGGGGCGGCGACGATCGGCTGAACGGGGGCGCCGGGAACGACTTCATTTCCGGCGGCGACGGCAAGGACCGGCTCTACGGCATGGAGGGAAACGACGTACTCGAGCCCGGAAGCGGCCGCGACATCGTCGACGGCGGCGCTGGCGACGACGTCATCCTCGCGGAGCGCGACGGCGAGAGCGACCAGTTCTTCTTCGCCCCGGGCTGCGGGAACGACGTCGTCACCGCCTTCGACCCGCGGCTCGATATCATCATGCTGCAGGGATACGGCGCCGATGCCGGGAGCGCGGCCTGGCGGGCCGAGCACGTGACCGAGCTCGACGGCTCGGCCTATGTCGATCTCGGCAACGGGGACGGCATTCTCGTTCTCGATACCGCCGTTCAGGACCTCCGCTTCCTTGCGATCGACCCGTTCGTCTAGATCGGCTGCGCGGGCGCGTTCTGGTCCGGGGTCGGAACGGGCCCGAATTTCTCCTGCAGCATGAGGGGCGTGATGCGCTCGGGAAGGTACTCCTCGACCGCGCCTGAGGCGACGCGCTCTTCCATCATGTCGATGACGTCGGGCATCCGGTCGAACGGGAGCCCGCCGAAATCGTGCAGACGGTAGCGCCACCACTTGAAGGCGAGGAGGCGCTCGACCGTCTTCTCGTCGAAGCGGAGGCGCTTCACCGTCGCCGGCACGCCCGCGACGATCGCGTAAGGCGGCACATCCTTGTTGACGACCGCGCCTCCCGCGACGACGGCGCCGTCGCCGATCGTCACGCCTTTGCGGATCAGCGCGTTGCTGCCGATCCAGACGTCGTTCCCGATGACCGTCGTCTGCATGTTGAAGGCAAAGGGGATGATGTTCCGCCGCGAGCGGTCGCGGCTCCCCGGCTCCACGAACTCGTCCCAGTCGTGCACCATGGGCCGCTCCGCGACGAGAGAGGTCGTGAGCCACGTGACCGGATGCTCGTTCGGTCCGAGCGCGACGTTCGGCGCGATCGAGCAGTAGCGACCGCATCGCACACGCCCGATCGTGCCGCCGTAGATGCCGGTGAAGGCGCCGACCTGCAAGTAGCCGGCGAAGGACGAATGGATGACGACCGGCGGCTCGAAGAACGTGTCCGGCGAGAGCTCGCGGCGTCCTGTCGCGCGGGTGAGCCACAGCCCCATCGCCTTGAGGCGCTCGAGCGGCGCCGTGCCGAAGTCGACGAGGCAGGGGCGGTCGGTTCTCGCCGCCCGCGCCTCGCCCAAAATGTTTCCTGTTCGGCCGTCCCGGAATACGAGCCGCACGGTGTCCGGAAACTTCGGCGCATGCAGCGCCGGCTTCGCCTCGAAGCCGCGACCTCCGCCGTAGAGACCCTCTCGCTCGAGGTCGGGACGCGGAATCGTCGCCGCTGCCGTGGCGAGGAGAGTCCCTTGCGCATAAATCTCGACCGCGACCGTCGTCTCGGGCTCCCCGAGGATGATCGCCCATCCGGATATCCCGTTGGGCGTCAGCCGCTCGACCTGATGACGCACCTTCATCGGCCGCGCTCGATCCGCAGCGGAAGCCGCACCAGATCGCGATCCCACGTCACCTTGCAGCCCTTCAGATTGAGGCGGGTCATGTAGAGGTAAGGAGTGTCTCCGATATCCTCGAAGTTGCGGCTCTTGGCGGCGGGGTCGAGAAGCGAGGGATAGTCGAACGCCGCCTCGTCGCCGCAGCCGTACCGGAAGAGAAGCGGGGCCTTCCAGACGAGCTGGGGCTTCTCCCAGGAGACGAGATCCCTCGAAAGGCTCGCCCAAATCCCGGTGACGCCGTCGCGGGTTCCGGCGAATGTCGCAACGAAGGTCCCGGTCGGCCGGTGGAGGACGATGCTGCGCACCGTGTTGCCGAGAATCCCGGGCGCGACCGGCTTGCAGACGTGGCGCTCCGGCGCCGCCACCGGTTCGCGCGCACCGTCGACGAAGCGCACGGTGAACCCCGCGCCGTCCCAGCCGCGCCAGGCCCGCGGGTCGGCGAGATCGTCGGTGCGCAGAAGGCACGCGCCGCGCTTCTGCGCCTCGTAGCGCTCGGCCCAGACGAACGCGTACCAGTGATCGCCGTGCCGGATGATGTTGGTCGGGGCGAAATACCCCGTCCGCCGCCCGACGTCACCGGCATAGGGGTAGGGGAGCGCGGCGACGACGTGCGCCGGGGGCTCCGCGATCGGCGCGAAGCGGCGCCCGCCGTCGGTCGAGATCGCTTCCGTCACGCTGTTGCGCCAGCAACGCATGTACTCGCCCGACGGGCAGAGATGCGGCCTCCTCTGGCCGTGGAACTCGTTGCTGACGAGCGCGAAGACGCTCCGTCCGTCGAGCGTGTAGAAGGAGGAAATCCAGCTCCTGTCGTCGTTGAGGGCGGGATCGTCGCGTCCCGATCCTTCGTAGACGACGGCGCAATCGGGGCGGACCGTGTCGAGGCTGTCGCCCGTCAGCGATCGTGCCCTGGCGTAGGCGGCGACGAGACGCACCTTGCCGTCGGCATCGCGGAAGGCGCGGGCCGGCGCGTCCGGAACGTCCCGCCGGTCGCAGGCGTCGCGCTGCCACGCCACGACCGTCTCGGGCTCGCCCGACGCGGAAAGCGTGAGCGCCGGCGCCTCCGTCACGGCGCCGAGCGCCGCGACGAGCCCCAGGAGGAGGCGGCGCATGTCAGATATCGGCGAGGCGGTGCGCCATTCCGTTGCGCGCGAGGAAGCGGCGCATCCGCCGGTAATGATCCTGATATTGCGCGTTGAAGCCGTCCCAGAGATCGGGCCTGTAGAGATCTTCGAGCCGTCCTTGCGCGATCTGGTCGATCGTGAGGCGCGGGATCGAGAACGTCTCCGCGAGCTCCGAGCTGCGCTGATCGTATTCGACGAAGATCGCGGGGACGCCGTTCGCGAGCGCAGGCAGGTTGCCGTGAACCCGGAAGCCCAGGGCGAGGTCCATGCCGCGCACGAACGTGTCGTACTCGGCGACGACGTTCGAGAAGAACATCTTCTCGCGATAGAGCCTCGCCATCACGCCGTCCGGGCCGTCGAACCAGCCGGAGCCGACGAGCTCGGGAAGGTGCTTGGCGATGAGCGCCTCCTCCTTGAAGAAGAAAGCCTTCTCCGGCGGCTCGCCGTGTGCCGTGACGGTGAGGTCGAAGCGCTCCGAGAGGCGCAGGATGAAGTCGCGCTGGACCGCGAGATAGCGCCCGATATCGGCGGCGTAGGTTTTGGACACCTCGCGGCGCATGTTGAAGGCGACCTTCCGCACTTCCTCGATCGGCTTCGCCTCGATGCGAAGCCAGGGATCGTTCTGTCGGAAGAGGCTCGGGCAGCCGATGATCTCGACGTTGCGCACGCCGAGATCGTTCAGCACCTCGGCGCTGTAGGCGCCGCGCACGCCGATCGTCGCGCAGTGATCGGCGAAGAGGCGCCAGACCTCCTTCGCCTTCTCCGGCAGCTCGAGCTTGCGCCGCGTCTCGGCCTGGGCGCCGACCGCGAACGGGATCGCCGGAATCTTCAGCTTCTTCAGAAGCTCTGGCAGGCGCGCCCACTCCATCGACTCGTTGATGAAATTCGAACCGCGCAGAAAGCACCAGTCGAACTCGGCGTTGTAGAGATCGACGTCCTTGTCCGTGAACGTCGTCATGTTCGCGACCGTCACGTCCGAGAAGCGCAGGAGCTTCAGCGAGGAATCGTAGACGGTGTAGTCGCCGGTGTTCGTGTAGGTCTCGATCATCTCGAGACGGGGCCGCTCGTGCGCGCGGATGTTGTCGTGGGCGTAGCGTGCCCCTGCAGGAACCAGGACCAGAATGCGCGGAATCCTGCTGTCGTCGAAGGCGACATGCCGCGGGCTGTTGCCGAGCGGACGCTCCGTTCCGGCCGGCTGGATGGTCACGAGCGCACGGCGGCGCCCGTGGCGGAGCGCAGCCGGCACCGCGAATGCGAATCCGCAGCTCTTTCCATCGCGGCGATGCGTGCGCAGATTGGCCCGGACGGTCGCGACGTGCTCGCCGTCGAAAGCGATCTCGACGAAGACGTCGAGGTGCCGCCTTTCGGGGTCGAGCGCCCAGCCGCTGATCGTGGGTCCGTAGCTGTCGACGTGGCCTTCAATCATCCGAAATCTTCCGTGAGCCGGAAAGGGTTCAGCGAGGCTGGGTAAGCGTGGTTAACGCTAAGTTACCCGCCCCGGCCGGGGAGGACGGCAGGCTGTGACCTGTTTGTGTGCGGCCCCTCGGGCCTCAGGCCGCCTTCCGGAATTTCGCGCGCGGCTTCATCTTGTGGGGCACGCCGTTTTCGTCGAGGAGGTCGCGCATGTCCTGGTAGCGCTGGTAGTAGCAGCGGTTGAACTTCTCGAAGAGCTCCTGCTGCCAGTAGTCCTCGAGGCGGAATTCCTTCTCGGAGTAGACGTCGTAGCAGGGGATTCCGAACGTCTCGGCGAACTCGACGGTCCTGCTGTCGTACGTGAAGTAGATCGACGGGACCCCGTTCGCGAGCGCCATCAGGTTGCCGTGGAGGCGGTAGCCGAGCACGAGATCCTTCTCGCGCACGAGATTCTCGTAGTCGGCGACGACGTCCGAGTAGAAGAGCCGCGTCCGCCAGAGCGCTTCGATCTCCGCGTCGAAGAACCAGTCGCGCCACCATGCTTCGCCAGTCAGCACGCGCCAGGCCTCTTCCTTCTGCTCCTCGGTGCCCCAGAGAATCATCTTCTCCTCGACCTCGCCCTGCATCATCAGCGCGATGTCGAAGCGGGATGCCATCTGCTTGATGATGTCGCGATGCCGGGTGAGGTAGAGCCTCACGTCCGGGGAGTACGCCTTGGAGACCTCGCGGCGTACGGTGAAGCCGACCCGGCGTACTTTCTCGAGCGCCGGCAGGTCGATGCGAAGCTCGGGGTCGTTGTTCCGGAACGCGGTGGGGCAGCCGACGATGCGCGTGTTCTTGATCCCCATGCTCCAGAGGACCTCGGCGGTGTAGGCGCCGCGCACGCCGAGCGTCGTCGACCGCTCGCTGATCAGCTGCCAGATCCGGCGCCCGGACTCGGGGAGCTCGAGCTTGCCCTTGGCAGGTGCCTGCGCGCCGACGCCGAAGGCGAGGACCGGGATCTTCAGCCGCGACAGCACCGAAGCGGCGTTCTCCCAGTCCATCTCTTGATGGATGTAATTCGAGCCGCGCAGGAAAACGTAGTCGTACTCGCGGTTCGCGCGGTCGATCGCTGCAGCGTCGACGGTGCGGATGTCGAGCACGTCGAGGCGATCGAAATCCAGCAGCTTCAGCGACGAGTCGAACACGAACATGTCGCCGCTGTTGTGATAGTGCCGGATCGAGCGCTGCACGTCCGAGTGCTGATACCAGCGCACGCAGTCGTGGTCGTAGACCTCGCCGGACGGGCTGATCACTAGAACATTGGCCAACGAAGACTTCTCCTGGTATCTCCGGCGCGAGCCCGATCCTTGTCCCGCCGCGCCCGGCGCATATGAAGACTGTTCGAGAAATATGGATAATGATCGGTTAACGCACGACGAGGACAAGTGCATTTGTGAAGCTGTAGAGATTTCATCGAATTGTTCGATCTCCGCGCGAAGAGTTCGGCAATTTCGTTTGCTGTGAAATCTTCGGGATTCACCCCTCGTTAAGATTTTCCGGACCAGGGTCATCCCGTCGCGGCGCGGGCGATCCCGCGCGTGCGCCTCGACGGCGCCGAAATCGCTGCAAAAGGCTGACACGGCCTCGCATGAAGCCTGGAACTGCCGGAAGTGAGCTGCTTCGCCGAACGGCGCGCGAGCTGATCGCCGCCTTCGGCCTTGCCTCGGTGCTGAGCGCCGGGCTCACGCTCTGCGCGCTCATCGTGCCGCTCCAGAACATGGAGATCTACGACCGCGTTCTCGGCACCCGCAGCGTGCCGACGCTGGTGGCGCTCGTCCTTGCGACGCTGATCGGGCTCGCCGTCTACGGCGGGCTCGAGTATCTGCGCGGCGTCGTCCAGGTGGCGATGGCCGACCGGGTCGCGCGGCGGCTCAACATCCCGGTTCTGCAGGCCGCCGCGGCGCGGGAAGCGCGCGGCGCCGCGGGCCAGGCGATGCGCGACCTCCAGGAGCTTCGGCTCTTCGTCTCCGGCACGGCGGCGTCGACCGGCTTCGACCTTCTCCTGACGCCGTTCCTCGTCCTGACGCTGTTCGTTCTCCATCCCGCGTACGGCGCCCTGGTGCTCGGCGGAGGCATCGTTCTGCTCGCGCTCAACGTGCTCGGCGAGATCGTCTCGAGGCGGTCCCTCGTCGAGGCCAGCAATCAGTCGGCTATCCTCTACGGCGATCTCGCCTCGGCGCTGCGCGCCGCCGAGGCGGTGACGGCGATGGGCATGCTGCCGGCGCTCGCGCGGCGCTGGGCGCGAACCCAGGCGCCGATGCTGCGCGCGCTCCATCGCGGCACCCGCCGGGCGAGGGCGGTCGCGATCGTCGCGAGGAACATCCGAATTCTGATGACCGGCGCCGTCGTCGCCGTCGGCGTGCTTCTCGTCCTCGACCGCGCCGCGACGGTGGGTACGCTGGTGGCGGCGAACCTCATCGCCGCGCGCACCCTCCTCCCGTTCATGGGACTCGCGCAAGCTTGGCGGCGCTGGGCATTCGCGCGCGCGGCCTACGGGCGCCTCCTCGCGCTGCTCGACGCGCCCGCCGGACGGCGCGACACGAGCGCGCTCCCCGCCCCGGACGGACGCCTCGTCGTCGACCGCGTCACCTACATCCCGCCGGGCGTCGAGCGCCCGGTCTTGCGCGGGGTCTCGTTTACCGTCGAGCCCGGCGAGGTGGTCGGCATCATCGGCCCGTCCGGCGCCGGAAAATCGACCCTCGCACGCATTCTGGTCGGAGCGGCCGAGCCGTCCTCCGGAGGCGTTTATCTCGACGGCCACAGCACGTGGCGGTGGGAGCGCGAGGATTTCGGCCGGCACGTCGGGTATCTGCCGCAAGGCATCTCGCTGCTCGACGGCACGATCGCCGACAACATCGCGCGCATGCAGAACGCCGACCCCGCGGACGTCGTCGCCGCCGCACGCCGCGCCGGAATTCACAAGACGATTCTCGCCCTGCCGTTCGGGTATTCGACGCCTGCGAACGAGGCGGCTCGTACTCTCTCGGGCGGCCAGCGGCAGCGGGTCGCCCTCGCGCGGGCGCTTTTCGGAAGGCCGCGCCTTCTCGTTCTCGACGAGCCCAACGCCAATCTCGACGAGCCGGGGGAGGCGGCCCTGATCGAGGCGATAGGATCGGCCCGCGCAGAAGGAATCGCCGTCGTGCTGATCGCGCACCGGCCCTCGATCATCGCCACTGCCGACAAGCTCATCGTCCTCAAGGACGGCATCGTCGACCGCATCGGCGAGCGCGAGGAGGTCATCGGCAAGCTCGGCTCGGCGCCCGCGCGCGCGCAGGAAGGCGGGCCGCGGCTGGTGGCGGTATCGTGATGCGGGCCGGCACGCTTCGCCGCGCCCTCGGCTGGCGCGCACGTAAGGCGCCGCCCCGGCTCTTTGCCACGCTCGGGCGCGATCTCGCGGGCGTCTTCCTCCTCTCGGTCGCGCTCACCGGAATCGTCAGCCTCAGCACGATCTTCGTGCCGATCTACGACATGATCCTTTTCGACCGGGTGATGACGACGGGCGGGATGGAAACGCTCGTCGTCCTCAGCATCGTGTGCGTCATCGGCGTCGCGATCGGGGCGTTCGTCGACTGGGTCCGGGCGAGCGCGTTTCTCGTGATGGGCGAGCGCTTCGCGCGCCGGCTGTCGGTTCCCGCGCTCGCCGCCGCGCTGAAGGCGAGCCTTGCCGGCGAGTCCTCGAGCGCTGCCCAGGCGATGCGGGACCTCGGGGAGCTCAGGAGCTTCGCGATTGGCAACGCACCTTCGGTCCCGCTCGATCTCCTCTGGACCCCGCTCCTAATCGCGCTTCTCTTCGCGATGCACCCGCTCTACGGCGTCTACGCGATGCTCTGCGCGGTGGCGCTCTTGGTTCTCGGCATCGCCAACGACGCCGCCACCCGCGCCCCGCTGATGCATGCCAACGACGTCGCCGCCTTCGCGAGCAACGAGGTGAGCGCGGCCTTCCGCCACCACGAGGCGATCGAAGGGCTCGGCATGCTTCCGGCCCTGGCACGACGCTGGCAAAGGCAGCATTCGGCCGCGCTCGACGTCCTCGGCGCGGCCACGCGGCGCGTCCGCGCTTTCGCGGCGGCAGGGCAGGTCGGCCGCATCGGCATGCAGGGCGGGCTGATGGCGATCGGCGCGCTTCTCGTGCTCCGCCACGAGGCGACGCCCGGCAGCATGATGGCCGCGAACCTCGTCCTCGGCCAGGTTCTTCACCCGTTCGATCGGGCCGTTTCGGGCTGGCGGCAATGGGCCTTCGCGCTCGCCGCGTGGCGTCGGCTCCGCACGCTTCTCGAGCGCCATCACGACGCGGCGCCGCGCGCGGCGGAGGCGGCGCGGGGCGCCCCCGGCCTTGTCGTCGAGCGGCTTCATTTCGAGGTGCCGGGGCGGGAGCGGCCGCCGCTCGCCGACGTCTCGTTCGAGCTCGCGCCGGGCGAGGTGCTCGGCGTGATCGGGCCGTCCGCGGCCGGGAAGTCGACGCTGGCCCGCCTCCTCGTCGGCCTCGCGACGCCGCACTCCGGGACGATCCTTCTCGACGGCGTGCCTCTCACGGCATGGGATCCCGAGGAGCTCGGGCGTCTCATCGGCTATGTGCCGCAGGATGTGCAGCTTCTCGACGGCACGCTCGCCGACAACATCGGCCGGATGCAGGACGCGCCCGCCGATGCGGTGATCACCGCGGCGAAGAAGGCCGATGTGCACGAGATGATCGGGCGCCTGCCGCACGGCTACAACACGCGTCTCGACGGCGCGGGTTATGCGCTCTCCGGCGGGCAGAAGCAGCGCGTCGCGCTCGCGCGGGCCCTCTTCGGAAAGCCCCGGCTTCTCGTTCTGGACGAGGCGAATTCGAGCCTCGATCACGTCGGCGAGCAGTCGCTCGTCCGCGCGATCACGAACGCGAAGGCCGATGGCGCCATGGTCGTCGTCGTCGCGCACCGGCCCGCGGTGCTGCGCGTCGCCGACAAGATTCTCGCGCTGCGCGACGGCCGGGTCGAGCACTACGGCACGCGCAGCGAAGTGATGAGCCTCATGGCCCGGCCGGCGGCGGCCGCGGTTGGCGGCCCGGTGCCGCGGCTCGTGAAGACTTGAGGAGCAAGGGCCCGCAAGGGAAGGGATGCCGATGAACGCAATCGAGCGAGCGATCCCCGTCTGGCAGAAGGAGATCGAGACCGAGAGCGATGTGCCCTCGCTGCGCCGGCTGGCGCTTGCTGCGGCCATCGTCGTCGGGATCGGCTTCGGCGGCTTCGGCGTCTGGGCGGTGACCGCTTCCCTGGACAGCGCCGTGCCCGCGCCCGGTGCGGTCGTGGTCGAGAGCAAGCGCAAGACCGTCACGATCCTCGAGAGCGGGATCCTCGAGAAGCTGCTGGTCAACGAAGGCGACCAGGTCGTCCGCGGCCAGCCTCTGCTGAGGCTCGACGTGACGCAGGCGAAGGCGCAGCTCGACCAGCTGCGCGCGCAATACTGGGCGACGATGGCGAAGGCGGCGCGGCTGCGTGCCGAAGGCACCGAAGCACGCGAGATCGAGCTGCCGCCCGAGCTGCTGAAGGCGGCCCAAGAGGACAGCTCCGTTGCGCTCATCGCCGACACGGAGCGCCGCGTCTTCCAGACGCGCTGGCAGACCTACCAGGGGCAGCTCGCGATCCAGGAGGCGAAGATCGCCCAGCTGCAGGAGCAGATCGCCGCGTTCCAGGCTCAGGCGAAGGCGAGCGAGGACCGGCTGCGCTACATCGAGGAGGAGCTGCGCGCCGCCTCTGCGCTCTACGCGAAAGGGTACGAGCGCAAGCCGCGCGTCCTCGAGCTGCAACGCCAGAAGGCGGAGCTCTCGGGCGACATCGGCGAGCTGGTCGCGAAGGAGGCCGAGGCGCGACAGCAGATCGTCACGATCACGGCCGAGAAGATTTCGACCGAAAATACGCGCCGCTCCGACGCCATGAAGGAGCTGCAGGAAGCGCAGGCGCTGCTCAACGATCTCGCTCAGCGAATCCGCGCCGCTGCCGATCTCGTCGAGCGCAAGGAGGTGGTGGCGCCGGATTCAGGAGTCGTCACCGACATCAAGTACTTCACCCCGGGGAGCAGCATCATCGCCGGGCAGCCGATCATGGACATCGTTCCCGCTGGCGACCGCATGCTCGTGGAGGCGCGCGTCAACCCGGTCGACATCGAGAACGTCCATCTCGGGCAGAAGGTCAATGTCCGGCTCGTCGCCTTCAAGGCGAGCAAGGTCCCGGTCCTGACCGGCAAGCTCGTCTACGTCTCGGCCGACCGGCAGACGGACGCCAAGGGAGAATCCTTCTTCGTCGCCCGCGCCGAGCTCGACAAGGAGGCGCTTGCCGGGCTCGGCTCCATCGAGCTCTATCCGGGGATGCCCGCCGAGGTGTTGATCATCGGCGGCGAACGGCTCGCGATCGACTATTTCCTGACGCCTCTCGAGAACGGCCTCCGCCGCGCGCTGCGCGAGGAGTGACCGGCCGAGCGTCTCAGATCACGAGCTTGGCGGCGCCGACGAGCAGCGACATGAGGCTGAGGCCGACCGCGGTCAGAAGAAGGGCGCGGTCGGTGCTGGCGCGGACGATGGGCGCGCTCGCCTTCTGGCCGGCGGCGAGGGCGGCGAGCGAGGCGTCGATGCGCGTCACCGCCACCTCGAGTTCGGCGAGGCGCGCCGCGATTTCCGCCGGCATCCCGCCGGAATCCCCATCGGGGAGGCGGTCGGCCACCGCGGCGACCTGACGCGCCAGCTGGCGCTGGCTGCGCACGACCGCCTCCAGCATGTGCTTGGTCTCCGGCGCGCTTCGGCGCGGCGCATCCTTCGAGGTGAGGGGAAGGACCCGGCCCGAGGCAGGGCAGACGGCGACCACGCGTACCTCGCTCGCCGGAACGCCTTCGGGCAGGGCGACCTCGAAGGCGTGCGCGCCGTCGCCGATGCCGTTCGCGGCGAGATCCTCGCGGGGGCGGTCGGCTGCCACGGTGGCGATGATCTCGCCCTTGTGCTCGAGCCGGATTGCGATCCGCGCGTCGGGCCGCTCGCGGTCCCATGCCCATCCGAAGATCCGGTTGCCGGTGACGGCGTCGATGTAGCCCGCGACGGTGAGCGGGGAGAGAACTTCTGCCTCGGCCATCGTTTCTCCTTGGTTCACGCTGCGCTTTGCGAACGGCGCCGCGCCCGCTTCGCCGGCTTCGCGGCGGCGGGCTCGGGCCGGGCGAGGACGCTCGCTTCGCTGCCGAGCGAGCGATAGAGCGCGAGATGCTGCTCGGCCGCTTCCTGGTGCGAGATCGGTTTCGGCGCGCCTTCGCGCAAGCGCTCCCAAAGGCCCGGGGTCGTCAGCGCTTCGGCGATCCGGTCGGCGAGATCCTCTGCGCTGCCGACGCGGAAATGGAGGCCGTTCGTGCCGTGCGTCACCTTTTCCGCCATGCCGCCGATGTCGGCGACGATGAGCGGGCGGCCATGCAGGAAAGCCTCCTGGATGACGAGCGGCGAGTTCTCCCACCAGATCGACGGCACGATGACCCAGTCGACCTGCTGCATGAGCCGCGGCATCTCGTCGTTGCGATAGCTGCCGTAGAACTTCGCCCGACGGCCTGCCTTCTCCACGAGCACGGAAAAGCTCTTCTGGAACGCCTCGGGCTGGTTCTCGAGGTTGCCGCCGAACATGCAGAGCGCCGCATCCTCGCCCCAGAGCTCGCGCGGAACCCGGCCGACCGCGTCGAGAAGGACGTGGACGCCCTTGAACTGGGTGATCTGGCCGAAGAAGCCGAACCGCGCGCGCCGGGTGCCGGCAGCAATCTCCCGCGGCGGCGTCACATGGGCGGTCTCGATCCCGTTCTCGAGCATATGAAAACGGTCCGCCGGCAGACCCCAGCGGACGTAACGATCGATTAGGAAGCGGCTCGGGCTGACGAAGGCGTCGGCGATCTGAAGATGGCTCTTGATGAAGAGCTCGCGCTGGAAGATCCGCGCCGGCGACAGGTCGGGGAAGCAGCCGTTGCACTCGGCCGGGCTCGCGCTCGAGCAGAGCTGGTTGCGCGCCGTCTTCACCATCTGCCCGTGATTGAGGCAGATCGAGAGATATTCGTGGAACGTGATGACGATCCGCGCCTCGGGCAGCGTGCGGCGAACCTCGAACAGCGCTTCGACGCCGAGCCCGAGCACGTGATGGAAGTGGACGATATCGGGCTTTACCGAGAGCAGGTACTGGCGGAACGCGCCGGAGAGATCGGCGACGGCGCGGTTCGAGATGAAGTAGTGGTCGTAATCGTCGGCGTGCAGGAAAGTCTCGCGTTCCCCCTGCCGCAGGCTCATGAGCGGCGTGCCGCGGTGGCGGCGCAGCGGGTGCGAGGCGCGGGCGAGGTAGAACGTTTCCACGCCCGGCAGCTTGTTGAGGCCGAGAAACAGGTTGTGGGAGGCGATCTCGGCGCCGCCGAGCGAAAAGGCCGGATGTCCGTGCGAGATGATGAGAATTCGCATGAGGGTGCCTTGTCTCAGTTGCCGGGCTCCGTCGCCTCTCCGGCCGGGAGGTGGCCGCGCCATGCCGCGCCGAATCCCCAGCCGTCGGCTGCTTCCGCCGCGTGGACCGGGACGTCGCTCGCCTGCGAGTCGTCGAGCGCGTAAGCCTCGATCTCCGGCGCCCAGAGGACTTCGCCGCCAAGGGCTCTCAAGCGAAGGAAGAAATCGGCGGCCTTGAACCCCGGGAGCGAGTAGCCGGCCGCGAACCCTTGGAGGCGCGCGAACGCCTCGCGGCCGATGGCGCAGCATTCGAGGGTTCCCGACAGGGTCCGCTGCGTGCGCTCCCTGGAGATCCACTGCATCGGATAGCCGGCGTGCGAGAGATGCAGCCGCGCGTGCGGCGCCGTGTCCTCGAACGTGATGTCGTCCACGCCCGCGAAGCGTACTGAGAAATCCTCGTAGAGGAGCGTCGGCGAGACCGCGGTCAGCGGTCCGCTCTCGGCGAGCTTCGCCAGGCGGCCGATCCAGCCCGGCTGCCGGCCGCGCACCGTCGGCGCCAGGAAGACGAGGATCTCGGCAGCCGTAGCGGCGGCACCGACCTCGAACGCGGCGCCGAGATCGACCTCGTTCCGCGCGACGGCGATGCGGGCGTCGAGCCCGTAGAAGGCGAGGTACTTCCTCAAGCCCGCCACGATCGGCTCGGCGGATGCGGACCCCACCACGATCACGAGGCCCTCGTCGTGCCCGAGCGGGGAAAGCGCAAACTGCGAGAGGAGAACGCCGACCGGCACCTGCGTGTCGACGATCGGCAGGATGACCGCGACGCGCGGGTCGCGCGCGCCAGCATGGAGAAGGTCGAAGGCGGGGGTGGACGCGGGCATCTCGTTGACGGCGGCGACGAACCGACCCGCCTGACGCTCGATGACGATGGCGCTCGACGGCTTGAACGGGTCGATGCTCCGGAAGAGCCGTCGCCGCGCCTCGGGAATCGAGACCTCGGCCATGTCGAGGGGCGCGAAGGCCGCGTGGTCCGGGCCGATCTCGAGCTCGAGATAGTATCGCTGGCCGGCGACGGCGGCTCCGCGGGTCGGCACGAACGCGGCGAAACCGTGCCGATCGCCGCTGATTTTGCCGGCGAAGAGCGGATTGGCGTTGAAGCCGCTCGTGACGTCCGGCCGCTCCGTGCGCGTCCAGATCGTATCGACTCTCTCGCTGAAGCCGCGCGTGCCGCGCAGCCGCACGGCGGTGACGAGTTTGGACGGGTCGAGGAGCCAGCCGGCGAGATAGAATCCGGCGCGGTCGACGACGAAGCTGACATCGCTCGCGAGCCGAACCGGCATCGGCAGGCTGGAAACCGTGTCCTCGCCTGAGAAGCGGGGCCGTAGCAGCGCGCGCAAGCCCGCAAGCACCGCATCGGGGCCGCGCAGCGCCGGGAACATCGCGCGGAGCTGAGCCGGCGTGTCGTTCGCGCCGAGGAAGCGCACCTGCGGCACTTGCACGAGGCGCCTGTAGTCGGCCCCGACCCGGAGATAGACGCGACGGCCGGGCTCGAGCGCGCCGAGATTGCCGATCGCGCCGACGAGCCCGGCGGCGGGCGCCTTGAGGTCCGCGCGGTCGAACGCCGCGAGCAGCACCGGATGGGCCTCGAACGTGTTCCCGGTCGCGATGATCGCGTGCGTCTCGCCCGGGATCATGTCGCGCGTCCAGCCCTGAACGAAGACGGCATCCGACCCGAACTGGCCGGCGAGTTCGATCGCGCCGTCGTCGCCCGTCACTGCATCGAGAAGCGTCGCGAGGAACTGGCGTACCGTATCGATGCTGCGGGCCGCCGCGCCGAAACTCTCGACGAGATAGGCCGCCGCCTGCGGCGCGTGCGGGCCGAAACGCACGACCATCTCGGCGGCGAAGCCCGCGGCATCGAGGAACTCCGCCGGCAGGCACGCGATCGTCGCCGGGCTCTTCGGCGCCGCGATGAGGATCCTCTCTCCCGGGCCGGCCTCGCCGCCGGAAAGACGCACCGCTACGACGAACCAGCTCCCGCCTTCCGCACGCGGCCAGGAAGCCGCGCGGAACTTCCCGGCCGTCTCCGGCCGCGCCTCGACCGCGACCCGCCCCTCCTGCGCGATCGGCGGCGACATCCAGCCGACAAGAAGCAGGCAGTCGGGGGTGAGCCTCGAGGCGACGATGACCTCGCCCAGGCGCTCGGCGGCGGAGATGCTGTCGGAAGTCGAAGACATGGGTTTCGAAGCGCGCAACGAGAAAGGTGAGAGCTAGGCGATGCGCACGGAGGACACTTCCTCGACGGCGGCGCGCGCCGTCGCCCGCGAGCGGCGCGCGCGCCGCGGCGGCTCGGCGATCCCGGCGAGGCGGCGGTACAGCTCGAGATGCTCGCGCGCGGCGTCCCTGATCGTCCGGGGCGCGGCGATGTTCCGGCGAAGATCGTCCCAGAGCGTCTCGGAGCGCATCGCCAGAGCCATCGTGCGGGCGAGGTCTGCCGCGTCGCCGACCCGGAAATGGAGCCCGTCGGTGCCGTCCCGCACCATCTCGGCCATGCCGCCGATGTTGCTGCAGATCACGGGCCGCTTGTGGCGAAACGCTTCCTGGATCACGAGCGGCGCGTTCTCCCACCAGACGGAGGGCACGACCACCCAGTCGACGTCGGCGACGAGACGCGGAAAGTCCTCGCGCGCATAGCCGCCGAACGCGCGGACGGGAGCCCCGGCGATCGCGGCCTCGAGCTCGCTCTTGAACTCGGCGGTCTGGAAGTCGGCGCTGCCGTGAAGGGCGAGCTCGGCCTCGATCCCGTCGGCCGCGAGGCGCCGCGCGGCCTCGATGGCGACGAGCGCGCCCTTGTAGGGATTGAGGTGGCCGAAGAAGCCGAAGCGGTTGCGCGAGCCGCCGTTGGCGATCGGACGGGGCGGCGCCACCGGCGCGGGCTCGATGCCGTTGCGGATGCATACGATCCTATCCTCGGCGATGCCCCACTCGATGTAGCGCCGGCGCAGGAACTCGCTCGGCGAGACGAAGCAATCGACGAGCGAGAACAGCGCCTTCAAGTGCAGCTCGCGCAGCGTGAAGCGGTCCTCGGTGAGATGCGGCAGGCACCGGCGGCACGCGTCGGGGCTCGCCTTGTGGCAAAGCCGCCGGTCCGGCGCCGTCACCATCTGACCCTCCTGCGGACAGATCGCGTAGTAGTCGTGAAGCGTCAGCAGGATCTTCGCCTCCGGTACGACTCGGCGGACCAGTGCGATCGCCTCGACGCCGATCAGCAGCGTGTGATGGAAATGCACGATGTCGGGCCGGAACGTCGTCAGCAGCTCGGTCAGCTCCGGGACGACCGCGTGGAGATCGATCTGGCTCTGGAAGAAGCGGTCGAAATGACCCGTCCAGAGAAGAAGCTCGTCGCCCGACCGCCCGACCGCCTGAAAGAGCGTTCCCGGCTTCGGCGCCCTGTGCGTGCCGTTGACGCAGCCCACGAAGAGGGCCTCGACCTCGCTTCCCGCGTTGAAGGAGCGCGCCAGCGAGCGGGCGAAGATCTCGGTGCCGCCGGGATGGAGGTCGGGATGGTTGTGCGCGATGAAGAGCGCGCGCAGGCGGCTGCTCACGTCTGGCCTCCTTCGGCAGGCGTTTCTCGTTCGAAGATGCAGATGTCCTGGAAGACCGCGCTCTTCCGGCCGGTCCAGCTGCCGTAGCGGGCGGGTCGGCGGCGGCGAAGCCCGGCCCTGCGGAAGGCGGCGAGGAGAAAATTCTCCTCGAAGGCGACCGCAGCCATCGGCACGTCCGGGATGCCCTGGAACTCCGGGCCCGGGTCGTCGTGCTTGAATCCGATCCGGCCGCGGCCTTGGGCGAGATCGCGGCGAGCGTGATCGTTCATGAGGAACGCGGTTACGAAGCAGCGTCCGTTCGCCGCGAGAAGACGACCGCATTCGGCGGCATAGGCGGCCATCTCCGCGGCCCCGAGATGGGTCAGGACCGACGTCATGATGATGAAGTCGAAGCTGCCGTCCTCGAACGGAAATCGGACCAAAGCGGCGGAGCCGGACCCGTTCGGGTTGTAGAGTTCGTTGCGCAGGTCGAGATGACGGAAGCGGAAATTGGGGTAGGCGCGCGAGATCGCGCGCTGGCACCAGGCGATGCCCTCGGCGACGATGTCGACGCCTTCGTAGGAGCCGGACTCCGGATCGAGATAGAGCGTCAGCGGCAGGGCCATCCGGCCGATGCCGCAACCGATGTCGAGGACGCGCTCGTTCGGCCGCAGCCCGCCGAGCGATACGAAATGCCGGAGGAACTCGACGCCGATCGCCTTGTAGTCGCCGTCACCGACGAAATTCCGCTCCTTCGGCGGCACCGGCAGGTAGCGGTTCGCCATGATGAATTCGGCAAGGGCGTCGAGGCGGTCCACCGCCACGTCCTTCGTCTGCATCGCTCGGCGCTCAAGCGGCCCGGCGCGGCTTGCGGGCCTGGTTCTCCGCGGCGGCGGGGAGGCGGAAGCCGCGCATCACCGCCTCCATCGTCGCGCCCCAGCGGGCGGAATGGAGTGCCCGGTTGTAGGCGCACGCGACGGTGCGGGTGTATCCGGCGTGGTGCCGGATCGACTGCCGCTCGAAGTGATAGAGCTCCGCGCGCGGTTCGTAGCGGATCGTGTAACCCTTGCTGCGGATCTTGAGGCAGAGGTCGCTGTCCTCGTAGTCGCCGATGATGAAGTCTTCCGAGAGGCCGTTCACGGCCTCGTAGACGGCGCGGTGGACGAGGAACGCGGCGCCGGTCACGGCTGGCACCTCGCGCGGGCGCATGGCCGGCGCGAAATCGCGCGGATATCCCTTGAAGAAATGGCGATTGTACCAGGCGCCCTTGACGTCGCGGTCGAAGTAGAGCCCGGCGTGCTGCAGCGAACCGTCGTCGAACAGGAGCTTGGGTCCGACCGCGCCGACCCCGTCGCGGTCGAGCGCGGCGAGCATCGTTCCGAGCCAGCCCGGGCGGACCGGTATGACGTCGCTGTTGAGAAGGAGCAGGGCCTCGCCGGAGGCGACGCCGGCGCCCGCGTTGTTGGCGGCCGCGTAACCGAGATTGGCCGGCATCACGACGAGCTTCAGCGGCAGCTCGTAGAGCGCATGAAGCCCTGTCAGGAGATGCTCCACGTCCGCGCGCTGCTCGGGGCTGTCGAGAACGAAGACGAGCTCGGCCTCGCGGATCTCCGCATCGACCGCGAAAGCGGCGAGCTGAAAGCGCAGATAATCGAGGTTGCGGTAGAGCGGGATGATGATGCTCGCCCGCGGCCGGCTCGGCGGCGTGCCGAAGGGGACGACGTCGAGGCGACGCTCCCGCCTCATCACGCGGGCATGGAGGGCCGCCGCGGCCGGCGCGATCGTCCGCTCGAGGATTTCGGGCGTGAGCTGCCGGTCGGAGATCGAGCCCAGGACCGCGTTCCGTGCCTCGGCATCAGTCATCGGCCGCGGCGCCGAGACGAGCTCGATCGGGGCGCCGGCGGCCGTCAGGACCAGTCGATGCTGCAGGGCCGGGATCGGCTCACGGAGATCGGCGAGGCGGGCGATGAAGCCGTGTTGCGCCGCGGCGAACGGATTCTTCGAGAACTTCCGTTCGATGTCGGGCCGGTCGAGGCGGTGCCAGACCGCCGAAAGGGACCGCTCTCCGAACGGCGAGACGAGGGTCGCCTCGCTGACGAGCGCGTGAGGGTCGCGCAGCCAGCCGCGCGCGAAAACGCCTGCTTCGCCACAGTCGATCACGAGCTCAAGCTCGGCCGCGATCGGCCGCTTCGTGTCGACGAGACGCCGCGGCGTCTCGCCCGCGCCGAGCGCGAGACTTCTCGCGATCTGCGCCGCCTGCGGATGCGCGGCGAAGGCGCCGAGGAAACGCAGCACGTAGTAGCGCTCGACAGGGCCGAGCTCGCGCCGCTCGGCGCGCTCGACGATGCTCGGTACGGAACGGGCGGCGGACAGCACGCGGCAGGAAATCGTGCTTTCGCCGGCGAGCACGGCCACCGCCTCGCCGCGCCCGTCGGAAGCGGTCGCGAGCGCGATCTCGTGGTCCTCTGCGCGGGCGAGCGCCGGCACGGCATTCTCGCTGACGCGGTTACTCTCGATCAGGAAGACCGTGTGCGGCGGCGCCGCCGTCTCGAGCGGGCCGTGCCAGAGCGTTCCGATCGAGCCGAGGCGGGCGAAGGGGACGAGCGGGGCCGCCGGGGCGGCAGCAGCCAGCGCAAGACGCTTCGCGAACGCGGCGAAGTCGCGATCGGCCGACAGGCGGAAGGCGCTGCGGCAGTAGCCGAGAAGAAAGCGTAAGAGCTGCGCCTTCAGCACAGCATCGAGCCCCTGAAGAAGCGGCGCCGGGTCGGCGATTGCGCCGCGGACCGGCGAGGTCAGCAGGATCTCCGCGCCGTCGCGTACCAGGATCTCGTCGTCGCCGCCCGCCTCGCAGCGGAACGCCGCGACGTGCCGCGCGGAGCGGCCCGGCCGTTCGAGCCGGAGCGTCGCCACCGGGCGGGGCACGGGCGCGCCCGAGGCGAGCGCGATCGCAACGCGCCGCGCGCTCGGCGATTCCCAGGCGCCGAGAAAGAAGCCGGGTGCCGGGGAAAGAAGCAGGTTGGCGGCGAGATTCGCGTCTGGGGCGCGGATCAGCATGCTCGGAATGACTCTCGTCGCGCTGGCCGCCGCGGTACGAAGGCCGCGGCGGCGTCACGCTTCGACTCAGGTGATCGAGATGTAGTTGGACGGATTCTCCTGGACGTCGTCGGCGCTGACCCCGACCAGGGTGATCGAATCGCCATGGCCGAGGTTGATGACGGCGTTGCCGTCGTGGTCGGAGCCGATCCGGTCCACGAGATCCTCGGGTGCGGTGACGTCGAGACCGTTGATGTTCTTCGCGATCTGCAGGATGTCGCCTTCCGTGAAGTCCATGACGACATCCTTGCCGCCGCCGCCGGTGAAGATGAACGTGTCGTTCCCGGCGCCGCCCAGCAGGATGTCGTTCCCGGCGCCGCCGACCAGCGTGTCGTCGCCGTCGCCGCCGACGAGCGTGTCGTGGCCCTTCCCGCCGGCGAGATGGTCATTGCCCGCGCCGCCGAACAGGTAGTCGTGGCCGTCATCGCCGGAGAGATAGTCGTCGCCGTCTCCGCCGTTGATGAGATCTTGGCCGTCGCCGCCGAACAGCACATCGTTGCCGTCGCCGCCGTCGATGAGGTCGTTGCCTTTGCCGCCGTCGGCGAAGTCGTTCCCGGCGCCGCCGAGGATCTTGTCGTCGCCGTCGCTGCCGAATGCGACGTCATCGCCGTCGCCGCCCGACAGCAGATCCTTGCCCTTGCCGCCGAACAGGATGTCGTTGCCGTCGTTTCCGAAGAGCTGGTCGTTGCCCTGCTCGCCGAAGAGCAGGTCGTTGCCGTTCCCGCCATAGACCTGATCGTCGCCTTTGCCGGCGAGAAGGAAGTCGTTCCCGTCGAGGCCGAAGATCAGGTCGTTACCGCGCGTACCGCTGAGAAAATCATCGTACGCGCCCCCTGCCAGTGTTGCCATTCTGTAAGTCCCTGAAAGATTAATAGAGTCTAGGAGTCAGGTTCGGGCTACATGGCC
The DNA here is from genome assembly GCA_019689675.1 of Rhodospirillales bacterium. Taxonomy (GTDB): domain Bacteria; phylum Pseudomonadota; class Alphaproteobacteria; order ATCC43930; family CGMCC-115725; genus JADGGZ01. Next base: position 530 of record JADGGZ010000004.1, on the reverse strand, counting down.
AGAGTTCGACAAGTATCTGCCAGAAGAACCGAGTCTCCCAAGACTGACTGGAGCCTCACCGCCGGATCCCTAATGGCGTCTTAACACCGGCGCCACCTGAGCAATAAAGTTGCGCAATGCCCGACCGGCGCCGGCGCCGGATCGTGTCCTCCATGCAATAAAAAATGGTTAACGCATTGCACAAGGACGGACTTCGCGACACTTCTGCTAGGAGAACATCCTTTATTTTCAGGGCAACGGCAATGTTGGCCCGAGTGGTTGCAGACGAGTCCTGGGCTTCCGCCCCTGAGGCGTTCGACAATCATCTGGTGTGTCTCCGGCAAGGAGGGTGACCACGGCCTTCCGGTCACACCCGTCTACGTAGAAACTTCTTCGTCGCGCTGCCCAGTGCGGCTTGTGTCTTTTTTTCGACGCCAATTTTTCCAGATGTTCGAGTTAGGCGAAGTTTTGTTTGGTAATTCTTCCTATGCGCGCCCCTCTACCGTGAAGGGATCCGGGCGGGCTCACGTCGCGGCGGAGGCGACAGAGCG
>JADGGZ010000363.1 GCA_019689675.1 Rhodospirillales bacterium | reverse complement strand
TACGTCTTCTACGGCGTGCGCGAGCACGGCATGGCCGCGGCGATGAACGGCATGGCCGTCCATGGCGGGATCATTCCCTATGGCGGCACCTTCCTCGTCTTCTCCGACTATTGCCGGCCTTCGATCCGGCTTTCCGCGCTCATGGGCGTGCGCGTCGTCTACGTGCTGACGCACGATTCGATCGGGCTCGGCGAGGACGGGCCGACGCACCAGCCGGTCGAGCATTTGGCGTCGCTGCGCGCGATCCCGAACCTCCTCGTCTTCCGTCCGGCCGACGCCGTCGAGACGGCGGAGTGCTGGGCGGCGGCGCTCGCAGCGCGGAACACGCCCTCGGTCCTCGCGCTGACGCGCCAGGCGGTTCCCGCGGTGCGGCACGAGGCCGGCCCCGAGAACCTCTCGGCGCGCGGCGCCTATGTCATCGCCGAGGCGGAGGGGGAGCGTCGGGTGACGCTCATCGGCACCGGCTCCGAGGTCGCCGTCGCGCTCGCCGCGCGCGAGCTCCTGCAGAAGGAGGGGATCGAGGCCGCCGTCGTCTCGATGCCGTGCTGGGAACTCTTCGAGGCGGAGGACGCCGACTACCGCGCCGCGGTGCTGGGGACCGCGCCCCGCGTCGCGGTCGAGGCGGCTTCGCCCTTCGGCTGGGAACGCTGGGCCGACGTCGTGGTCGGAATGACGAGCTTCGGCGCCTCGGCGCCCGCCGACGCGCTCTTCCGCCACTTCAACATCACGCCCGAGCACGTCGCCGAAAAGGCCCGGGCGCTGGTGAGGTAGGCGTGGACATCATCAGCGCCGAGCGACGGTCGGCGCTGATGCGGCGCGTGCGCCAGCGCGACACCGATCCCGAGCTCGTCGTGCGCCGGGTCGCCCACGCTCTCGGCTATCGCTTCCGCCTTCATCGCCGCGACCTGCCGGGAACGCCGGATCTCGTGTTTCCCAAATACCGGGTCGCGCTTTTCGTGCACGGCTGCTTCTGGCACCGCCACGAAGGCTGCCCGCGTGCGACGACGCCGAAGTCCCGCCGCGACTACTGGCTGCCGAAATTCGCGGCGAACGTCGAACGGGACCGGCGGAAAGCAGCAGCCCTTGAAGCGGCTGGTTGGCGGGCAGTCGTTGTATGGGAATGCGAGACCGCCGATTCTTCGGCACTGAAGCGCCGGCTTCCTGGTCTACTTCACTCCTCGATAGTCTCTTCTCCTTCGAAGCGGAAAGGCGGGTTGCGACGATCGTAGATCTGCTCGATGTTGCGGACGAGTTCTGAAAACGAAATCAACTTCGAAGGATCCGGGCGTCCGGTTCTCGGCGGTGCGAGTTCGACATTGAAGAAGCGGACCTCGCCGCGGTTCGGTCCCGAGGGTTCGTAAAGGCCTATGTAGATTGCCTCGAAGAGCGACGGACTGTCGCTCGCTCGCTCTCGCCGGGCCCGAAATCGGAACGTTTTGACGGCATGACCGAAGCTCGAGGGATTGCCTCGCCGACCGTCGTCGCAAGCGTCGGCAGGAAGGAAGATGACGGCGACCAGGACGGAGTAGGGCTGCCGCTCATGGTAGTCGTCGGCTTCCGCACGCAGTTCGTTGTCGATCCGGGTGTAATTCTTGGTGTAGCGATCGCTGCCCGCATCCCGGAAGTTCAGCGTCTTGATCGAGACGCCGAGCGCCAGGCCGAGTTTGGCCGTGCTGTAGTTGACGTCGAGACGCTTGTAGCCCTTCGAGGTTCGCGCGCGACTCTCATGTTGGCGCCCCTCCGCGTCAGGAAGAATTTCCGGAAAGCGGCGGCGTAGCGCGTCAGCGAATTTCTGCGCCAGCGCCGTCGAAAGCGCTTGGGCGAAGTTCTTCTTGCCCGCCCGTTCGGCAGGAGTGCCGACCTTTCCTTCCGCGAGATCGAGTTCTGCGCAGATGTCGTCCGGAACCGGACGGCTCTTGGCGGGCGCCATTCAAGCGACCCGCTTCAACGGCCCGATGAATTGGTCCTGGTGCAGCATGCGCTGGTGATGTGCGCTCAGGAACTCGAGAAAGCCGGGCGGAAAGCGCAGCGACGACCTCTTGGTTCGGGCCAGAAAGCCGCTTGTCGCGCGCGCGGACAACGGAGCGCCAGGGTGCCGGAGGAACTCGTGCAGGTGCGGCGGCGTGTTTCCCACCGGGTCCGTCGAGACATCGACCGCGTGACGCCGTGCCCCGTCGAACCGAGCGGCCTTCGGTAGAAGACCCGTCTCGGGGAACGGTCTATCCCGGTCGCGATCGTAGTCGAGCGGGTGTTCGAGCCGCTTTCCGATCCATTCGGCGACGTTGACCGCTACGGCATTGCCGACCAGGGTCCATCGTCGCGACGCGCGCACGACGGCTTCGGCAGGTCTCGTCCAATCCGCGTCGAAGCCTTGCAGCCGTTCGGCATCTCGGATGTCGGGCTTCACGACGACGCCATCGCGGGTGAGGATCGCGGGCGGTGCCGGAATTCCGACCGAAGAGCCGACCTTCAGGGTCGGAATGCTGTCGACGGCCCATCCGAGACCGCGAATCCCTTCGGTCCAGTAGAAGCCGTGAGCGTATTTCCCGAGCGCCGTCTCGCGCCGCTTCAGAGGCTTGTCTTCGGCGAGCAGCACATCCGCCGGATCGAATGCGCGCGAGGCCACCATGACGACGCGCTCCCGCCGTTGCGGCAGGCCGAAACCGTACGCATCGACGACGCGCCACGCCCAGCGATAGCCGAGTTCCTCGAAGCGGCTC
>JADGGZ010000079.1 GCA_019689675.1 Rhodospirillales bacterium | reverse complement strand
CGCCCGGCGGCGGGCGGCGTCGGCGATCCGCACCAGGCCGGCAGGCGCGAGCACGCCGCGCTTCTGATCCTCGCGGCGGCGGCCGCGCGCCTCGAGCGCTTCCGTAGCGCGCCTTTCGCGAAGCGCCCACCTTGACCCCCGAAGGGGGGCGCGGGAAACTCGCGTTAACGGAAAGAACAATCGAGGAGGGAAGCTCCCATGCCCACCGTATCCATGACGGTGAACGGCAAGAAGGTGTCCGGCACGGTCGAGCCGCGCACGCTCTTGGTCCAGTTCCTGCGCGAGACTCTCGGCCTCACCGGCACGCATGTCGGCTGCGACACGAGCCAGTGCGGCGCCTGCGTCGTCGATATCGACGGCGACAGCGTCAAGTCCTGCACGATACTGGCGGTGCAGTGCGAGGGCGCGAACGTCACTACGATCGAAGGCCTCGCCAACGGCTCGGAGCTTCATCCGATGCAGGAGGCGTTCCGCGAGCACCATGGTCTCCAGTGCGGCTTCTGCACGCCCGGCATGATCATGAGCGCCGTCGACCTCGTGAAGAAGAACCCGAACCCCACCGAGCAGGAAATCCGGCACTGGCTCGAGGGCAATCTCTGCCGCTGCACGGGCTACCACAACATCGTGAAGGCGATCGAAGCCGGCGCGAAGGCGATGGGGGCGAGGAAATGAGCGAAACGGGAATCGGCGCGCGGGTCACGCGCAAGGAGGACTTCCGGTTCGTCACCGGCCGCGGCACCTACACCGACGACATCAATCGGCCGAACCAGCTCTGGATGTGGCTCCTGAGGAGCCCGCACGCGCATGCGCGGCTGAAGAAGATCGACACGACCGCCGCGGCGAAGATGCCGGGCGTGCACGCGATCTTCACCCATGACGACCTCGCCCGCGACAACGTCGGCGGCCTGCCCTGCGGCTGGCTCATCCATTCCAAGGACGGCTCGCCGATGGTCGAGCCGCCGCACCCGGTCCTCGCGGCGGGCGTCGTGCGCCACGTCGGCGATCCCATCGCGGCGGTGATCGCCGAGACCCGCGCTCAGGCGCGCGAGGCGGCGGAGGCGATCGAGGTCGATTACGAAGTGCTTCCGGCGGTCGTCGACACGCGCGAGGCGATCAAGGACGGCGCGCCGCAGATCTGGCCCGAGGCGAAGAACAACACCTGCTTCGACTGGCATCTCGGCGACAAGGACGCGGTCGACAAGGCGTTCGCCAAGGCGGCGCACGTGACGAAGCTCGACCTCGTCAACAACCGCCTCGTGCCGAACGCGATGGAGCCGCGGGCGGCGATCGGCGAGTACGACGTCGCGACCGGCGAGCACACGCTCTGGACGACGAGCCAGAACCCGCACGTGATCCGCCTCCTGATGGGCGCGTTCGTGCTGCACATTCCCGAGCACAAGCTCCGCGTCGTCGCGCCCGATGTCGGCGGCGGGTTCGGCTCGAAGATCTACCACTATGCCGAGGAGGCGCTCGTCACCTGGGCCGCGGCCAAGGTGAAGCGGCCCGTGAAGTGGACGGCGGACCGCTCGGAAAGCTTCATGTCCGACGCGCAGGGCCGCGACCACCACACCCATGCCGAGCTCGCGCTCGACAAGGACGGAAAGTTCCTCGGGCTCAGGGTGTCGACGCTCGCCAATCTCGGCGCCTATCTCTCGACCTTCTCCACCTCGATCCCGACCTATCTCTACGGCACGCTCCTCGCCGGCACCTACACGACGCCGGCGATCTACGTCGAGACGCGCGCCGTCTTCACGAACACGGTGCCGGTCGACGCCTATCGCGGCGCGGGGCGCCCCGAGGCGAGCTATCTCCTCGAGCGCATCGTCGATCTCGCCGCGGACGAGCTCGGGATCGACCCGGCCGAGCTGCGCCGGCGCAACTTCATTCCGAAGGACGCCTATCCCTATCAGACGCCGGTCGCCCTCCAGTACGACTCCGGCGACTACTTCACCACGCTCGACATGGCGCTGAAGGCCGCCGACTACGCGAATTTCGAGGCGCGCCGGAAGGAGGCGGCGAGCCGCGGCAAGTATCGCGGCATCGGCATGGCGACCTACATCGAGGCCTGCGGCATCGCGCCTTCGGCCGTCGCCGGGGCGCTCGGCGCCCGCGCGGGGCTCTACGAGATGGCCGAGGTGCGCGTCCACCCGACGGGCTCGGTCACCCTCTTCACGGGCTGCCACAGCCACGGGCAGGGGCACGAGACGACCTTCGCGCAGCTCGTCGCCGACCGGCTCGGCATTCCGATCGATCAGGTCGAGGTCGTGCACGGCGACACGGGGAAGATCCCGTTCGGCATGGGCACCTACGGCTCGCGCTCGCTGCCGGTCGGCGGCTCCGCGATCGTCAAGGCGCTCGACAAGGTGGTGGCGAAGGGCAAGAAGATCGCCGCCCACCTCCTCGAGGCGGCGGAGGCCGACATCGAGTTCAAGGACGGCAAGTTCCAGGTCGCCGGCACCGATCGGGCGAAGACCTTCGGCGAGATCGCGCTCACCGCCTATGTCCCGCACAAATACCCGATCGAGGAGCTGGAGCCGGGGCTCGACGAGACCGCGTTCTACGACCCGAAGAACTTCACCTACCCCGCCGGGGCGCACGTGGTCGAGGTCGAGATCGATCCCGACACCGGCGTCGTGGAGCTGAAGGGCGTCTGGGCGGCGGACGATTTCGGGCGGATCATCAATCCGATGATCGTCGAGGGCCAGGTGCATGGCGGGCTCGCCCAGGGCATCGGCCAGGCGCTGCTCGAGCACTGCGTCTACGACGACTCCGGCCAGCTCCTCACCGGCTCCTTCAACGACTACGCGATGCCGCGCGCCGACGACCTGCCGAGCTTCCACCTCGGCACGAACGCGACGCTCTGCACGCACAACCCTCTCGGCGTCAAAGGCTGCGGCGAGGCGGGCGCCATCGGCTCGCCCGGCGCGGTCATGAACGCCATCGTCGACGCGCTCTCGCCCTTGGGCGTCAAGCACATCGACATGCCCGCATCCCCGCGCCGGATCTGGGAGACGATCCAGGCGCATCGGCCCCGCATGGCGGCGGAATAAGGGAGAAGAACGGATGTACGCCTTCGAGTACCAGAAGCCGAAGAGCCTCGCCGACGCCGCGGCGCGCGCCGCGAACGAGGACGCGAAGATCCTCGCCGGCGGCATGACGCTGATCCCGACCTTGAAGCAGCGCCTCGCGCGTCCCTCCGAGCTCATCGACCTCGGCGGGATCGCCGAGCTCAAGGGGATCCGCAAGGAAGGGAACGACGTCGTCATCGGCGCGATGACGCGCCACGCAGACGTCGCCGCCTCCGACCTCGTGCGGAGCACGATCCCCGCGCTTGCCGATCTCGCCGGCATGATCGGCGACCCGGCCGTGCGGCACCGCGGCACGATCGGCGGCTCGATCGCCAACGCCGATCCCGCCGCCGACTACCCCGCGGCGGTCGTGGGGCTCGGCGCGACGGTGATCACCAACCAGCGCCAGATCCCGGGCGACGACTTTTTCACCGGGCTCTTCGAGACGGCGCTCGAGCCCGGCGAGATCATCACCGCCGTCCGCTTCCCGCCGGCGCAGAAGGCGGCGTACATGAAGTTCCGCAACCCCGCCTCGCGCTACGCCATCGTCGGCGTCTTCGTGGCGCAGACCGCGGGCGGCGTCCGCGTCGCAGTCACCGGCGCCGGTCCTTCCGTCTTCCGCCAGAAGGAGATGGAGGCGGCGCTCTCGAAGAGCTTCTCGCCCGACGTAATCAAGGACGTGAAGCAGAGCCCCGACGGCCTCAACAGCGACATCCACGCCTCGGCCGAGTACCGCGCCCATCTCGTCGGCGTCATGGCGCGAAGAGCCGTGGAGAAGTGCGGCTGACGCAGGCACGGCAACAGCTCCCTCTCCCGCCTGCGGGGGAGGGAGCAAGCGGAGGTCGCCCGCTGCGCGTGCCGGCGCTGGGGCGCGGACGATCGCCACGTTCGCGCCTATCTTTGGCACCATGACCGGCACGAGGCACGCCAGATTCAAGCGGGCGCTCTTCGAGGAAGTATGCGCCCGCCTGCGTCGGGACCCGACGCTCGTCGAGAACGGGCGGCGCTACATGGAGCGCTTCATGGCTCCTGACCCGCGCATGCAGCGGTACTATGCACTGTGGCGCGAGGTGATCGAGCTTCCGGTCGACGAGATCTGCGACCGTCTCCTCGCCGATACCCCCGAAGGCGAGGCTCTCCGGGATTCGTGCCCCGTCTTCACGGTCCTTCCGCATGAAGTGAGAATGCGGCTCGCGCGAGACGGCCGGTTGGATGAAGCCGTTTAGACGGGCTGACCTCGACCATATCCTGCGTGCGGTCAAGGAGCTCACCGGGCAAAGTCGCTTCGTCCTCGTCGGCTCGGCGGCCCTGATCGCGCGCCTCAGGAACGTACCCCTGTCGATGGCGATGTCGAGAGAGGCGGACATTTTCGTCGACGACACCGAGGACGACGAGAGCATCGCGACCCTGATCGACGGAGTCCTCGGCGAAGGTTCGTCCTTTCACGAACAGTTCGGCTACTACGCCGATGGTGTTTCCGCCGCCACCGCAGTGATGCCGACCGACTGGCGCTCGCGCGCGATCGAGTACGCCGGCCGGCAGGCACGAGGGGTAACAGCAGTCTGCCCCGAGGAGAACGATATCGCCCTCGCGAAGCTCTGCGCCTGGCGCGACAAAGATCGCGACTGGCTGAAGAACGGGCTGATCAATGGCGTACTCGACTTGTCGAAGATGCGCGCGCGCTTGAAGGCTATGCCGCCGCACGCGCCCGCGCAGGCAGAGCTCGAGCGACGCCTCGACGCGCTGGCGGCAATGCTCTAATAGCCCCCTCATGACCTCCCTCCCCGCCTCCGTCGGCGAGACGCTCGAGCTTCTGAAGCGCGGGCGCTACGTCGCCGACCGCAGCCTCGCCACCGCCGCCTATCTCGCGCTCGCGCTGAAGCGGCCGCTCTTCCTCGAAGGCGAGGCGGGGGTCGGCAAGACCGAGATCGCCAAGGTTCTCGCCGAGACGCTCGGGCGCAAGCTCATCCGCCTCCAGTGCTACGAGGGCCTCGACGTCGCCGCCGCGGTCTACGAGTGGAACTACGCGCGCCAGATGATCGAGATCCGTCTCGCCGAGGCGGGCTCCGAATCGCGCGAGACCGTGGAGGAGGAGATCTTCTCGGAGAAATTCCTCATCCGCCGTCCGCTTCTCCAGGCGCTCGAGCCCGACGTCGCGGGCCCGCCCGTCCTCCTCATCGACGAGCTCGACCGCACCGACGAGCCGTTCGAGGCCTATCTCCTCGAAGTCCTCTCCGACTTCCAGGTGACGATCCCCGAGCTCGGCACGATCAAGGCGGCCGAGCCGCCGATCGTCGTCATCACCTCGAACCGCACGCGCGAGATCCACGACGCCTTGAAGCGGCGCTGCTTCTACTACTGGGTCGACTATCCTTCGGCCGAGCGCGAGCTCGAGATCCTCCGTTTGAAAGCGCCGGGCGCGGCCGAGGCGCTGACGCGCGAGGTCGTCGCCTTCGTGCACAAGCTGCGCGAGATGGAGCTGTTCAAGCAGCCCGGCGTCGCCGAGACGATCGACTGGGCGCAGGCGCTGATGCAGCTCGACGTGCTCGCCCTCACGCCCGAGGCGATCGACGACACGCTCGGCGTCCTCCTCAAGTACCAGGACGACATCGCCAAGATCCAAGGGAGCGAGGCGCAGCGCCTCCTCAACCAGGTGAAGGCCGAGCTCGCCGCCGCGCAGTAGCCCGTCGCCGCGGACGCCTCAGGCGAAGCGCAGGCAGGAGACCGGCGGCAGGCGCGCCGGCAGCTCGCGCCAGCTCTCGCCCGAATCCTCCGAGATCCAGACCCCGCCGCTCGTCGAGCCCATGGCGAGGCGCTCGCCGGTCGCGTCGACGTCGAGCGCGTGGCGCCAGACGAGGTCGTAGGCATGGCGCTGCGGCAGCCCCTCGCGCATCACCTCGACCGTGGCGCCGCCGTCGCGGGTGCGCGCCACCACGAGCTTGCCGTCGACGGGCACGCGCGTCTCGTCCTTCACCGCTGGCACGAACCAGGCCGTCTTCGGGTCGCGCGGATGGACGGCGACCGCGAAGCCGAATTTCGAGGGCTGCATGGACGTGACCTCGGTCCATGTCCGTCCCCCGTCCTCGGAGCGGAAGACGCCGTTGTGATGCTGGCACCAGAGATGGTCGGGCGCTGCCGCGCAGCGCGCGATCCGGTGCGCGTCCTGCGCGATCTCGTCGTAGCGGTTCTCGGGCGGCATGTACTCGGCGTACATGCCCTTGGCGCCGAGCTCCCAGCTTCGGCCGCCGTCCTCCGTGTGCCAGACGCCGCCGGTCGAGACGCCGATCGCGATGCGCGCCGGGTTCCGCGGATCGACCGAGACGGAGTGGAGGCCGGGCTGCTCGGCGCCGCCGCCCATCCATTTCTTCCGCCCGGGATGGTCCCAGAGCTCCCGCACGAGCTCCCAGCTCCGCCCGTCGTCGGCGGAGCGGAAGAGCCCGCCCGGGATCGTGCCGGCCCAGAGGACGCCCGGCACGAGTCCCGGCTCGATCGTCCAGACCGTCTTCAGCTTCCACGGGTAGGGCTCCTCCGCGCCCTCCGGCTGCGGCGGATAGAGCGGCGCGGGGCGCTCCTCCCAGCTCGCGCCGTCGTCGCGGCTCGCCCAGAGCTTGACGCCGAAATGCCCGAGATCGAGCGCGGCGTGGAGCGTGCCCGCATCGTTCAGCACAGCCGTCACCGGGTCGCCGAGGAAATGCACCTTCTCGACGTCCCAGCCGCCGGCGCGGCGCCTCAGGTCGAAAAGGCCCTTGCGCGTGCCGGCCAGAATCCGATCGCTCATCTCACTCCTCCCCGTCCTCGCTGCCGTCTTCCCCGTCGTCCGGCCTCACCCGCCGGAAAGCGCCTGCAGCACGTAGATGTGATCCTCCGGCTTCACCGGGTGCGCGAGGGCGCGCCGCTCGCCGCCGACGAAGATCGCGACGTGGCGGCGGATCTCGCCCTGGTCGTCGAGCACGTAGCCGCGCAGCCGCGGCTCGCGCTCGAAGAGCGCGGAGAGCGCCGCGCCGACCGTGTCGCCGGCGACCTCGACCGTCGCCACCGGGAGGTAGCGCCTCAAATGGCCAGTGAAGGAGATGCAGGGCATCGCGCGCCTCCCGATGGCGATCCGCCGGCGCCCTCAGCCGCGCCGCCGATAGCGCGCGACCATGAGCTCCTGCCAGGTTCCGTCCGAGCGCTCGACGCGCGCGGTGAAGAGGCGCTCCTCGGGACTTTTCACCTCGATGACGTCCTGATAGCGCGCCGTCTTCCCGTCGCCTTCCATGCTGGGCCCCGTGGTGTCGAGCGTCAGCACCCGCCCGGTCTCGTCGAGCTTGCCCTCGTAGATCCAGAGATGGGTCATCATCGAGGCGATGAAGGTGCCGACATAGCCCCCTTTGGCCGGGTCGTAGCCGAGCGTCATCATCGTCCGCATGGGGCTGCCGCCCGGCATCTCGCCCTCGCCTTCGGCGACGATCCAGAGCCCGGCGATCTCGCGCACCCGCTCGGTGCCGCTCGTCTTGAAGGGGGCCTCTCCTTCGCCGCAGCTCCCCTCGCTCTCGTAGGTCCAGTCGCCGAGAAGCTGCTGCAGCCAGCGGTGTTCCTTCTGCGGTTCGGCCATCATCATGTCACCCTCCCCTGGCCGCGTCGGGCGGCAGCACGACGATCATCCACGAAACGCCGAAGCGGTCCGCGACCATCCCGAAGCAGGGCGAGAAGAACGTCTTCGCGAGCGGCATCTGCACCTGCCCGCCGTCGGCGAGCGCGTCGAAGAGCCGCTTCGCCTCGGCCTCGTTCTTGGCGTCGAGCGAGAGCGAGAACCCTTCGAAGCGCGTCTTGCCTTCGTTGCGCCCGTCCGAGGCCATGATCGTCGAGCCGCCGATGCGGAACGCCGCGTGCATGATCTTCTCCCCGTCCGCGGGGCCGCCGGGGCACGCCTCCTTGTCCGGGCTCTCCTTGAAGCGCATCAGCATCGTCACCTCGGCGCCGAGGGCGCGGCGATAGAAGTCGAGCGCCTCCTCGCATCGCCCGTCGAAGCAGAGATAGGGCTGCACGTTCATTGCTTTTCCTCCGCCGTATTGTGTACGCTGTCCACAAAACATAGCAGAGCCGATGGACACTGTCCACATTCAGAAATGGCAAGACCCGTGACAACCAAGGCGCGCGCCCGCGCCACCTACCGCCATGGCGATCTGCGGCGGGCTCTCCTCGAGGCGGGGATCGCGCTCGCCCGCGACGGCGGGCCCGAGGCGGTGGTCCTGCGCGAGGCGACGCGCCGCGCGGGCGTCGTGCCGAACGCGGCCTATCGGCATTTCGCGAGCCGGCAGGACCTCTTGAACGCGGTGCGCGCGGCGGCGCTCGCTGCGGTCGCGCGCGCGATGGAGGCCGAGCTCGCCGCCGTCCCGGAAGGAACGCCCGAGGAGGTCGCGCGCTTCTCGCTCCGCGCGATCGGCCTCGGCTATCTCCGCTTCGCCGAGGAGGAACCGGGGCTCTTCCGCACTGCCTTCGCGGTGCCGGGCGGGCTCGAGGTGGGCGCAGATCCGAGCAGTCGCGGCGAGAGCGGCCTCGGCCCTTTCCAGCTCCTCGGCGATGCGCTCGACAAGATGGTCGCGGCCGGACTCCTCCCGCCGGAGCGCCGGCCGGGCGCCGAGTTCCTCGCCTGGTCCGCCGTGCACGGCTTCGCCATGCTCGTGCTCGAAGGGCCGCTCCACGGCTTCGGCCCGGCCGAGCGGCGCGAGATCGGCGCGCGCGTCATCGAGATGGTCGAAAAGGGCCTCGAGGTCCCGCGCCCAGCCGTCTCCCGAAAGGCCTCGCCCGCCAAACGCGGCGAGCGCGCGCTTGACCTCGGTCAAGGCGAAGCCGCCTCGCAGAGCGAAGCATGAGCCCGGCGCCGCTCGGGGGCGCCGCGATCGGGAGCTGAGCGATGGGCGATCCGCTGACGGTCCTGGTCCTCTTCGGGCTGCTCCTGGCGCTCGCCGTCCCTTACGTCGGCCGGATCAGGCACCCGGCATCGAAGCCGCTCGCCGCCTACGCGATCTTCGTCGTCGTGTTCTCCGTCGCCTCGGTGCTCCTCTTTCTCGTTCTCTGGCAGATCGCGGAGGCGCTCGGCATGGCGCCGATGTTTAAGGACGCGCCCGGCGCCCTCCTCTTCCTCGCGCTCGTCTTCGTCCCCGCCTTCCTGGCGGCGAGCTGGCAGGCGCGGAAGCCGCCGCAGCGGATGCCGCGCCAGGACTGACGGGGCCGGGCGCGCCGCCCCTCACCGCTTCACGATCACCACCTCGAGATACTCGCCGGGAACGATCATCGTGCCGTCCTCGGCGCGGTTCAGCCCGTCGATCAGCTCGTTGATGTCGGCGAGGAGCGCCTCGCGCTTCTCCTCGCCGAGCGCGGCGACCGCCTTCACCATCGGGCCGTAATAGGTCGCGAAGACCTCGATGAAATGCGCCGGCGAACGGTAGCGGAAGACGTGGTTGCGCGGGCTCGCCTTGATCGAGGCGGCGCCGGCGCCGAAGAGCTCGTCGAGCCGCTCGCGCGTGCCCCAGAGCGCCGGAGACTTCGCGCCTGCGGGCGGCGGCAGGTGCCGGCCGACGGTCTTGAACATCTGCCCGATGAAGCCCTGCGGCGTCCAGTTGGCGAGCCCGATCTTGCCGCCGTTCCGGCACACGCGCAGCATCTCGCTCGCGGCCGCCTCCTGGTCCGGCGTGAACATCACGCCGAACGTCGACACGACGACGTCGAAGCTCCCGTCGGCGAAAGGCAGCGCTTCGGCATCGGCCTCCTGAAAGTCGATCGAGAAGCCGTTCGCCTTCGCGCGCTCCTTGGCGCGGGCGAGGAGCGCCGGCACGTAATCCGTCGACGTCACCTCGCACCAGCGCCGCGCCGCCGCGAGGGAGACGTTGCCGTTTCCGGCGGCGACGTCGAGCACCCGCTCGCCGGAGCGGAGATCGAGCGCCTCGCAGAGGTTTTCGCCGACGAGCTGCAATGTCGACCCGACCACGGCGTAGTCGCCCGCCGACCAGGCGCCGTGCTGGCGCGCCTTGAGCTCGGCGAGATCGGGCCCTTTCTGAAGTGCGGCAGTGGCCGTCATCGACATGACTTTTCTCCTTCTGGTGACCTTCGAACTGCTGCCGACCCCTTTCGGCCGGCGGGTCGTCACCTTTCCCTGCCCGCCCCCGCCTCGCTATGCAGGAGGCGCAGAATGATGCAGAATCCGCATCGCCTGTCGGATGCCGGGCGCGGATGGCCGCGCTCGCCCGACCTGCCGGGGCGAGGCCGATGGACTCTCGATCGCAGAGGCCGGACGGCGGCGAGCTGCAGTCGCAGGCGGAAGGCGCACTGCCTGAAAGCGTCGCGCGCGCTCTCGAATGGCTCGGCGCCCGTCTCGACGAGCCGGTCGAGCTCGAAACCCTCGCCGCGGCTTCCGGCGTCCGCCCGCGCACGCTCGAAGCGCATTTCCGGCTCCACCTCGGGACGACGCCGCTCGGCTGGGTTCGGCGGATGCGCCTCGCGCGCGCCCGCCAGCAGCTCCTCGCCGGCGGCGAGGACGCCAGCGTCACCGCGATCGCGGTCGCGAACGGCTTCACCCAGTTCGGGCGGTTCGCGGGGCAGTACCGGCGCCAGTTCGGCGAGCTTCCGTCCGAGACGCTGAAGGCGGCGCGCAGCGGGCGCGCCGGAAGCGCCGACGAGAACGAGGACGAGGCGCTGCGCCTCGTCTGGCGCGCGCTCGCTTCCGCGTTCATGGTGGGCCCCGGTTCCTGCAGCGCCGCGCTCGCCGATGCCGCGCGTGCCGCGGAGCTCGCGCCGCGTCACGCCTTGCCGAAGGCGATCGCCGCCTGGTGCTGGAGCCAGCGCGCCGCGCACGGCTTCGGCGACACGCCGGACCTCGACCGCGCGCAGGCGCTGCGCCTCGCCGACGAGGCAGCGCGCCTCGGACCGCGCGATCCGCTCGCGCTCAGCCTCTGCAGCGGCGCGCTCACGCTCGCGCGTCGGCTCGCCGAGGCCGACCGGCTCATCGAGCGTACGCTCGCGATGGATCCCTGGTCGCCCTGGGGCTGGGTCCGCCGCGGCTGGCTTTCCGCCTATGCGGGCGACAGCGACGGCGCCATGCGCGAGCTGCAGAACGCGCTGCGGCTGATGCCGTTCGAGCCGTTGCGGCACCTTGTCTTCATCGGCATCGGCTGCGCGCATTTCGACGCCGGGCGCTACGAGCGGGCCGCGCGCTGGGTCGCGGACGGGGTCGCGGCGGGACCGCAATCGTACTGGGCCGAGCGCGTCCTCGTCGCCGCCGCGGCGCACGCGGGCGCCCGGGACGAGGCCCGCCGGTCCGCGCGCAGGCTTCTGCGCAAGGACCGCCATCTCACCGTGGCGGCGGCGCGCGCCGCCTGGCCGTTCACGCCCGGCTTCATGGATCGGCTCGGCGACGGTCTCGCCGTTGCCGGCGTGCCGCGCACCTGAGCCGCGACACGCCGCCGCCCCCCGTCTTTGAAATTCGCGCCCGGCACTGATACATTTGACTCGGCCGCCGCCCCTCGGGCGGCGGTTCAGCTTTGGAGGGCACGATGAACCGGAAAATGCTCCTCGGCGATCCGCCCGCGACCCCTGTCGCCAGGAACGATTTCGGCCGGCTCGAAGGACTGCCGGCCGGCACTTCGAACGCTTCTTCTTCCTCCGCCTTCCTCCGCCGCACCACCGCGGCGAAATACGATGCGGCCCTTGCCGTCGGGCACGGCGCCGGCGCCTCCTTCGAGGACGAGCCCCGCACCGGAACGGCCCATCTCCCCGCCGGTCTCGCCGGCCCTCCCGATAGCCTCTCCGTCTTCTCCGCCTCCCCGGGCACCTGACAGCGCGACACGAGCCGTGTAGGCGCGCGAGGGAGGGCCACGATCCTCCCGGCCGCCTCTCGAAATGCTTATCGCGCATGGAGGGAGAGGGATGAAGGTCGTCGTCTTGGGCGGAGGCGTGATCGGAATCACGACCGCCTACTATCTGCAGGAGAGCGGGCACGAAGTCGTCGTCTACGACCGGCAGCAAGGCGTCGGCATGGAGACGAGCTTCGCGAACGCCGGCCAGATCTCGTGGGGCTATGCGAGTCCCTGGGCCGCGCCGGGCGTGCCCTTCAAGGCGATCAAGTGGCTCTTCGACCGGCACGCGCCGCTCGTCCTGCGGCCGCGCCTCGACCCGGCGCTCTGGACGTGGCTCGCCGCTTTCCTGCGCAACTGCACCGCCGCGCGCTACGCGATCAACAAGCCGCAGATCCTGCGCCTCGCCCGCTTCAGCCACGAGTGCCTCGTCGCGCTCCGGCGCGACACGGGCATCCGCTACGACGACCTGCAGCTCGGCACGCTTCAGCTCTTCCGCGACGACGCCGCGATGGAGCGCGCGAAGCTCGACGCCGACATCCTTCGCCGCCTCGGCGTGCCGCACCGGCTGCTCGGCCGCGACGCGTGCCTCGCCGTCGAGCCGGCGCTCGCGCGCGTCGGCGACAAGATCGTCGGCGGGCTGCACCTTCCGGGCGACGAGACGGGCGATTGCCACAAGTTCACCGTCGAGCTCGCCCGTGTCCTTCACGCGCGCGGCGTCCAGTTCCGGATGGGCGCGCGGGTCGAGCGCCTCTGCGCCGGAAACGGCCGCATCGCCGGCGCGATCATCGACGGCGAATCCGTCGCCGCCGACGCCTTCGTCGTGGCGCTCGGCAGCTGGTCGCCCCGCCTCCTTCGCACCGTGGGCCTGCGCATTCCGGTGTACCCGGTGAAGGGCTACTCGGCGACGCTGCCGGTCGCGGACGAAGACGCCGCGCCGCGATCGACCGTCATGGACGAGCGGCACAAGGTCGCGATCACGCGGCTCGGCGGCCGGATCCGCGCGGCGGGAATCGCGGAGCTCTCGGGGTACGACCTTTCGATCCGTCCGCAGCAGTGCCGGACGGTGCGTCATGTCATCGAGGACCTTTATCCCCAGGCGGGCCCCATCGAAGAGATCTCGTACTGGACGGGGCTCCGCGCGATGACCCCGTCGGGCGTGCCGGTCGTCGGCGGCACGCGCTACGAAAACCTCTTCGTCAATACGGGACACGGCACTCTCGGCTGGACCATGGCCTGCGGCGCCGGGCAGATGGTCGCCAATCTCGTTTCGCAGCGCGCCCCCGGGCAGCCCCCGGCGAAACGCGAAATCGCCGTCGCGGCCTCGGGCGCTTCGTACTGATGCCGCCGCATCGGATACGCGCGAAGCCGCGGCCCGGCGCGTGCTCGTTCTGCGGCGAGCGGCAGCCGGCCGACCCGCTGCTCTCCGCCGGCGAGGCCGCGATCTGCGCGGCTTGCGCGGTCGCCGCGGCAGAGGTCCTTCGCGTCGACGACAACTCGCTTTTCCGCTCGCTCCGTCACCTCCCCCCGGCCGAGATCAAGCGGCTTCTCGATGAGGACGTGATCGGGCAGGACCATGCCAAGCGCGTCCTCGCCGTCGCCGTCTGGAACCATCACAAGCGGCTCTTCAATCGCGCGATACGCGGCGGCGTCGAGGTCGCGAAGAGCAACGTGCTGCTGATCGGCAGCACGGGTTCGGGCAAGACCCTTCTCGCGCGGAGCCTCGCCGAGGTCGCGGGTCTGCCCTTCGCCACGATCGATGCGACGACTCTCACCCGGACCGGCTATGCGGGACGCGACGTCGGCGACATCGCTGTTGCCCTCGTCGAGGCTGCAGGCCACGACCTCGAGCTCGCCGAGAAGGGCATCGTCTATATCGACGAAATCGACAAGCTCGCCGCATTGCCGGACCAGGACCCGGGACGCCCCGACATAAAGGGCGCGGGCGTCCAGAGGAGCCTCCTCGGGCTCATTGAAGGCCGGGCGGCGTCGCTCGATCGCGGGCGCCGGCGCGCTTCCGCCAATGATGCCACGCTCGATACGACGAACGTGCTCTTCATCTGCGGCGGCGCCTTCAACGGCCTCAAAGGCGCTTCCAGCCGCGATCTCGTCGAGTTCGGGCTGCTGCCGGAGCTGGTCGGCCGGCTCCCCGTCGTGGTCGTGCTCGAGCCGCTCGGCCGCGAGGATCTCGTCCGCATCCTGACCGAGCCGAGGAACGCGCTCGTCGAGCAGTACCGGGCGCTTTTCCGCTGGAGCGGCGTCGAGCTCGAATTCACCCCCGACGCCATCGAGGAGATCGCCGCGCGGGCGCTCGCCCGCGGCCTCGGCGCGCGCGGGCTCCGCGCCGTCATGGAGACGGTGCTTCTCGACGAGATGTTCGAGCTTTCCGACAGCCCGGAACGGCGGCGCCTCGTCGTCGACCGCGCCTTCGTCGCCGCGCGGCTGGACGCGTCACAGGTGTGCCGCGACAGTCGATGGCGGAGGGAGCCTCGAGAGGCCTTCTCCCGGTCTTGAGCCAGCGTTGGCCGCAGCAACTGCCGGCCTCATGCGTCATCGGCCAAATATCGGCATCAACGTTGGTTTTCTTGCGTTAAGGTTGAGTTGTAGGCCTTTTCTCCGCAGCAATTGTCCAGAAAGAAATATTGACTTATATGTCAATCGAGGATGAAATTGTGGACCGCGTGCAGCGCCGCATGCTGTTCCCGCTGTTGCCGCGGGCACCGGGTGTCGCGCCCGTTCGGGCCATGTTCGTCGTCGAAAGCTTGTGGGAACTCCTACAGTCACCCGAGGGCGACGAGGAGTGGGAGCAGAGGATTGGCGAGCTTCAAGCGGATTTGGAGCGTTTCGTCACGGGCGACCAGCTGGGGCCCAAGTATTTGTTTCTTCTTTATCCCGCGGCTGACGCTGTTTGGGAAATCCGGAGCGTCGGACATGACCCGTCCATCCGCGTCCTGGGCCTGTTCGCCGCCAAGGATACGTATGTGGCCACGAACTTTGCGCTTCGGAAGGATCTAGGAGGTTGGCAATCTCGAGAGTGGAAGAAGGTGAAGCGGGAAGCGTCGGCGAAATGGCGTTGGCTGTTTCACCCTTACCCGCCTCTAAAGGGAACGGACGTGAAGGAATTCATTACAGGGGCGCTTGATGGTCGCTACTTCAAAGAAAGGCGTTAGCACGCGTGACCTCTTCTACTTCCGCCGCCGATACCAGAATCGGTTGCACGCGGCGCTAACCACCTTTTTCGCTGAGGAAGCCCGACGCACCGGCATCACCCAGCGTGAAGTTGCCGAACGCCTCGGTCGCGACCCGGCACAGATAAATCGACTACTCGCACACCCCAGCAATCTGACTGCGGACACGATCAGCGATTTTCTCCTAGCGCTCGGTGCAGAGCCCGAGCCCCCGCGCATTGTCCGCTTCAGCGAGCGAAGCAAGCCGAACTACGCCCACCCGCTCATCGCCAGGGCGCTTGGCGAGGTGTTGCCGCCCCCGAAGGAGAAAACGGCAGCGACTGCGATCGAATTTCAGTTGTCCGATGGCGCGACAACCCTGACGACAACGACCAGCGCATCGGCGAACGCAGTGGTGACGCTGGTTCGATAGTCATGGCTGCCCCAACCTTCAGGAATGCGATTCTTTGCGACGCGGTCTACCGGGATGCGGGCAGCAACAAGGCCGTGCTTGCTGGCGTCTATTCTGGCGACATCCTAGCGGACAGGCTGCCCGGCGCCTTCAAAATCGCCATGTACCTCGAATTTTTCCCCGAGAAAGGTTGCTCTCACAAAATAGAGCTGAGTGTCTTGCTCGGAGGGAAGAAATACGGGCAAGCGATCATTGAGACAGCCGCGAGCGACGATTCGCCCATCACGTTGCTGATGCCGCCGATACTGGTGAAGACCGACGAACCGGCCCGGTTGCAGGTTCACGCGAAGGTGGACGGTCGTCGCTCGTTCCGCTTGATCGATAAGCAAATTCGATTGCGATCTCCACCGGCTGCCGCGCCTTCGCGCTAAGCAGCGTTCCGGAACCGAAGCCGCGCCAATCGTAACTCCTGCCCGCGATCCTCACGATCGCGCACGAACGGCTTGACGCGTTCCCAATTCGTTCCTAACATGACCACCCATATCGGTCATGCAATGGAGCCCGCCATGCCTGGAGCAGCAGCACTTCCCGGCCGCACGCCCGACGGCCGGTTCGCCCCTGGTCATTCCGGAAATCCGGCCGGACGGCCGAAAGGCGCGACGAGCTACGCGACGCGTCTCGTCGCGGCGCTGCGCGAGGGCGAGGCCGAGACCATCCTCCGCGCCGTCATCGAAGCCGCCCTCGAGGGCGACAGGACCGCGGCCCGGTTCTGCGCCGCGCGCATCGACGCCGCCGCGCGGCGCGGGGAGGAGCTCCCCGTCCTCGACATCACCCGCGCCGAGGCGCTCGACCCGTACATCGTCCACGCCAAGCTGGTGCAGGCCGTGATCGAGGGCCGCGTCCCGGCCGAGCACGCGCTTCTTCTCGTCCGTCTTCTCGCCGCCAAGCGCGGCCTTTCGCCCTACTCCACGAGCGAGCTCAGCGACGAAGAGTACGACGCGCTCGCCGGCGAGGACGAAGAGAGCGAGGAGGAAGCGGCCGAGGACGAGGACGAGAACGACGAAGAGGACGAAGGCGACGACGACGAAGACGAAGAAGACGGCGAGGACGAAGAAGACGCCGAGGCCGACGAGGAAGCCGGCGCCGCCGGGGAGAGCGACCGGGACGAAGCCGCGGCGGCATGCGAAGCCGACGCAGCCGAACCGCCCTCGCTCTCCGACGAGGAAGGGGGCGCTGCCGCGCCGGCGCCGGCCGGGCCTGCCGCAGCACC